>NZ_VTZN01000119.1 GCF_008370645.1 Mycobacterium simiae
GCGATGGCGGCAAGGGTGGTGCCGGTGGTGCCGGTGGCGACGGCGGGGCTGGTGGAGTTGGCGGCGCGGGCGGACTGTTCGGTGGCGCCCCAGGTGGCCACGGTATCGGCGGCCCTGGCGGGAGCGGCGGTGTGGGCGGGGTTGGCGGCCCGCCCGGTCAGCCCGGCCCCGGTGGAGTTGGGCCGGGTGGCAAAGGCGGGTCGGGTGCGCCGGGCAGCCCAGGCGCCCCAGGCGCTTTCGGTCCGCCCGGCCAGCACGGCTGACCGTATCGCCGCTCGGCGGCACACGCTCTACACTGACGGGTGTTGTCAGCGCTCGTCGACGAGCAACGGAATCCTGGTGAGACTCGTCACCAGCGCCAAATCGGGACGTGAAATCCCCAGAAGGAGTGGACTGTGACGAATTCCCCGACGGCCCAGGTCGGATCGGTTGATCTGTCGGCGGCACATGCGACGCTCTGGTTGGCGGCCACCACCTTCCTGGCGCTGCTGGCGCTCTACTTCGTCGGCATCGATCAGGGTGCCGCATCGCTGTTCGGCAGCGACTCACATGTGCACGAGTTCTTCCACGACGCAAGGCATCTGCTCGGATTCCCCTGCCACTGAGCGGCCACCGTGGAGAAGCGTCTGATAGCACGCGGTCTGCTGGCGGGCGCGGCCGGCGCGGTGCTGGCGTTCCTATTCGCCCGCGTGTTCGCCGAGCCCGTCATAGGCCGCGCAATCGCTTTTGAGGACGGCCGCATCGAAGTCGCACACGCTGCGGGCGTGCACGAGCACGGCGTCGAATTGTTTACCCGCGGCGTGCAGGGTAACGCGGGATTGGGTTTCGGGGTCCTGGTTTTCGGGATCGCGATGGGCGCCCTCTTCGCCGTCCTGTTCAGCGTCGCACATGGGCGTGCGGGAAGCGTTGGGCCGCGCGCACTTTCGATCCGACTCGCGGCCGGAGCCTTCACCGCGGTGTATCTGGTGCCATTCCTGAAGTATCCACCCAATCCGCCGGCGGTCGGTCAGGCAGACACGATCGGATCGCGCACGCTGTGGTACCTGGTGATGGTGCTGGCGTCGGTGGTGCTGGCGATCGCCGTGGTCTGGCTGGCCCGCCGGCTCTCGGTGCGCGTTGGTGCGTGGAACGCCGGGCTGATTGCAGCAGCGGCCTATGTGGTGGTGATTGCGCTGGTCATGCTGGTGTTGCCGACGGTGGCCGAGACACCCGGCCCAATGCGCGACCCCTCCGGCGCGATCAGTTATCCCGGCTTTCCCGCTGACGTTCTCTACGAATTCCGGTTGGTTTCGCTGGTCACGCAGCTGGTTCTGTGGGTAACCATCGGGCTGGTCTTCTCGGTGCTCGCGGGCCGGCTGCTGGGTGAACGTGCCGAAAGAGTCCCGTCATCCGGCTGACTCTGGTGTCGCACGCGCTGACTGAGGCCATGTCAGCCGCGCGTTTTCCCGCCGACGAGCCGGTTAACGACATCGGCCGTCGGCAGGCCGAAGCCGCAGCGCGCTTGGCTATCCGGAACAATACATCCCAGCTCGCCGGACCCGAGCGGCGCGCCCGACAAACCGCAGAGTTGTTGGGGTTCAACGCAACAACGGAGCCGCGGCTGGCCGACATCGATTGCGGACGGTGGCGCGGTGCAGCCCTGGAGAGTGTCGACCCCGAAGAGCTGACCGCCTGGCTGACCGATGCGGCCGCGGCGCCGCACGGCGGCGAGTCGATCGTCGACCTAATCGACCGGGTGGCCGGATGGCTGGCGTCGCTGGCCGGCAATGCAGTGGCGGTCACCCATCCAGCGGTGATTCGTGCAGCGATCCTGGTGGTACTTGATGTCTCACCAAACTCGTTCTGGCGCATCGACATTGCACCACTTAGCCGCACCGTCATGCACTACCGCAGCGGCCGCTGGACGCTCCGGCTCTAGCTACTTCGGAGCCACCAGCGCGAAAACCTGCTTGGCGACCTGCAGCATCCAACCGGTCACCGTTGGTCCGTGATCGCGGGGCCAGTTCAGCTGAAAGCTCACCACCCACGCCTGTCCCGTCCGGTCCTCGGTGTACCAGCTAAAGGTAAGGTCGCCGGGCAGGCCACCGGCTTTCGCGCCAATGTAGGGCCAGTCGTTGCGATCCAGCTGGATACCTGCGACCGCGGACAGGATTTCCCGGACCGGCGCGGCCTGACCAACCGCGTCGGCTTGCAGCGCCAGATGCACCCGGCAGATATCCTCGGCGCTGCCGTACCACTCAGCGCCGTACATGGAGGCCGGGGTGTGGGCACGGGTGGGATCGGGCCGGTAGGGCGTTGCATTGGCCTGCTGCAGCAACTGGGCGCGAGCTTGCGGCGTCGCATGTTCCCATTGGTCACGCAGGTCTGGCTGCCCCCAGCCGACGGAGAATAGCTCGTACATCGTGGGGAACGGAGTCATGCTGGCCGGATCGTGATGGCCGGCGGTGGCTAGCGCCTCCTCGATCGCGTGCGTGCCCAGCCGTCCAATGAGAAGGTCGGTGGCCATGTTGTCGCTGGTGGCAATCATCTTCTCGGCGGCGGTGCGAACCGAGACCTGAGCGCCGGGTGGCAGTTCTAATCCTGACGAGCCCACCGCTTTGCTCTTGGTGGTCACCGTCAGCATTTCATTCCAGGACACTGTGCCGTCGCTGACTGCGCCGGCCAGCGCATGCAACACGTACAGTTTGAAAATTGACGCCAGCGGCAATGACTCGCGGGTGTTGGCGCCCGCCACTGGGTCGCAGTTTCCGTTGGTCACCTTGGCAACCTGGTAGGAGTAGCGGGCTCCGGTTTTGCGCAGCACCGCGTCGACGTCTCGCCAGGTGCTGATCGACGGGTGCTGCGTCTCGAGGTCAAACCGGTCGACCTGGCCGTCGTCGTCGGTGTGGATGCGAATGTCTTGCCGGGCGCCATAAGACGACACCACATGCAGCGTGGCCACACTGGCGCCGAGGTCGACGCCCTCGACGGTAAACGGGCGGTCCCACCACAGCTCTTCCATGGTGTGTTCGACCGAGTCGACCTGGTTAGGCGCAGCTAGAGTGCCAACTCCGACCGGGCCGATCGGCCAGTCCGAGTTGAGCATGTCCACGGTCTGCTGGGCGCGCAGGCCGGGCGGAGTTGTGGTGTCGATCCGGCGGCTCGGGTCCGCTGCGTTAGCGGTCGGGGTGGGTGAGTGCGCGCAACCCGAGGCCAGGGTGATCACCAACGCCGCAGCCGCGCTCCACGCCACCGCCCGGCGCGGCGGCATCGGCCGGCTACTCAGGCTTGCCGCTCCCGGCAACGTCGAGTACCACTTCGAATTCCAGCAGCGCAGCGCCCGTCGCCACGGGGTTGGCCCGCTCCCCGGCGTGGGCTTCTTTCGCGGGCCCGTTTGCCCAGGCCTGGAACGCTTCATCAGACTCCCAGTGTGTCACCACAAAGTAGCGGTCTTCGCCCTTGACCGGACGTAGCAGCTGAAAGCCGAGGAAACCCGGCGAGTTGTCCACCGCATGCGCGCGGTGCGCGAAACGCTTCTCCAGCTCGGGGCCGGCACCGGCAGGCACCGAGATGGCGTTGATCTTCACCACTGGCATGCCGCTAGGCTACCGTGCCCGGCATGCGCACCGATCTGTTGCTCCATCGCGGCGGGCGGGGCGAATCATTGGTTCTGGTGCACGGATTGATGGGCCGCGGTAGCACCTGGTCACGGCAGCTACCATGGCTGACCCGGCTGGGCGTGGTGTACACCTACGACGCGCCCTGGCATCGAGGCCGCGACGCGGCGGACCCTTACCCGATCAGCACCGAGCGCTTTGTCGCTGACTTGCGGGCTGCGGTGACCACATTGGGTGGGCCGGTCAGGCTGATCGGACACTCGATGGGAGCGCTGCATTCGTGGTGTCTGGCCGCGCAGCATCCGGAGTTGGTTTCGGCGCTCGTGATTGAGGACATGGCGCCGGACTTTCGGGGCCGTACCACCGGCCCGTGGGAGCCGTGGCTGCATACCCTGCCGGTTGAATTCGATTCTGCTGAGCAAGTATTGGCCGAGTTCGGCCCGGTCGCCGGCCAGTACTTCCTGGAAGCCTTCGACCGCACGCCCACCGGGTGGCGGCTGCACGGCCAGACCGCGCGGTGGGTCGACATTGCCGCCGAGTGGGGCACCCGCGACTACTGGGCGCAATGGCGGTCAGTGCGGGCGCCGGCCTTACTCATCGAGGCGGGCAATTCGGTAACTCCACCCGGCCAGATGCGTCAGATGGCTCAAAGAGATGTTCCGACAACATATCTGAAAGTGCCGCAAGCCGGCCATCTGGTGCATGACGAGGCACCGCAGGTGTATCGGAAGGCTATCGAATCGTTCTTGGCGGCGCCGAACCATGCCTAAGTGGTCGCGCCGGCAGTTCCTCGAGGGTCGGTCTGCCCGGAGGCCAGCGCTCACCCGACCCGCGACGAGATCAACGCCAGCGCGGAAAGGTGCGAGAAGAAGTGACGCTAACGTGAATCTCGGCGCAAGAACCGCGATCCCACGCCAAGATGACACCCGCGATAATATTCGGTGATCACGGCCTTGGGGGCCCCGAACCGCGTTACGCTTTTGGCTCGGCACGCGAGCGGAAGGCCCTCAATGTCATCGTTGCTGGTAGCAGCGGCGGCTGAGCCGTCGAATTCGCCTGCACCCTGGTGCTGCGGTCGGACCGCTGTTGATCATTAGCGAATTACTTTACGTGAATTGGTTGCAAGGTAAGATGAGGTGATGAACGTTGCTGAGAGCCGCAGGATGGCTCCCCGGCCCGCTGGCGAGGCTTTTGACCGCACCTGGACGTTCTTGACAAATCACGCCCACGTGTTGCTATGCGTGTCGACTCGGGAGCCTATGACAGCTCGTGAACTGGCATTGCGCATCGGCATCACCGAGCGTTCGGTGCAAGCGATCTTGACCGATCTGACCGACGAGGGCTACCTCATCAAGTCGAAGATTGGTCGTCGCAACGTGTATGAGCTCAATCCCCAGGGCAAACTGCGCCATCCACTCGAAGCCAGCCACACGGTGGGCGAACTCGTCGCGGCCTTGTCGTAGTCCGGTACTCGGCGTGCGAGCAACCAACTATGGATTGCATCGCGGGCAATAGCGTGGCTCGGCGAGCGCTCCGTTTCGTGCGATGGCGTTGTGATGCTCGCAGGCCGGACACCCATGGATATCGGCGGCGATGAGGCTGGTGGGCCCACCGCATGCTTGGCACGGTAAACCATCGTGAACCCCAACCTTGCCGTATCCGGGACAACCGCACTCCGGGCAGGGCGTGGCGAGCCGACGAGCGAGCCGGCTCGCCAGGGCGGCAAGGACATCGCGGCGGCTGGGGTTGTGATGTGCCCGTAAGTCGGGTTCCACCGAGGCCCGATGATCGTCGGCAGCAGCCATTGCGGTGTCGACGACGCAATGCAGAGTGTCCGCGTCGGTGATCCCCTTGCCGAAGACTCGCACGCGATTGTCGACGCTGGCCTTGACTGTGGCGCCTTGGCCGGGAAACCCGAAATTCCATGCCGCGGCAAGGGCCTCATCGGCGGAGTCGACCAGCCGAGGAGAGCCAGGAGCGCCGGGGGTATTGACCCCTTCGACGACCTGGATGTCGCGGCTGTCGTCGACGAACACCAAGATTTCCTGGTGCAGCGCCAGCGTGCCAAACCAGGTGTCGTAACTGGCTTCGCTGGCCAGACCGTAGGGCACTCCGGCAACCTGCATTCCCAATCGCGCTTTGGCGATGGCCGCCGCCAGCGGCGCTAATGTCCTGTTCACATCGCCGGTGAAGGTGCCGAACTGATCAGTGTCGACTCCGGGCGGCGCGATGACATGGGCGCCCAGCTCGTCGGCGAAAGCTGGCGCCACTTGCTGCTCTTTGCCGTGCATGGTGCCCATGGCGATCACGGCCCCGGCATAGCTGCCCACGGCTAGGTGCCTTCCTATGCAACGAGTGTGCTAACCCGGCCGAAAGCTCCGGCCGGACTCCGGTGTCGGCACGCGTCGAGATCGACGCCAGCGTGAAAAAGCGCGAGAAGGTGTGACGCTGACGTCGATCTCGGCGTAGGGACCGCGATCCCACCCTCGACGACCTGACGAGGATGACCGCTTAGACGCACTCCAACAGCGGTGCCTGACTTTCGGAAACATCGCCGAAGGTTGCGCAGACGCGAAGTCGGCCGTCGTTGCCGTCGTTGGCCACACACACGATGGCGGTCTGCCCGCTGTCGACGGCCTTGGCGATCACCGCCGACTTCTGCAGCAGCGACACACCGGTGTGCACCACGTGGGCGGCAGACAGCTCGTCGGCGTTGCTGAGCTGCACGTCTTGCCGCGCAAGCGACGATATGGCCTGCTCGACGACTGCGCGAGCCGCTCCATCTGGAAAACTGACCTTCTTCCAGGCCTCCAGCGCGGTGTCCATGGCGGCGCAGTCGTCATGGCCAAGGATGACAATGAGCGGTGTTTTGAGTGTGCCGACCGCATATTCGACGGTGGCCAGCACCCCGGTGTCGATGACGTGCCCCCAGGTGCTGATGTCGATGAGTGCGCCCCAGCTTTGACCTAGCACCACCTCGCTCGCGATGTCGGCGTCTGCGCAGCGGAATACCACTGCGAAGGGTGAATCGTCCTTGGCGGTGGCATTGTGCCTCGACCACGACGTGGCGAAGCGTTGATTACCCGATTGCAGACGCTGCCAGGCGATTGTTGGGTTGGACATAGTTGTTTCCTTTCTTGTGGGGTTTGGTGCGGTTTAGCTGAAGTACTCGGGTCGGCTGACGTAGGTGTCGGTGACAAACATGACCCCCGGCGTTTCGTCGAGCAGTCGACGCAGACCGGCGATCAGCGCCTCGGATTTGGTGTCCGGGACGACGGTGATCAGCAGCTCTAGTGCCGCCTGCTGGTTGAACAGCAGCCTGCCTTGGTGGTAGCCGTGGTGACCGAGCCCCGACACGCCGGACACGCTGGTGAAACCGGTTACCCCGGCGCCGCGGAACTGGTCGCGCACCGCGGGCACGTGTTCCCCGGGAACGACGAGTTCGATTTTGGTCATCTTGGTCAGGCCGTTCAGTGACATGGGGTTACCTCCTGGTGGTTTTCGTTGTGTTGGTCGGGCGCAGCGGTAGCGTCCCAGCGTCGCCAGCCGCCGCGGGTCCAGCGTTGCCAGTCCTGGCCGGGGTGTTCGCGGGCGGCCAAGAAAACCCAGTCGTTTCCGAACAGGTGCTGCAGGACGGGGTTTCGCTCGATCACCATGTCGATGCGCAGCAGCGGCGCTTGGACGACGGTCAGCAGCCGCATGGGCTCATGTCCGAAGGACTGGCCATCGGTCAGCGACTGTCGCGGCAGGCCCAGCTGGAGGTCGCCGCCGTGTCCGGCGAGCACACCCACACCGCCGACGACGTTGTGGATGGTCTTGGTTCCTGCTCCGAACGTTTCTGGCGCCACCGTCGAGAAGTAGTACTGGCAGTTGATCCATTGAGCCACCACCATGGGTGCGGTCAGGATGGTTTCTAGCGCGCCGCCTTCGGCGTCGACGTCGGCTTCGTAGGAGTGCAGGAAGGTGCGTCGGTGCAGGTCGATGCCTCGGGTGATCTCGCGGGGCGCGACGATGAAGGCCGCATTGCCGGCCAGACCCCACTCGGGAAAGACCTGCGCCCAGTCGACGGATCGGGTGGCGACGTGCAGAGCCGCACGCGTCGGGCCAGGTGTGGCTGGTCCGCCAGGAAGTCCCGAGCAACGTTCGGTGGCCAGTTCGGCACCAGCGATAGCGAGATCCGCGACGAGTTGGCGGACGTCCGGCTGATGGCATGCCGGTACCAGGTGTCGGTCCAGCACGGTGACCCGATCGGTTGCGGTGTCGTGCTGGGCGGCGACAAACCAGGTGTCGTCCGGAATTGCGATCCCCAGGTTGCGCAATTCAGCCCGAACATTGGCATCGTTGAGGATCGCCGCAGCGGTGCGGGCATTCGGACCGCCAGCCTGCCCGCCGCAAGCCCCACAGTCCAGCGCCGCCTGATACGGGTTGTTCTCGGTGACGCTGCCGTGCCCGCAGAGGACGACGAGCCGGGCGAAGCCGCCGGTGAGGCCCATGGTGATCAGTGCCACCTGCGCGTACAGAGCGCGGCTGGTTAGATCCACGGTGTCGTTGATCGAGAGCACAGTAGGGGCCGGAGGTGTCAGCCGGTCTCGCACGCGACGTCGCAGTGTCCCGCTGCCCAGCGGGCTCAGTGTTTTGGCCGCTGCCCACGGACCGGCAGCCCAACCGGCCGCTTCAGCCAACGCGAACGGGGCGATGAGCGCCTGCTTGGCGGCATAAAATGCCGCTTCGGCAGCTGCGATGAGAAGGCTGCCGGCGCGCAGCCGCCGGGCCGCATCCGTGGCAGCCGGTGCCGGGCTCTCCTGGACGTCATGCTCTGGGCTGATCAGCACCGGGCACAGATCGTCGGGTGCTCCGCCGAGCATGCTGGTGTATCGGATGGCGACAGCGAAGAACCCAGCGAAGCCCAAGGTTTGGTAGCCGCCGAGGGATTCGATGTGGCGACGCAGGCCCTCGGATCGGGTGTCGATGCAGCACACCAGTTGGGCTTGCGGGCGCCGCTCGTCGCGTTGGGGCGGTTTTGCCTCGGCCAAAGATCGCAGCAGCGCGTCGCGGTAGTGCGCTTCGTAGGCTTGTTGCCAGACCAGTTGCCGTGCGGTGACAGGCAGCGCCGAGACGACCCGGGCAGCTGCGCCCAAATCGCTGTCGCTGACGTCCTCAAGCCCCCATGTTTGGGCCAGCGCGGCGGCCCGTTCGCGGGCCGAGGGAATGCGTGACCCAATGGCAGTCACGGGCGCTGAATTTGATCCAGAAGTGTTGTGCGACATCAATACTGATTCGTATATCAGTCGCATGGCGAGGTAGTCCAGCACGTCCACACCGGTGGCGCGTTCGGCGGACCAACGGACGTGAGCAGCCCAACCCGGAAGCCGAGTCAAGTGGGCTTGCAAGTAGGTAATGCGATCCTCGTCAGCGACGCCCAGCTGTTCCAGGGCCTGCAATGCGGCGTCGTCGGCGCGATCGGCCACCTTGCGTAGCGCAGCGCGCACCTTTCGGTTCAACGTCTGATCGCCGGGGGCCAGTGCCCGCCAAGCGTGGTAGAAGCCTTTGTGGTGGTCGGGCATCGGCCAGCCCGCTGCCGGCGATCCAAAGTACGCCGTACACCATTTTGCGGCCTGGGCATCGACCTGGTCGGCCACCTGCGGGGCGGTGAGCTCGCTGCGGGTTTTGTTGCGTCGCAGCGGCTTTGGGGCCAGGCTGCCGTTGAGCAAGTCAGCGCGCAGCAGTTCGAAAGGTGTCACCACCCGGGTCCCCATCCGGATCGGCTCTCCGTTGAGCAAGGTCGGGTAGCGCAGTCGCAGGGTCGACTCGAGGTCGGCATTGGTGATCCGTCCGGCCCGGTACAGGTCGCGGAAGGTGGTCTCCTCCAGCACACCGGCGATGCCGTAGAGGTCGCCAGCTCGTCGGACTGCCTGCTCGAAGGGCATCGACTCCAGCCCGGCCAGCGGGTTGACCGCGATGAAAGTCTCCAGCGGATAGTGCGTGGGTGTCACGCGGGCGGCCAGGTTGACTTCGCTGCGTAACTGCGCGCGGCGGGTATCGGTCGAGACGTGGTCAGCCACGATGGTCACTGGAGCGCTCCTGTCAATTGGGTGGTTGGCAATTGTGATGGGCGAGTAGCTGGAATATGGCCGGCCACAAATGTTTTCGCATAAATGGCACGCTGCAGGCGACCGGCCCAGCCGTCCGGCGGAGCCTGGCGCAGTAAGGCCACTGCGCCCAGGATGACGGCCACTGCGACGATGCCCAGAGTCGAGGTGGGCAAAATGGTGACCGGGGGCAGATCGGGAGCAAGGAATCCGGTCACAGCGCCAACCAACGCGACATATCCGATGGCGGCACCGAACAGTGCCACGGCTCCGGTAAGAACCTGCCGCACGCTCGGGTTCCTTGCTAACCAGCCCGTCAACGCTGCCGCGGCGGTGGCCCAGGTGAACACCATCAGCACGTGCGCCGAGCCGTGTTCTCCGGATGGCAGGTGCACCACACTGCTGGCCGCATAGAGCGTGGCGGCAGGTAGCAGCATCGCCGTGAACTGGATCGCTGGCCACTGCGCCGGGGTGAGCTTTGGCGCAGGCGGCCGAGCCGCCTTCTGGCGACGCTTGGCTATCGCCGAGCCGGACGACAGGAACAGGGTGGCCTTGTAGAAACCATGGCCCACCAGATGGAATACCGCCGCTGCGGACAGGCCGAGCCCACAGGTCAAGATCATGAAACCCATCTGCGCCATGGTCGAATACACCAACGAGCCCTTGATGTCGGTCTTGATGAGCATCACGATGCCGCCGTAGAGCACGCTGAGCGTGCCGGCGGTGAACGCCAGGCCCATGGCGATGGCAGATCCGCTGACGATCGGGCTCAGCCGCACCAGCAGCACGCCGCCGGCGTTGACCACGCCGGCGTGCAGCAACGCCGAGACGGGAGTGGGCGCGGCCAGGGTAGCTGGCAGCCAGCGGTGAAACGGTATCTGCGCCGATCGCGACAAAGCCGCTACGACGATCAAAGCAGTCGCTGCAAGCAAAGTCGGTGACGACTGCTGGAATCGCTCGGGGCTCAGGTCGAACAGGCTTATGTTGCCCCACCGCACGGTCAACAGGCCGACCCCCAACCACAGGGCCAAGTCGCCCAACAGGAACGCTGCCGCAGTCCGCAGTACGCCATCGCGGGCAGCTGGCAGCTCCCAATAGGTCGCCAGCAGCAGGCACAGCGCAGTGCCGGCCAAGGTCCAGGAGACGGCTAGGCCGATAAGGGTTCCGGAGGTCATGAGGCCGGCGGATGCCGCGGTAAGCAGGCCAGTGCCGGCGGTGAACCACCACGATCGGCTGTCGCAGGCGAGGTAGCGCTGCGCGAACACCTGCGCGACCATGCTGACTCCGTATACCAGCACCAGCAGCAGCGCGCTGAGCCGGTTAGCCCCGATTTGGGCGATCAGGTCGCCATCGGCTGATCGCAGAGTGGCCGACACGGAGCTGTGGACCGCTACGTGGACGGCGATCAGGAATGCGGAGACCAACCCGACACCGGCGGCGGCGGCACCCAAGCGGCCGACGAGGCGAGGATGCCGCGAACCGGCCAGAAGGGCGCTCAGCGACGCGAGCAGCGGAAGTAGCAATACACCGACGAGGAGGGCGCTCACTGGTCATCACCACCAGTTGCAGCCGCGGTAAGCGCGAGGTTCATGCGACGGACAGTACGTGAGATCCATTACGTCTGTCAAACATCACGAAAGTTAATTCGCTAATGAACTGTGCTGGCGATCCGAAGGTGGGTTGGGGAAATGGCAGCAGCGGCCGTTGCCTTCAACGGCCTTCCGGGTAGTTACTCTTCGCCGGCCAGGGCGAACCGGCCGTCATGCGTTCGCGTCACGAGGCCGTCGGCAAGCAGCGAATCTAGCGCCCGGTCGCGCTGTACACAATCAGTCAGCCACGCTACATCGAGCTCAGCCCGGGTGACCGGAGAGTCCTTGGCGCGCAACACATCCAGCAAACGCCCGCGGACTTGGCGGTCGGTTCCCGCATAGGTCTGCGCCCGCCGTGCCGGACCAGGCATGGCGGGAAAGCCGGCGTCTCGCCACGCGCATGCGTCAAGCGGGCACACACCACAGCGCGGTGCCCTGGCCGTACACACTGTCGCGCCGAGCTCCATCAGCGCTAGTGAAAAACTCGGGGCCGCTTCGTCATTCGGCAGTAGCGCCATGGCGTCGGCGAGGTCACGGGCCGACGACAGCGCACCGGCGTCAGGGCGGCCATGCACGGCCCGGGCTAACACGCGGCGAACGTTCGTGTCTACCACGGGAACCCGTTGGCGGTAGGCAAAGCACGCCACC
Organism: Mycobacterium simiae; assembly: GCF_008370645.1. GTDB lineage: Bacteria > Actinomycetota > Actinomycetes > Mycobacteriales > Mycobacteriaceae > Mycobacterium > Mycobacterium simiae_A. Next base: position 11,923 of record NZ_VTZN01000119.1, read on the forward strand.
GCTCGCGCGGTATAGCTACCGACGCCCGGCAGCCTCAACAATGTTTCGACATCGTCGGGAACCACGTCGCCATGGTCACGTGCGATGACAGTAGCGCACTCGTGCAAGCGTTTAGCCCGCCGTGGGTAGCCCAACTTCCCCCAAGCGCGCAGCACATCAGCAGTCGTTGCTGCGGCGGTGGCCGATGCGGTGGGCCAGCGTCGCACCCATTCCGGCCAGATTGGCAGTACCCGCGACACCGGCGTTTGCTGCAGCATGAACTCGCTGACCAGAATTTGCCATGCGCTCACGTTGGGTTGGCGCCAAGGCAGATCGCGACGCGATTGTTGGTACCAAGCCAAAAGATTGGTGGCTGGTATGTGCTGCGGGACGATCATGAGCGGGTGCGGCAAGATAAGCGGTATGCCCAACACCAACCCGGCAAGCGCGTGGAAAGCACTCACCGAGGGTAACCAGCGATTCGTCGCCGGCAAGCCCGAGCATCCCAGCCAGAGCGTCGAGCATCGCGCCAGCCTGGCCGTTGGGCAGCAGCCGACGGCAGTGATCTTCGGCTGCTCCGACAGCCGGGTTGCCGCGGAGATCATTTTCGACCAGGGCCTCGGTGACATGTTCGTAGTCCGCACGGCCGGGCATGTGATCGACGCAGCTGTTCTGGGCTCCATCGAGTATGCGGTGACGGTGCTGAACGTGCCGCTTGTGGTGGTTCTCGGCCATGACAGTTGCGGCGCGGTGAACGCCGCGCTGACGGCGCTGGATAGTGGCGCGCTACCGGCGGGTTATGTGCGTGACGTGGTGGAAAGAGTTGCACCGTCCATCCTGATGGGCAGGCGCGACGGCCTCAATCGTACAGACGAGTTCGAGGCGCGGCATATCCACGAAACGGTCTCGCAGCTAATGAGCCGTTCGACGGCCATTGCGGATCGGGTGGCCGCCGGCACGCTGGCGATAGTGGGCGTCACCTACCAGCTTGCCGACGGACAGGCAGTGTTGCGCGATCGGGTCGGCGACATCGACGACATCGGCGACCGAGCCAACCTTGCGACCCCAGTAGCACGGCGGTTGTCCAGCTAACCTGGCGACACGCCGAGGCGGGTCGGACGAGTCGGCGTGACCTGGGCCTACGGTGTGAATGTGCTGGATCTGGAACCGCGTGGCCCGCTACCTACCGAGATCTACTGGCGGCGCAGGGGACTGGCCCTGGGCGTCGCGGTCGTTGCGGTCGGCGTCGTGGTGGCTGCGTTCGTCGCCTTCGTCGGCAATAGCGCCGGCGCCAAACCCGCCAATGCTGAGAAACCGAATTCCGCCCAAGGTCATCCAGGCTCGAGCGCGCCCCAGGCGCCAGCAGCCGCTGGGCAAGCCGAAGGCAATACTCCGGCAGCACCGCCACAGGGCCAGAACCTGGAAACCCCGACCCCCACAGCTGCGGTGCAACCGCCGCCGGTGCTGAAAGAGGGCGATGATTGCCCCGATTCCACGCTAGCCGTCAAGGGATTGACCAACTCACCCCAGTACTACATCGGTGATCAGCCGAAATTCACCATGGTCGTCACCAATATCGGGCTGGTGTCGTGCAAACGTGACGTCGGTGCAGCGGTGCTTGCGGCCTACGTCTACTCGCTGGATAACAAGCGGTTGTGGTCGAATCTGGACTGCGCTCCCTCCAACGAGACCCTGCTGAAGATGTTCACCCCGGGCGAGCAGGTGACGACCGCGGTGACGTGGACGGGCATGGGTTCGGCACCGAAGTGCCCACTGCCGCGGCCGGCGATCGGGCCCGGTACCTACAACCTCGTTGTCCAGCTGGGCAACCTTCGGTCTCTGTCGGTTCCGTTCGTTCTCAATCAGCCGCCACAGCCGCCGGGGCCCGCGCCGGCCCCTGGGCCGGCGCAGGCCCCGCCACCGGAGGCGCCGCCCGCCCAGGGCGGCTGATCGAGTCATTGATCGGCGATGGTCGACTCGGCCAGCTGCGACAATCCTTCCCGCACATGGCGAGCCCACATCGCGCCGATGCCGTCGACGGATTGCAGATCGCCGGCGCTGGCCGCCAGCAGACCTTGCAGCGTGCCGAACGCGCGGACTAGTAGGTCAGCATGGGCGAATTGCAGCCGGGGGACGGCTGCCATTGCGCGGTATCCGCGAGCGCTCAGCGCCGAGTCTTGCGCCTCCGTCGTCGTTGGATATCCGAAAACCTTTGCCAGCGCGGTGAAATCGAGGAGTTCGGTGTCGGAGAGGGCGTCCAGCTCGTCCAGGGTCGCGTCGATCTGCGCTTTGGCAAGCGGTTCTGGGTTGGCGTGGTAGTCGCGGACTATCAACTCGCGTGCGATGTCGTTGCCGCCGAGCAGCTCCTCTAGCTGCAGCCGCAGTTGGCGCCCATCGGTGCCGAGTTCTACCACGTCGTAGTCGATCACCAGACCGATCCGGCGGACCAACTCGAGCCGCTGCACCACCGTCATCACGTCGCGCAGGATGACAAAGTCTTCAATCTCGGCCCTGGATAGTTGCCGGCTTACCTCATCCAGCCTGGTCTTGTACCGTTCCAGGGTTGCGATCGCCTGATTGGCTCGCGACAGGATAGTCGCCGAATCAGTCAGCACATGGCGCTCGCCGCCGACGTAGACCGTCACGATATTCATCGAGTGGCTCACCGAAATCACCGGATAACCGGTTTGAATCGCCGATCGTTCCGCCGAACGGTGCCGGGTACCCGACTCGTCGGTCGGTATCGACGGATCCGGGACTAATTGCACGTTGGCTCGCACGATGCGACTGCAGTCGGTGGACAACACCACGGCGCCGTCCATCTTGCACAGCTCACGCAGTCGGGTCGGCGCGTACCGGACATCAAGGGAAAAACCGCCGTCGCAGATGGCCTCGACACTTTCGTCGTGGCCGAGCACGATCAGGGCGCCGGTGCGGCCACGGAGGATGCGTTCCAGGCCGTCCCGCAGCCCCGTGCCGGGTGCCAGGCGAGCGACGGCCTCACGTAAGGTCGGACGAGTCACAGCGTGCATTCTGCTACGTGTTTGGCCGCTTAGTGTGACGTGTCCAGTAGACATGTGTTCGCCGGAGCAGCGCTGCGCTGGTCGGCGATGTCGATCATGTGCTCCAGCGCCGCGACGATGGTGGGTGCGGCCAGCGCTCGCAGCCCCGGCGGCACCGCATCGCAGCCCGGCGGGATCAAGGCGATGTTGAATCCCCGTCGGGCGGCCTCGGCCAGCCGCCGGTCCATCCCGCTGACCTGCCGCAGGTCGCCGGCCAGCCCGACCTCCCCGATCATCACCGCGGTGGTAGGTAGCGGCAGGTTGGCGTATGCCGAAGCCAGGGCTATGGCAACTGCCAGATCAGACGACGGATCGGTCAACCGCATACCACCCACCGTGGACAGATAGACGTCGTTGACGGCGATTCTCAACGTGGCGTGCTTTTCTAAGACGGCGGCGATCATCGCAGCCCTGGCATGGTCAATGCCGCTGGCGGCGCGTCGCGGCGACCCGCCGGTCGGCGTCGCCAGCAATGCCTGGACTTCCCCGATCAGCGGTCGCTTTCCGTCCAATGTGACGGTGATTGCGGTTCCAGGGACGGGATTCGGGCGCAGATCCAAGAATAAGTTCGATGGGTCGGCAACTCCTTCGATGCCGTTGTCGCGCAATAGGAAACACCCGACTTCGTCAGCGGCACCGAATCGATTCTTGACTCCGCGAACCATTCTTAGCGCGCCGTTGCGCTCGCCTTCGAAATGCAGCACCACATCGACGAGGTGTTCCAGCGAGCGCGGCCCGGCGATCGCGCCTTCCTTGGTCACGTGGCCGACCAAAATTAACGCGAACCCGCTAGCCTTTGCTGCTGCGGTCAGCGCTGCGGTCACGGCCCGCACCTGGGTGACCCCACCGGCCACGCCGTCGGCCTCGCTGGTCGACATCGTCTGGACCGAGTCGACGATGACCAACGCCGACCGAACCGTATCGATGTGGTCGAGCACCGCGTGCAGGTCGGATTCGGCGGCCAGGTACAGCTCGTCACCGCCACAGCCGATCCGGTCGGCGCGGAGCCGGATTTGCCCGGCGGACTCTTCACCGGAGACGTACAGCGCACGCTGCCCGGACTGCGCCCAGCGATGGGCGACCTCGAGAAGCAGCGTCGATTTGCCTACCCCGGGTTCGCCGGCCAGCAGCGTCACCGAACCGGGCACCACTCCACCGCCGAGCACCCGGTCTAATTCCCCGATTCCGGTGGAGCGGTGCCGGCTGAGGTTAGGTTTGACGGAACTGATGGGAACAGCACGCGACGCCGGCATAGTCGACCAGCGACCGCGGCCCCCGACGGCGGCGAGGTTCGACATCTCTTGCACGGTGCCCCAACCGCCGCACTCCAGGCATCGCCCCACCCACTTGGCGGTCAGATGACGACAGTCCGAACAGCGGTATTGCGAACGCGTATTAGCCACAAATGTGACCGTATCGGTGGGGTGTGACAT
>NZ_VTZN01000012.1 GCF_008370645.1 Mycobacterium simiae
CCCGACTAGGCTCCCTCGTGTGCAGGAACCGTTCCGGGTACCCCCGAGTGCACCGGCGCGGCTAGTGGTGCTGGCATCGGGCACCGGTTCACTGCTGAACTCACTGCTCGACGCCGCCGTCGGCGATTACCCGGCGCGCGTCGTCGCCGTAGGTGTGGATCGCCACTGCCGGGCCACCGAGATCGCCGCGCAGGCATCGGTGCCAGCCTTCACGGTGGAGGTCGCCGACTACCCTAGCCGCGACGCCTGGGACGCCGCCATGACCGACGCCACCGCCGCCCACTCGCCAGACCTGGTGATATCAGCCGGTTTCATGAGAATACTTGGGCAACAATTTCTTTCACGCTTCAACGGACGCATACTCAACACGCATCCGGCCCTGCTGCCGGCTTTCCCGGGGGCACACGGCGTGGCCGACGCACTCGCCTACGGAGTGAAAGTCACGGGCTGTACGGTTCACCTGGTGGACGCCGGCGTGGACACCGGGCCGATACTGGCGCAGCAGCCTGTCGAGGTGCTCGACGGCGACAACCAAGCGACCTTGCACGAGCGCATCAAGGTGCTGGAGCGACGACTATTGGTGGACGTGGTGGCCGCGATTGCCACCGGCGGTGTGACGGTGACCGGACGGAAGGCGATCCTGGGATGAGCACAGCATGAGCAACGACAGCATACGGAAGCCGATCCGCCGCGCGTTGATCAGCGTGTACGACAAGACCGGGCTGGTGGAGCTGGCCCATGGGCTGACCGCGGCCGGCGTCGAAATCGTTTCGACCGGATCAACGGCAAAAACGATTGCCAGCAAAGGGATTCCAGTAACCCGGATAGAGGAGCTTACTGGTTTTCCGGAGGTGCTCGAAGGCCGGGTCAAGACCTTGCACCCGGGTGTGCACGCCGGTCTGCTGGCCGACCTCCGCAAGCCCGAACACCAAGCGGCGCTGGACAAGCTGGGAATCGCGGCGTTTGAGCTGCTGGTGGTCAACTTGTATCCGTTCAGCCAGACCGTCGAATCCGGTGCCAGCGTCGACGAATGCGTCGAACAGATCGACATCGGCGGGCCCTCGATGGTTCGGGCTGCGGCCAAAAATCATCCCAGCGTGGCCGTGGTCACCGACCCGCTCGGCTATGACGGGGTGCTCGCCGCGGTACGCAGTGGCGGGTTTGCGCTCGGCGAGCGTAAAAAGTTGGCGTCCATAGCATTTCAGCACACCGCTGAGTACGACATCGCCGTCGCCACGTGGATGCAGTCGACCTTGGCGCCCGAACAACCCGAAACGGCTTTTCCGCATTGGTTCGCTAGAAGTTGGCGTCGTCAGGCGATGCTGCGCTACGGCGAGAACCCGCACCAGCAGGCCGCGCTCTACTCCGATCCCGGCGCCTGGCCTGGGCTGGCGCAGGCCGAGCAGCTGCACGGAAAAGAGATGTCCTACAACAATTTCACCGACGCGGATGCAGCCTGGCGGGCCGCGTTTGACCACGAACAAATATGCGTGGCAATCATTAAGCACGCCAACCCGTGCGGCATCGCAATTTCGTCGGTCTCGGTCGCAGATGCCCATCGTAAGGCCCACGACTGCGACCCGCTGAGCGCCTATGGCGGAGTGATTGCAGCCAACACCGAGGTGACCGTGGAGATGGCGGAGTACGTCAGCACCATCTTCACCGAAGTCATCGTCGCGCCCGCCTATGCACCTGAGGCCCTTGAGCTGTTGACGCGAAAAAAGAACATCCGGGTACTGGTGGCCTCGGAGCCGCAGGACGGTGGCACCGAACTGCGTCCCATCAGCGGGGGACTGCTGATACAACAGCGTGACCAGCTCGACGCGCACGGTGACAACCCGGCCAATTGGACCCTGACGACTGGCGAGCCGGCCGATCCAGCGACGCTAACCGACCTGGTCTTCGCCTGGCGCGCCTGCCGCGCGGTCAAGTCGAACGCGATCGTCATCGTCGCCGACGGCGCTACCGTCGGCGTCGGCATGGGTCAAGTCAACCGGGTCGACGCCGCGCGGCTGGCCATTGAACGAGCTAATGCACGTGGCGGTGGGCGGGTCAAGGGCGCCGTCGCGGCCTCGGACGCGTTCTTCCCGTTCCCGGACGGGCTGGAGACGCTGGCTGCCGCCGGGGTCACAGCGATCGTGCACCCGGGCGGCTCGGTACGCGACGACGAGGTGACCGAAGCGGCAGCAAAAGCCGGTGTCACCTTGTACCTCACTGGGGCACGCCACTTCGCACACTGAGGCCCACCGACAGTGGATTTCACGACGCGACAGGCGCGAGACACGCACGAGAATGCGTCGTGAAATTCACTCTCGTCGCCAGACGAAACATGGCGTCGTAGCGTGGAGTAGTGACTTCACCGAGCGACCTGCCCCGCACCGTCGGCGAGCTTCGTGCTTCCGGTCATCGTGAACGGGGTGTCAAGCAGGAAATCCGGGAAAATCTGCTGACCGCGCTGGCCGAGGGGGACGGTGTCTGGCCAGGCATCCTGGGCTTCGAAGACACCGTGCTGCCCCAGGTGGAGCGGGCCTTGATCGCGGGCCATGACTTCGTCCTGCTCGGGGAACGGGGCCAAGGCAAGACCCGCCTGCTGCGCGCCCTGACCGGGCTGCTCGACGAGTGGACGCCGGTGATCGCCGGAGCCGAACTGGGGGAGCACCCGTACACGCCGATCACCCCGGAGTCGATCAAGCGAGTCGCGCAGTCCGGTGACGATCTGCCGATCGCCTGGAAGCATCGCAGCGAGCGCTACACCGAAAAGCTGGCCACCCCCGACACCAGCGTGGCCGACCTGGTCGGCGACATTGACCCGATCAAGGTCGCCGAGGGTCGCAGCCTCGGGGACCCGGAGACCATCGCCTACGGCCTCATCCCGCGCGCGCACCGCGGCATCGTCGCGGTCAACGAATTGCCCGATCTGGCCGAGCGCATCCAGGTGTCGATGCTCAACGTGATGGAGGAGCGCGACATTCAGGTCCGCGGTTACACGCTGCGCCTACCGCTGGATGTGTTGGTGGTTGCCAGCGCCAACCCCGAGGACTACACCAATCGCGGTCGCATCATCACACCGCTCAAGGACCGGTTCGGCGCCGAGATCCGCACCCACTACCCGTTGGAGCTGGACGCGGAGGTGGGCGTCATCCTGCAGGAGGCGCATTTGAGCGCGCAGCTGCCCGGCTACCTGATGCAAGTGATCGCTCGGTTCGCCCGCTACCTGCGCGAGTCGCATTCAGTCGATCAACGGTCCGGAGTGTCGGCGCGCTTTGCGATCGCGGCGGCCGAAACCATTGCCGCCGCGGCGCGACACCGCGGCGCGGTGCTAGGGGAGACCGATCCGGTGGCGCGGGTGGTGGATCTGGGCACGATCATCGACGTGCTGCGCGGCAAGCTCGAGTTCGAATCCGGTGAAGAAGGTCGCGAACAGGCGGTGCTGGAGCATCTGTTGCGCCGGGCGACCGCCGACACCGCGTCTCGAGTGCTCGGCGGGATCGACGTCGGCTCGCTGGTGGCCGCCGTGGAGAGCGGCTCGGCGGTCACGACGGGGGAGCGGGTGTCGGCCAAGGACGTGCTGGCCGCGGTTCCGGGGCTGCCGGTTGTAGACAGAATCGCAGCAAAGCTCAATGCCCAATCCGAAGGCGAACGCGCGGCAGCATTGGAATTGGCGTTGGAGGCGTTGTACCTCGCCAAGCGAATAGACAAGGTCTCGGGGGAGGGCCAAACCGTCTATGGCTAGCAGACACTCGACGCGGTACTCGGCGTATACCGGTGGTCCTGACCCGCTGGCTCCGCCGGTGGATTTACGCGAGGCGCTCGAACAGATAGGGCAAGACGTCATGGCGGGCGCTTCGCCGCGCCGCGCGCTGTCCGAGCTGCTGCGCCGCGGCACCAGGACCATGCCCGGCGCTGACCGGCTGGCCGCGGAGGCGAATCGGCGCCGTCGTGATCTGTTGCGCCGCAACAATTTAGACGGAACTTTGCAGGAGATCAAGCGGCTGCTCGATGAGGCGGTGCTGGCCGAGCGTAAGCAACTGGCCCGCGCGCTGGACGACGACGCCCGCTTCTCCGAACTCCAGCTGGACGCGCTCCCGCCGTCGCCGGCCAAGGCGGTTCAGGAGCTTGCCGAGTACCGCTGGCGCAGTGGTGAGGCTCGCGAAAAATACCAGCAGATCAAGGATCTGTTGGGCCGCGAGCTGCTCGACCAACGATTTGCCGGCATGAAGCAGGCCCTTGCCGGCGCCACCGACGAGGACCGCCAGCGCGTCAACCAGATGCTGGATGACCTCAACGACCTGTTGGACAAGCATGCCCGCGGCCAGGACACGCAGCAGGACTTTGACGACTTCATGGACAAGCATGGCGAGTTTTTCCCGGAGAACCCGCGCAATGTCGAGGAGCTGCTGGACTCGCTGGCTAAGCGCGCTGCCGCCGCGCAGCGGTTCCGCAACAGCCTGAGCCAGGAGCAGCGTGACGAGTTGGATGCGTTGGCGCAGCAGGCATTTGGCGCGTCCTCGCTGATGCGGTCGCTGAGCCGGCTCGATGCCCATTTGCAGGCGGCGCGCCCGGGCGAGGACTGGACCGGGTCACAGGAGTTTTCCGGTGACAACCCGTTCGGCATGGGCGAAGGCACCCAGGCGTTGGCCGATATCGCTGAGCTGGAGCAGCTTGCCGAGCAATTGTCGCAGAGCTACCCAGGCGCCACCATGGACGACGTTGACCTTGACGCGTTGGCCCGTCAACTCGGCGATCGGGCCGCCATCGACGCTCGAACGCTCGCCGAACTGGAACGCGCACTGGTCAATCAGGGTTTCCTGGATCGCGGGTCCGACGGCCAATGGCGGCTATCTCCCAAGGCTATGCGCAGGCTCGGTGAAACCGCGTTACGAGATGTGGCGCAACAGCTTTCGGGGCGCCGCGGCGAGCGGGATCATCGGCGCGCGGGAGCCGCCGGAGAACTCACCGGAGCCACCCGGCCCTGGCAATTCGCTGACACCGAGCCGTGGAACATTTCCCGAACCTTGACCAATGCCGTGCTGCGGCAAGCGGGTACGGCGAACCACGATCGCCGGATCCGGATCACCGTCGACGATGTCGAGGTCTCCGAAACCGAGACACGGACCCAGGCCGCGGTTGCGTTGTTGGTGGATACGTCGTTTTCGATGGTGATGGAGAATCGTTGGCTGCCGATGAAGCGGACGGCGTTGGCGCTGAATCATCTGGTGTGCACACGGTTCCGCTCGGATGCGTTGCAGATCATCGCGTTTGGCCGGTATGCGCGGACGGTGACGGCCGCGGAGCTGACAGGTTTGGAGGGGGTCTATGAGCAGGGCACCAATCTGCATCACGCGCTGGCGCTGGCGGGTCGTCACTTGCGTCGGCATCCCTATGCCCAGCCGGTGGTGTTGGTGGTGACCGACGGTGAGCCGACGGCCCACTTGGAGGACGTCAACGGCGAGGGCGCGTCGGTGTTCTTTGACTACCCGCCGCATTCGCGGACCATTGCCCACACCGTGCGGGGGTTCGACGACATGGCCCGGCTGGGAGCACAGGTCACCATCTTCCGGCTGGGCAGCGACGCTGGCCTCGCGAGGTTCATCGACCAGGTCGCGCGCCGGGTGGAGGGACGGGTCGTGGTGCCCGACCTCGACGGGCTGGGTTCGGCGGTAGTGGGCGACTACTTGCGGTCGAGGCGTCGGCGATAGGTGGCTGGCGCAAGAGGCGGCGTGTTCTGGTGAGCTGCAGACAAGCCGCGCTAAATCCGGTAACGCGCGCGGCTTCCGTCAACCGCGAGCTTCGGCTTGGGCTATTGCCCAAGCCGCGTTGACGAGACCGATGTGGCTGAACGCCTGCGGGAAGTTACCCAAGAGCTCACCGGTGCTGGGGTCGACCTCTTCGGAGAGCAGCCCGACGTCGTTGCGATAACTGATGGCGCGCTCGAACACATCGCGAGCACGATCGAGCTGACCCGATGCCGCCAGCGCCTGCGCCAGCCAGAACGTGCACAGCAGGAACGTGCCCTCTTGTCCGGTCAGACCGTCATCATTGGCTTCCGCGCTGGTGCGATACCGATAGACCAGGCCGCGCGAGTCGACGAGCTGTGCGGCGATGGCGTCGATAGTGGCCAACACTCGGGGGTCGTCGGCGGGGAGGAAGCCGACCAGCGGCAGCATGAGAGCTGACGCGTCCAGGCTGTCGCTGCCAAATGCCTGCGTGAACGAGTTGACCGCGTCGCTCCACCCTCGAGTCAGGATCTGATCCCGAATTTCGTCGGCGGCCTTTTGCCAGGCCTCGACCCGGTCGCTGGCGCCAAGATTATCGGCCAGGGCGATGGCGCGGTCCAGTGCGACCCAGCACATGAGCTTGGAGTAGAGGAAGTGCTGCGGGGCGCCGCGTACTTCCCAGATGCCGGAATCCGGCTCCTGCCAAACACGTGCGGCGGCATCGGCGCAGTCGATCAGGAACTCGCGTCCGGCCGCGGCGCATGGGCGGTCCGGGTGCAGCTGTTTGGCCAGGCGGTGCGCCGCGCCCAGCAGCTCGCCATACACGTCAATTTGGCTTTGCCCCCACGCGCCGTTGCCCACGCGCACCGGGCGGCTATCGCGCCAGCCGCGCAGATGACCAAGCTCGCGTTCGGTCAGGTCATGCTCGCCGCCGACGCCGAACATGATTTGGAGTGGCTGCTCGGCGCGCAGTTGCCCGGCGGAGCTGACTGCTAGGTAATCGAAGAACTGTTCCGCCTCGTCTGGGCAAGCGGCTACCCAGAGGGCTTCCAGGGTAAGGCTGGCGTCCCGCACCCATGAGTACCGGTAATCCCAATTGCGTTCTCCGCCAATCTCTTCCGGCAGTGACGTGGTAGGCGCGGCCACCACGGCCCACGTGGGCTGGTAGGTCAACGCCTGCAGGACCCGCCCGCTGTGATGCACCAGGTCGCGCCACGGCCCGTCATAGCTCTGATGGATCTGCGACCAGGACCGCCACGCGTCGACGGTCGCCTGCATCGCAACGTCGAGCTCGGCGGACGACATGGCCTCGGGAAATGCCTCCGAGGTGGTGCGGTGTTGCAGCCCAAGGACGATCCGCTCACCCTCTCGCATGAGGGACCGGCCAATCGCGTCAGAGTCGGTGATGTCCAGCGGAATCGGGGAGGACAAGAGCAAGACGTCCGCGCCCCCGCGGACCAGGATGCCGCCGTCGATGGTGGATACCAGCGGTATGACCACGCCGTATTCCGAGCGTGCCGAGAATTCCACGCTAACTTCCACCTCGCCGGTAGTACACGCCAACGACCGCACCAGCAGCCGAGGAGCAGCAGCGCCCAGCTGGTGCGGGTCATCGACGTAGCCGGTGGCGAGGGCGTCGCGCAGCACCAGCGTGCCGGTGGTGGTGGTAAAGATGGTCTCGAGCACCATGGTGTGCTCGAGGTACCGGCGGGTGACCTCGGCGCGCTGATCGGTAGGGCGCACCGAGAACGATCCGGCGTCCGCGTCGAGGATTTTGGCGAACACCGACGGCGAGTCGAACCGCGGCAAGCACAACCAGTCAACCGAACCGTTGCGACTGACCAGGGCGGCAGTATGGCGGTCAGACAACAGGGCGTAGTCCCCGATGGGTGTCGTGCTCATTCGGTTCCTCCTGAAAGCTGCATAGGTCCAGGCTTGCGTACCACAGAGTTCGCCATGTCGTTGCCGAAACTCGCCGCGCGGTTGCCGGACTTCGTGATCGGCCAACCGGTACAACAGCGGTTAGCGAGCCACTCATCGCAGCGATTGCACCGGGCTACTTGCGGGACTTGCGTGCTTTGCGCTTGATCCCTACACCGCCCCAGAACGAGAAGCCGCGGATCTTCACTCTGGGTGCGCCCCGGCTGCCCTCGCCCATGACGTCACGGTCGAAGTTGCCCATGACGCCGCGGCCGCGAATCTCAACGTTGACTTCGGGCGGCAACAGGATGGTCTGGGAGCCCATGATCGAATACGCGCGAATCTCTACCTCGGTTGAGGTGAAGTCGGCGTAGCGTAAATCCACCACTCCCGACCCGCAGAACGCGAAGGTGGTGAGCTTCTTAGGCACATTCCACCGGCCGCGCCGCTCGAACCCGCTGAGCAGGGCAAGCAGCAACGTGGACGGCGCCGGGTTGCAGTTGCCCCCGCGGCGGGGGCTGACGGACGCACCGAGCAAGTCGGCTCGAAGCTGGTCCAATTCTTGGTAGGTGGTTGCCGCGTAAGCCCTGGTGAGCCGGTCTTCGTACTCGTTCAGTGGCAGGCGACCTTGTTCGGCCGCATACGCCAGCAACTGCGCGAGCTGGATGCGATCGGTGTCCGCTGCAAGCGGCGGACTATCGCTCGTGTCCTTTGCGCCACGCTGGGCGGGGGTGCTCATCACCCACGAGCGTACGACGTCCAGAATTTGCGGCAAGCAGGTTGGCTAAACTGCAACCTTCCTCCCAGGTAGGTCTCAACTGCCTCCGGCTTTTGAGGCGCATGCGGCCCCGCGCTCCGGGTTCGGGCCAGCGAAAAGTCGCGAGGGGTCCATTCGTGGTGCCTAGGTGGGTCAGTGGCTCCGGACGTCGTCGAGAGGAACACCTGCGGCCTTGCCCCGGCTGACGCACTGCGTCTCGATCGAGCTGCCGGGAAAACCGGGCACGATTTTTTGGGGCGCGTGGCTACGGTGCGCAAAGCGTGTACGAAATGGGCCCGGCGTCGGGGTCGTTGATCGCCCGGGCGTTGGTCAGTGGCAAACACGGAAGTTTCGGGGCAACGATGTTGTGTGCGGTAAGGCGGCTTCGGCCGGAGCCGATCCCTTAGCAGCCCTAGGCGTCGCTGTGTTGAACCCAGCTCGGCGGGCGTTTCTGCAGGAACGCCAGCATGCCCTCCCGAGCTTCGTCGGAAACGAACAGCCGCGCCGACTCCTCGGTGAGCCGCTCCGCATCGCGGTCGAAGCCGTCCAGCACGGCGGCGGCGGTGAGCGCCTTGGACGCCGCCAACCCCTGCGGTGATCCGCGGCTCACGTCGGCCACGAGTGCGGCCACCGCGGCGTCGACGTCGTCGGCCGCGCGCGTGATCAAGCCGATTTCGGCTGCTTCGCTGGCGCCGAACGTCTCGCCGGTCAGGTAATAACGGGCTGCAGCGCGCGGCGACAGTTTCGGCAGCAAGGTCAGCGAGATGATGGCCGGGGCGACGCCGATGCGGGCCTCGGTCAGGGCGAAGGTGCTGCGTGGTCCGGCGACCACCAGGTCGCAGGCGCCGACCAGCCCGAACCCGCCGGCCCGCACATGGCCGTCGATGGCAGCGATCACCGGCCGCGGCGAGGAGACGATGGCGCGCAACAGCGCGGTCATCTCCCGCGCGCGCGCCACCGCCATGTCATATGCAGATGGTGGCGACCCGCTTCGCCCGGCTGCGCCGCGCTCGCGATCGCCACGGGCCGATGGTGGCGACCCGCTTCGCCCGGCTGCGCCGCGCTCGCGATCGCCACGGTCACCACCGCCCGCTTCGCTGAGGTCGGCTCCGGCGCAGAATGTGCCCCCGGTGTGGGCGAGTACGACCACCCGCACCGCCGGATCCGCCTCGGCGTCCCGCAGTCCCTCGTGCAGCTGGGTGACCAGGGTGGTCGATAGCGCGTTGCGGTTGTGCGGCGAGTTCAGCGTGAGCCGGGCAACTAAGCCTTCTCTGGCGTATTCGACGAGCCTGTCCATCAGTACGGCGTCAGTAGGATCTAGGCAGGCCCAGCGAGGTCTGCGCGACGAAGTTGAGCACCATTTCGCGGCTGATCGGGGCGATCCGGGCCAGCCGGGCCGACGTCATCATCGCGGCCACGCCGTACTCCTTGGTCAGCCCGTTGCCGCCCATCGACTGCACGGCCTGGTCGACCGCCCTCGTCGACGCCTCAGCCGCAGCGTATTTGGCCATGTTGGCCGCCTCGGCGGCACCGGCGTCGTCGCCATGGTCGTAGAGCGTCGCGGCCTTCTGCATCATCAGCTTGGCCAGCTCGACCTCGATGTGGCACTGCGCCAACGGATGTGCCAGGCCCTGGTGCGCGCCAATCGGGGTGGACCAGACCTGGCGGGTCTTGACGTAGGCGACGGCCTTGCCCAGCGCGAACCGTCCCATGCCGACCGCACTGGCCGCGCCCATGATGCGCTCGGGATTCAGCCCGGCGAAAAGCTGCGCTATGGCGGCGTCCTGGGCACCCACCAGTGCATCGGCGGGTAGCCGGACGTCGTCGAGGAACACCTGGAACTGGCGTTCCGGACTGATCAGCTCCATCTCGATCGGAGTGTAGGTGAATCCGGGTGCGTCGGTCGGCACGATGAACAACGCCGGACGCAGCTTGCCCGTTTTGGCCTCTTCCGTGCGCCCTACCACCAGCACCGCTTGCGACTGGTCGATACCGGAGATATAGACCTTCTGGCCCTTCAGTATCCAGTCGCTGCCGTCGCGACGCGCGGTGGTGGTGATCTTGTGTGAATTGGACCCGGCGTCCGGCTCGGTGATGGCGAACGCCATCGTCAACGACCCGTTGGCGATGCCCGGAAGCCAGCGTTGCTTCTGCTCGTCGGTGCCGAACTTGGCGATGATGGTGCCGTTGATGGCCGGCGATACCACCATCAGCAGTAGCGCGGAGCCCGCGGCGGCCATTTCCTCCATCACTAGTGACAGCTCGTACATGCCGGCGCCGCCGCCGCCGTATTCCTCGGGTAGGTTCACTCCGATGAAGCCGAGTTTGCCTGCTTCAGACCATAACTCGGTGGTGTGTTGATGGGCGCGGGCCTTCTTCAGGTAGTACTCGTGGCCGTAGTTGGACACCCATGCCGACACCGCCTTGCGTAGCGCCTGGCGCTCTTCGCTTTCGACGAAGCTGGTGTCTGTCATTGTGAATCTCCTTGTGATTCGGGTGTTTCCACTCGCGCTAGGACGGCCCCGACTTCGACTTGCTGGCCGGTGTGAACATTGAGTTGCGTGAGTACCCCGTTGGTGGGCGCGCTGATGGTGTGCTCCATCTTCATTGCCTCCAACCAGATCAAAGGCTGACCGACGGTGACGGTATCGCCGACCTCGGCGCTTAGGCGGATGACGTTGCCGGGCATCGGAGCCACCAGCGAGCCCTGTTCGACGGCCGAACCCGGCTCGGGAAAGCGGGGCAGCGCGACCAGGTGCACCGGGCCAAGAGCGGAATCGACATGAACATCTTGGCCGTAGCGCGCCACCGGGAAGCTGCGGGCCACCCCGTTGGGGTCGGCCAGCACAACCTCGTCGGACGTGGCCGAGACCAGCTGCACGGACTCGGCGCCGGGAAGTTCCAATCCCGCTCTGGTGAAGCGGTATTCGATACGGTGCTCAATGTCGCTGTCATCACGGTAGCTCTTGACCTGGTAGCCCGACGCCAGGTTACGCCAGCCACTGGGAACCGCGCCAAACACCGCCGCCGTGGCCCGATTGTGTGCGGCGTCGGCCAGCGCGGCGGCAATCGCCGACAACCGGATAGTTGGGGCGTCGGCCAGCTGCGCCGACAGCTCCGCCAACCCGTGGGTTTCGAAAAATGCCGTGTCCGTAGCCCCAGCGAGAAAAGCCGGATGACGCAGCACCTTCACCAGTAGGTCGCGGTTGGTCCGCAGGCCGTGTAGCCGAGTGCGGGCCAGCGCGTCGGCCAGCACCCATGCCGCCTGTTGACGCGTCGGCGCATAGGAGATGACCTTGGCCAACATCGGGTCGTAATGAATCGACACGGTAGAGCCGTCGACGATCCCGGAGTCCAGCCGGATCCCGGTCCGATGTCCTAGCGTGCCGAACTGCGCGCGCACCGACGGCAGGTCGATCCTGTGCACCAGCCCAGCCTGCGGCTGCCAGCCCTGCGCGGGATCCTCGGCGTACAGGCGGGCTTCGACCGAATACCCTTGGGCTGCAGGTGGCTCAGTTTCCAGCCGACCGCCTTCAGCGACGACGAGCTGCAATTCGACCAGATCCAGTCCAGTGGTCTCTTCGGTCACCGGATGCTCGACCTGCAGGCGGGTGTTCATCTCCAGGAAGTAGAACTCACCGACATCATCGGCGAGGAACTCCACCGTCCCGGCGCCGGTATAGCCGATCGCGGAAGCCGCCAGTCGGGCGGCGTCAAACAGCTTAGCGCGCATACCCGCTATGCGCTCCACCAACGGCGACGGCGCCTCTTCGATGATCTTCTGGTGGCGGCGCTGGATGGAGCATTCCCGTTCCCCGACGGCCCACACGGTGCCGTGCGTATCGGCCATGACCTGCACCTCGATGTGGTGCCCGGTGGGCAGGTAACGCTCACAGAATACCGTCGGGTCGCCGAACGCTGACTGCGCTTCGCGCTGTGCGGCCTCGACTTCGGCAGGCAGGGCGGACAATTCGTAAATCACCCGCATGCCGCGGCCGCCGCCGCCGGCAGAAGCCTTGACCAGCATCGGCAACTGAGAATCCGTCACGGTGTCCGGGTCGAGCTCCTCGAGCACCGGCACTCCGGCGGCCGACATCAGTTTCTTCGATTCGATCTTGGAGCCCATCGCCCGAACCGCATCCACCGGCGGCCCGACCCAGATCAGGCCGGCTTCCTGCACGGCGGCGGCGAAGGCAGCGTTCTCCGAAAGGAATCCATAGCCGGGATGCACGGCGTCGGCGCCGGCCGCGTGTGCGGCCGCAATGATGGCCTCGACGTTGAGATAGTCGTTGGCTTTCGGCAGTCGCACCCGGGCGTCCGCCTCGGCGACATGCGGCGCGGCCGAGTCCGGTTCGGTATAGACAGCGACGGTGCCTAGACCCAACCGGCGGCAAGTGGCGAAAACCCGGCGGGCGATCTCGCCGCGGTTGGCAACCAGTACTCGAGTGATCGGCATCGACATCACATCCGGAAGACGCCGAAGTTCGACGTTCCCTTGATCGGGCCATTGGCGATGGCGGACAAACACATTCCCAGCACGGTGCGGGTGTCGCGCGGGTCGATCACCCCGTCGTCGTAGAGCATCCCGGACAACACCAGCGGCAGCGACTCGGCTTCAATCTGGCCCTCCACGGCGGCGCGCATGGCCGAGTCGGCCGCTTCGTCCACTTGTTGCCCGCGGGCTTCGGCGGCAGCCCGAGCCACGATCGACAACACGCCCGACAGTTGCGCGCCGCCCATCACCGCGGACTTGGCGCTGGGCCAGGCGAACAGGAACCTCGGGTCGTAGGCGCGTCCGCACATCCCGTAGTGCCCGGCCCCGTACGACGCGCCAATTAACAGCGCGAGGTGCGGGACTGTCGAGTTGGAAACAGCGTTGATCATCATCGAGCCGTGCTTGATCATGCCGCCCTCTTCGTAGTCCTTACCGACCATGTAGCCAGTGGTGTTGTGCAAGAACAACAACGGCGTGTCATATCGGTTGGCCAGCTCAATGAACTGGGTCGCTTTCTGGGACTCCTCGCTGAACAGCACGCCGCGGGCGTTGGCCAGGATGCCCAGCGGATAGCCGTGCAACTGAGCCCAGCCGGTCACCAGCGACGACCCGTATAGCGGCTTGAACTCGTCGAACTCGGAGCCGTCGACAATGCGGGCGATCACCTCACGCGGATCGAACGGGATACGCAGGTCCGCCGGGACGATGCCGATCAGCTCCTCGGCATCGAACAACGGCTCGGTCACCGGTTTAGGCTTGGGCCCCAGCTTCTGCCAGTTCAGCCTGGCCACAATGCGACGCCCGATGCGGATGGCGTCGAGCTCGTCTTGCGCAAAGTAATCGGCTAAACCCGAGATGCGGGCGTGCATTTCAGCGCCGCCCAGCGACTCGTCGTCGGACTCCTCGCCGGTGGCCATCTTCACCAGGGGCGGACCGGCCAGGAACACCTTGGAGCGTTCCTTGATCATCACCACGTGATCGGACATCCCGGGGACGTAGGCGCCGCCGGCGGTAGAGTTGCCGAAAACCAGTGCGATGGTGGGTATCCCGGCCGCTGACAGTCGGGTGAGGTCGCGAAACATTGCTCCGCCGGGAATGAATATCTCTTTCTGGGTAGGCAGGTCCGCACCGCCGGATTCGACCAGCGAGATCACCGGAAGCCGGTTCTGGAATGCGATCTGGTTGGCCCGCAAAATCTTTCGCAGAGTCCAGGGGTTGCTGGTGCCGCCCTTGACCGTCGGGTCGTTGGCGACGATCAAGCATTCCACGCCGGACACCGCGCCGATACCGACGACTGTGCTGGCGCCGACCTTAAAGGCGCTGCCGTATGCGGCGAGCGGACTCAGTTCCAGGAACGGAGAATCCGGGTCGACCAGCAGCTCGATGCGTTCGCGGGCCGTCAACTTGCCGCGCGCGTGGTGACGATCGACGTATTTGGGTCCGCCGCCTTCTAGCGCCTTGGCGAGTTCGGCGGCAATCTCGTCGAGCTTGTTCCTCGCGACCGCGGCAGCCTCGGTGAAGACGGCGCCGGTCGGGTCGAGTGTGGACTGTAAGACGGTCACTGCCACCGCCGACGATGCGGTGCGGAGCGATGAGCGGGCGGTGAGATCATGATTGATACCCCAGCAGTTTGGCGGCCAAAGCGGTGAGTATTTCGGTAGTTCCGCCGCCGATGCCGATGATTCTCATGTCCCGGTATTGGCGTTCGATCTCGGATTCGGCCATATAGCCCATGCCGCCGAAGAGCTGGACGGCTTGGTTGGCCACCCATTCGCCGGCGTCGACGGCGGTGTTCTTGGCGAAGCACACCTGCGGAATCAGATTCGTCTCCCCGGCCAGCTGACGCTCCACCACGTGGCGCGAGTAGACGCGGGCGACGTCAATGCGCCGGGCCATCTCGGCCAGCGTGTTCTGCACCGACTGCCGCGAGATCAGCGGACGCCCGAATGTCTCCCGGTCGCGACACCACTGCGCGGTGATGTCCAGACATCGCTGCGCGCTCGAATAGGCTTGTGCTGCAAGTCCGATACGTTCGGAGACGAAGGCCTGGGCGATCTGGGCGAAGCCGGTGTTCTGCGCCCCGACCAGATTGGTAGCCGGCACCCGGGTGTCGTTGTAGGACAACTCGGCGGTGTCCGAGGAGCGCCAGCCCATCTTGTCCAACTTGCGGGTGACCTCAAAACCAGGAGTTCCCTTTTCGACCACCACCAGCGACACCCCCGCGGCGCCCGGCCCGCCCGTGCGGACTGCGGTGACGACGTAGTCGGCGCGCACCCCTGAGGTGATGTACGTCTTGGCACCGTTGATCACGTAGTGGTCGCCGTCGCGCACCGCGCTGGTGCGCAGATGCCCGACGTCGGAACCGCCGCCGGGTTCGGTGATGGCCAGCGCACCGATTTTCTCTCCGGCTAGCGTGGGACGAACGTAGGTGTCGATCAACCGTGCATCACCGGAGGCGATCATGTGCGGCACCGCGATGCCACAGGTGAATAGCGACGCGAAGACTCCGCCGGGCGCACCTGCTTGGTGCATCTCTTCGCAGATGATCACCGGATCGGCGGCGTCACCGCCGCCGCCGCCGACGGCTTCGGGAAAGCCTGCGCCCAGCAGGCCGGCGGCTCCGGCCCGACGGTGCAAGTCGCGCGGCAATTCACCGACTCGCTCCCATTCCTGGATATGCGGCAGAACTTCTCGTTCGGCGAACGCGCGCACCGTCTTTCGCAGCTGCTCGCGCTCCGGTGTGGTCCAGATACTCACAACAGCGTCTCCGGAATGTCGACATGGCGGCTGCGCAACCATTCGCCCAGCCCCTTGGCTTGCGGATCGAACCGCGCTTGATAGGCAACGCCCTGACCCAGGATCCCCTCGATCACGAAGTTCAGCGCCCGCAGGTTGGGCAGCACATGCCGGGCGACCTCGAGGGCGGCCGTTTCGGGCAGTAGCTCCTGGAGTAGCGTAACGGTCAACGTGTTGGCCAGCCAGCGCCACTGCTCGTCAGTGCGTACCCACACCCCGACGTTGGCGGAACCACCCTTGTCGCCGCTGCGGGCACCGGCAATCAAACCCAGCGGCACCCGCCGGGTCGGGCCAGCCGGCAACGGCTCGGGCAGCGGCGGGGGAGCCACCGGTGCTAGCTCCAAAGTCTGTGTGGCGCTAGGAATGTCGGTGCGGTTGCCATCCGGATGGACCGCGACGTGCGGCACCTGGCTGGCGTCCACGTAGCCCGGGGCGAACACGCCGTATACCTGACCGTCGCCGGGCGGGGCGGTCACGGTGAAACCCGGATAGCTGGCCAACGCCAATTCGACTGCCGCCGAAGAGAATTGTCGTCCGACATGGGCGGGATCGGGATCGCGGACCACGCAGCGCAGCAAGGCGCTGGCCGCCTCCTCGGTGTCGGCGTCGGGGTGGTCGGTGCGGGCCAGGGTCCACTCGAGTTCGGCGGGCTTGACGGTCAGCGCAGCTTCGAGCTGGTGTCGCACCAAAGCGGCTTTGGCCTCGATGTCCAAGCCGGTCAGTACGAACGTCACGGAGTTGCGGAAGCCGCCGATGCTGTTCAGCGACACCTTCAGCGTGGGTGGCGGCGGCTCGCCAACCACGCCGGCGATGCGCACCCGGTCTGGGCCGTCGCCCGACAGTTCGATGGTGTCCATCCGGGCCGTCACATCAGGGTTGGCATAACGCGCACCGGTGATCTCGTAGAGGAGTTGCGCAGTAACGGTGTCGACGCTGACCAGGCCGCCGGTGCCGGGATGCTTGGTGATCACCGAGGAACCGTCGGCGTGCACCTCGGCCAGCGGGAAGCCGGCGTGCACGAGGCCTGGTACCGCGGGAATCTCGGTGAAAAACGCGTAGTTGCCGCCGGTGGCCTGCACGCCGCATTCGATGACGTGACCGGCAACCACGGCGCCGGCCAGCTGGTGGTAGTCGGTGCGGCCCCAGCCGAAGTGCGCCGCCGCCGATCCGACGATCACCGAGGCGTCGGTTACCCTACCGGTGACCACGACGTCGGCTCCGGCGGTGAGGCAATCGACGATGCCCCAAGCACCCAGGTAGGCATTGGCCGTCAGCGGTGTGCCGAGGCCGAGTTCGGCCGCACGGGACCGCAGGTCGTCGCCTTCCACGTGGGCGACCCGCGCCGGAACCCCGAGGCGCTGGGCGAGGGCCCGGATCGCGTCGGCCAGCCCGGCCGGGTTCAGGCCACCGGCGTTGGCCACAATGCGGACCCCGCGATCGCAGGCTAGCCCCAGACAGTCCTCCAGTTGGGTGAGGAACGTCTTGGCGTAGCCCCGGTCAGGATTTTTCATCCGGTCGCGACCCAGGATCAGCATGGTCAGCTCGGCCAGATAGTCGCCGGTGACGTAATCCACGTCGCCGCCGGTGAGCATTTCGCGCATGGCTGAGAGGCGGTCGCCATAGAAACCCGAGCAGTTGGCGATGCGCACAGCACCAGACACGGAAGCCATGCGCGTCTCCCTTCATTGGGATTACCGATGGGGCGAAACCAGCCAACCAACCGGTAGGTCAGCATAGCTTGCCTACCGATGGTGGTGTGATACCCGCCTCGATTGTCGCGGTTTTGGTGGCCTGCGCGTCACCGACTACCCTTGAAGGCGATCGTCGCCGTGAGGCCGCTCAGCCATGCAACGCGACACACCGACCCCCGATCAAGGAGTAAGGCCCCACCATGGCGGTACCCAAGCGCAGGATGTCGCGCGCGAATACCCGAAGCCGACGCTCGCAGTGGAAGGCCACCTCGACCGAACTGGTCGGTGTCACCGTGGCGGGCCAGAAGCACAAGGTGCCCCGCAGGCTACTCAAGGCGGCGCGCCTGGGCCTCATCGACCTCGACCGGCGCTAGCTCGCTCCAGGCCGGCAGTCCGCTCAGTTGCAGTGGTCACAGCTACCACATCACTCCCGGCGCGGGCCTGGCACCCGATGTGCCCAGAAAGACCATGCTGCCCGGCAGGGGCTGCTGTGGCGCATGTGACTAACCCGCCGGCCAGACCCGCCGCAACCACGGCGCGCCTCTCAGGCCAGTCTCAGGCGGTGGTACGAAACTAATGTCCGTGCGGATTCTTGTCGTCGACGACGATCGCGCCGTGCGCGAGTCATTGCGCCGGTCGCTCTCCTTCAACGGCTACTCGGTCGAGTTGGCCCATGACGGGCTGGAGGCTCTCGACATGATTGCCAGCGATCGGCCCGACGCGCTGGTATTGGATGTCATGATGCCGCGGCTGGACGGCCTGGAGGTGTGTCGTCAGCTCCGCAGCACAGGTGATGACCTGCCCATTTTGGTGCTGACCGCCCGGGACTCTGTTTCCGAGCGGGTAGCTGGGCTAGATGCCGGTGCTGATGATTACCTGCCCAAGCCGTTCGCCCTGGAAGAGCTGCTGGCGCGGATGCGGGCCCTGCTGCGGCGCACCAAGCCCGAGGATGTCGCCGAGTCGGTGGCCATGCGGTTCTCCGACCTGAGCCTGGACCCGGTTACCCGAGAAGTCACCCGCGGGCAGCGCCGGATCAGCCTCACCCGCACCGAGTTCGCCCTGCTGGAGATGTTGATCGCCAATCCGCGACGGGTGCTCACCCGTAGTCGCATTCTCGAAGAGGTGTGGGGGTTCGACTTTCCCACGTCTGGCAACGCGCTTGAGGTCTACGTCGGGTACCTGCGTCGCAAGACCGAGGCCGATGGCGAGCCGCGGCTGATCCACACCGTCAGGGGAGTGGGTTACGTGCTCCGCGAAACGCCGCCTTGATGATGCGCTTCCGCCGCCGAGCGCGCCCCCCGCTGCGCACCACGAGCTCGCTATCGCTGCGCTGGCGGGTCATGCTGCTGGCGATGTCGATGGTTGCGATGGTGGTCGTCTTGGTGTCCTTCGCGGTGTACGCGGTGATCTCGGCCGCCCTCTACAGCGACATCGACAACCAGCTAGAAAGCCGGGCGCAGTTGCTGATCGCTAGCGGTTCACTGGCCGCCGACCCGGGTAAAGCCATCGAAGGCACTGCCTATTCGGACGTCAACGCGATGCTAGTGAATCCCGGCCATTCGATCTATACCGCCAACCAGCCAGGACAGAACCTGCCCGTCGGAGCGCCCGAGAAGGCGGTCATCCGCGGCGAGCTGTTCATGTCGCGACGGACCGCCGCCGATCAGCGGGTGCTGGCCATCCATTTGCCCAATGGCAGTTCACTGCTGATCTCCAAGAGTTTGAAGCCCACGGAAGCGGTCATGACCAAACTGCGTGCGGTGCTGCTGATCGTCGGGGGGGTGGGTGTCGCGGTGGCCGCGGTGGCCGGGGGGATGGTGACCCGGGCGGGGCTGCGTCCGGTGGGCCGGCTCACCGAAGCGGCCGAGCGGGTGGCCCGAACCGATGACCTGCGGCCCATCCCGGTATTTGGTAGCGATGAGCTGGCCAGACTTACCGAGGCATTCAATTTGATGCTGCGGGCGCTCGCCGAGTCTCGGGAACGGCAGGCCCGGCTGGTCACCGACGCCGGACACGAATTACGTACCCCGCTGACGTCGCTACGCACCAACGTCGAGCTGCTGATGGCCTCCATGGCGCCTGGGGCTCCGCGGTTACCGGAGCAGGAGATGGTTGGTCTGCGTGCCGACGTGTTGGCCCAAATCGAGGAATTGTCCACCCTAGTCGGCGATTTGGTGGACCTGACCCGCGGCGACGCGGGCGAGGTGGTGCATGAGCCGGTCGACATGGCTGATGTCATTGACCGCAGCCTGGAGCGGGTCAGACGGCGTCGCAACGATATTTGTTTCGATGTCAATGTGATTCGCTGGCAGGTCTACGGCGATGCCGCCGGACTGTCCCGGGCGGCACTGAACCTCATGGACAACGCCGCCAAGTGGAGCCCGCCGGGTGGCCACGTGGGCGTCACGCTGAGACAACTGAACCCGTCACACGCCGAGCTGGTGGTTTCTGACCACGGGCCGGGCATTCCTCCGCAGGAGCGTCGCCTGGTGTTCGAACGGTTCTACCGCTCTACATCCGCGCGAGCGATGCCGGGTTCGGGCTTGGGCCTGGCAATCGTCAAGCAGGTGGCGCTCAACCACGGTGGATCGCTGCGCGTCGAGGACACCGTCCCAGGTGGGCAGCCGCCGGGAACGTCGATTTTTCTGCTGCTTCCGGGCCGCCCGCTGCCGGGTCCGGCCTACCCAGCCGTTCCGTTGGATACCAGGGCGACGCTCGAATCCGAGCTGCCTAGGGAGGGCGTTGAGGGCCGAGCGAACTCTCGGGATTCGGCAAACGTTATCTCAGTGGATTCTCAGTCCACGCGCGCAAGGTAGGGGTGCGGTTACTGTTGACGCAAGCCCATGTAAGCAGCGCATGGCCAAACACAGGGCTGACTAAG
This sequence comes from Mycobacterium simiae, assembly GCF_008370645.1. Classification (GTDB taxonomy): domain Bacteria; phylum Actinomycetota; class Actinomycetes; order Mycobacteriales; family Mycobacteriaceae; genus Mycobacterium; species Mycobacterium simiae_A. The sequence goes on from NZ_VTZN01000012.1 coordinate 20,258, forward strand.
CCCGAGTAGAGGAAGAGCGACTAAGCGACATGACGAATCACCCGAGGTATTCGCCACCGCCGCAGCAGCCGGGATATCGTACCGCGCCTAACCAGCCTGTGCCCCCCGCGTATGCGCACGGGCCGCAGCAAACATACAACCAGCACTTAGACTGGCGCTATCAGCCGTCGCAGCAGCAGTTTCGGCCGCCGTATGAGTCCGCCACGGGTACCGGGCCAGGCCCGATTTCGGGAGGTACCGGGCCGGGGCCGATACCCGGTATGTTTCCGCCAATCACGCTTCCTCCCAACGTGATTCGTCCTCCACGCCCCCGGGCAGGCATGTTGGCAATTGGCGCGCTGACCATCGCCGTGGTGTCCGCAGGCATCGGTGGCGCGGCCGCATCGGTCATCGAACTGAGCCGGTCGCCCGCGAGTAGCAACGGCGGCGGAGTAGTTGCCAGCGGTGCTCCCAGCGTCCCGGCAGCAAATATGCCGCCAGGCTCGGTCGAACAGGTCGCCACCAAGGTGGTGCCCAGCGTGGTCATGCTGGAGACCGATATGGGGCGTTCGTCGGAGGAGGGGTCCGGCATCATTCTGTCGGCCGACGGGCTGATCCTAACCAACAACCACGTCGTGGCGGCCGCAGCCAAACCCCCCGCCGGTGCTCCACCGCCGAAAACGACAGTGACCTTCTTCGACGGTCGGACCGCGCCGTTCACGGTGGTCGGGGCCGATCCCACCAGTGATATCGCGGTGGTTCGGGTGCAGGGTGCCTCTGGACTCAGCCCGATTTCCATGGGTTCCTCGTCAGATCTGCGGGTGGGCCAGCCGGTGGTGGCGATCGGATCACCGCTGGGCCTGGCCGGCACCGTGACGACGGGAATCGTCAGTGCGCTGAACCGTCCAGTGTCGACGACGGGCGAAGCCGGTAATCAGAACACGGTGTTGGACGCCATTCAGACCGACGCCGCGATCAACCCCGGCAACTCCGGCGGTGCGTTGGTCAACATGAACGCCCAACTCGTCGGCGTCAACTCCGCCATCGCCACCCTGGGGGCGGATTCCGGTGACGCGCAGAGCGGTTCCATCGGACTCGGCTTCGCGATTCCGGTCGATCAGGCCAAGCGCATTGCCGACGAGCTGATTAGCACCGGCAAGGCGACACATGCCTCGTTGGGAGTGCAGGTGACCACGGACAAGGGAATACCGGGCGCCAAGGTCATCGAGGTGGTGCAAGGCGGCGCCGCCGCTAATGCCGGAGTCCCCAAGGGAGTCGTCGTCACCAAGGTCGAAGACCGCCCGATCAACAGTGCTGACGCGCTGGTTGCCGCCGTGCGGTCCAAGGCGCCGGGTGACAAGGTGGCGCTGACCTTCCAAGATCCTTCGGGTGGCAGCCGGACGGTACAGGTAACGCTGGGTAAGGCGGAGCAGTGATGAAGGCAGACGCATCGTTGTCAGAACTCGGATATACGGTTTCCCCCATGGAACAGGGTGCGGAGTTGGTAGTTGGGCGGGCACTTGTCGTCGTCGTCGACGATCGCACCGCCCATGGCGACGAGGATCACAGCGGGCCGCTGGTCACCGAGCTGCTCACCGAGGCCGGTTTCGTTGTTGACGGCGTGGTCGCGGTCGAGGCCGACGAGGTCGAAATCCGCAACGCATTGAACACCGCGGTGATCGGCGGGGTCGACTTGGTGGTGTCGGTGGGTGGAACCGGAGTGACGCCCCGTGATGTCACCCCCGAGGCCACCCGCGAGATCCTGGACCGGGAAATCCTAGGTATCGCCGAGGCCATCCGGGCCTCCGGACTGTCGGCGGGCATCACCGACGCCGGATTGTCACGAGGCTTGGCCGGCGTATCCGGCAGCACGTTGGTGGTCAACCTCGCCGGTTCCCGCTACGCCGTGCGTGACGGCATGGCGACGCTGAATCCGTTGGCTGCTCACATAATCGGGAAGCTATCGAGCCTCGAGATCTAATTCTCGGTGACCCAGCGGCTCAGGTGTCCGCGCGGGGTCCGTAGTTCGGGGGTGGCGACACCGACGCAGTTGGCTCGGTACCATGCTTGCCGGACGGGCCGGACCCGTTCGTTTGTGCCAGCAGGTCACGAATTTCGGTTAGCAGGACGACTTGTGCGTCGTCCGCCTGCTCGACCTCGCCCCGCTTGCGCAGCGTGTTGTAGGGCAGCACGATCAGGAAATACACCACGCCGGCGATCAGCACGAAGTTGATGGCCGCAGACAGCAGGATGTTCAAATCGATGGTTTGGCCGCCGCCAATGCTGATTTTCAGGATGCCGACGTCAGATTGTTGGTTGACGCCGATCCGGTTGATCAACGGCGTGATAATGCTATCGGTGAACTTGGTGACCAACGCCGTGAACGCGGTACCGATGACCACCGCGACAGCCAGGTCGACGATATTGCCCCGCGCGAGAAACTCCTTGAATCCTTTAAACATGCAGCTGTCCTTTCTGCAGTGGGCATCTTCCGAAGTTCAGGACTGGGACTATAAAAAACTAGCTCACTAGGTGTCATTTACCACACGACGATGTGACTTTGTGATCCGGAATATTTGCGTTCCCCCGTACCTGTTGCGAACGCGCTTGGCGAAATCCTGTGTCGGGAGCCGCCTCATGGGAATCGATCAGCGTGGCCTTGGCGGGTATTTGCCGCTCGTCGAGTGAGGCTGATCAACCGAGCCGCCGGTCGGTGAGCACTTGTTCAGGCAGAAGTGATGGCCGACTTCTAAGGCTAGTTCGTGCCTCGGCGGGTTGATTGGGTGGCCCGTAGCGCTGGTTTGACGTCGTGCCGGTTCTGAGCACTGATCCACTAGGTTGCCGCTGGGTGCCTCGGCTCGAAATAAGTTGATCGACAGCTGAATTCCCAAAGAAGGCGGCGATCGATGATCTTTATCGGTGATGACTGGTATCGCCGAGCGCGCCCGCCAAGCGCGGGCCGCACTACGGTCCGAGCAGCTGGCCCCACCGCAAGCGGTGAGCAACGCGTTCGGGCCACCACCCGGCCGCCGTCGGCATCATCGCCGAGCCGAACCGCCAGATCTCAGATCTGGAGACCCAGCCTGGCCGCCCATTTCGAGCAACACCCGGACGCCGATATCTACCTCATCTTGGAGATGCTCTCCGTGAGCGCGGATATCAATGCGAGGTCGACGCTGTGACTGACGCGCAGTCCGCGACAAGCACGCTGGCGTCCTACACGCCCACGCCGCGCATCCGGAGTGGTTCGTCCATAAAACGCCCGAACCGCAAAAGATCCTCCAAACCTCGTGGAGCAATCGACCTGACCAACCGAGGAGGAAACTCAGCAAATGCCGCTGGACGGTGCCTCATTTGGGTGCACTGGTTCCGCTTGGGTGTGCTGAGTATGTGGGGCCGCCCTTGCGCGTGGCAACAGGGCGCAGCGGGGGCGGGCGGTTGCCGTGGCACTCAGGTGGTAAGGGGTTGTCCGGCATTGGCGGTGAAATTGGGCCGAGACCGCGCCTTGACGACGGATGAAAACCCGGCCAGTCGCGTCGTCTCTGGCCTAGGTTTGGATCGTCGTTAACACCTCGACCTCCTCGGGCAGCGCCGCCCGAGGGCACTAGCGGGGCGTGGCGTACGGCTGCGTTCCAAACGTGGCGTTGCGGCTCTTACTCGATCGATGGTGGTCCCGACGGCATCCCCGTGTATTGGCACAGTCGAACTTCCCGCTAACACTCAACCGGCAGCCGTATATTGCGAACACATGCGGTCGTGCACGGTCTGAACTACAATACTGGAAGCGACCGGAAAAAGGACCTTCATGCGCGAGCCACCTGCCGTCCAGCTCAGGAATTTAAGCAGAACTTTCCAAGAAGGCGAAACCCAACGACTCGTCTTAGACGACATCACTGCCCATTTTGCGCAAGGTGAGTTCGTGGCGATATTGGGGCAGAGTGGTAGCGGTAAAAGCACCTTACTCAACCTCATCAGCGGCATCGAAAAGCCAACCAGCGGCGACGTGATAATTCACGGCTTTGCTCTCACAAAAATTAGCGAGCGGAACCGGACGCTCTTTCGGCGCGACCACATCGGCATGGTTTTCCAATTTTTCAACCTCATTCCTACGCTAACCGTGCTAGAAAACATTACCCTGCCTCAGGAGCTGGCCGGAATAAAGCACCGAAAAGCTGCCATTGTCGCCCGCGACCTCTTAGAGAAAGTGGGCCTAGCCGGCCGCGAAGATACTTTTCCAGATAAACTGTCCGGTGGAGAGCAACAGCGTGTGGCTATTTCTCGAGCACTGGCGCATGATCCCATGCTAATCCTCGCCGACGAGCCGACGGGCAACCTCGACAACGACACCGGCGACGTGGTATTGGCCGTCCTGCTTGACCTCACCCGTCAAGCCGGTAAAACCTTGATTATGGCCACCCATAGTCCGGCCGTCGTGAATCATGCTGATCGGGTTCTCACCTTAACGGGCGGAAAATTGATATCCGATCAGTCCCAAGAAAACAATATCTCTCAGCCTACCTGTCCAATATCCATGATATGAAATACGCGAATAGTCGAGCATTTCTGGCTTATGCTCCGTTGCTGCACATGGCTTGGCGCCGGCTGCGGCAACGGCCATTTCAATATGTCCTTCTGATCTTGGGAATCGGTCTGGGAGTAGCCATGATCGTAGCCATCGATCTTTCGAGTAGCTCTGCCCAACGTGCGTTTGACCTCTCAACCGAAGCCGTTACCGGGAAAACCACCCATCGCTTGGTGGGGGGATCTGCTGGGCTCGACGAACAGCTCTATGTCAATCTGCGCAAAGCGGGATATGATTTGTCCGCTCCCGTAATTGAGGGGTATGTGTTGGCCCCAAGAATGGGCAATCACGCTATGCGGCTAATGGGCGTCGACGCCTTTGCGGAGCCCCCTTTCCGCTGGACTTTATGGCGAAAGCAAGATGTATCAGTATTAGTTAAGTTCTTAGGGCAGCCTAATGCGGTCATTATCAGTCAAGGCACAGCGGAGAAATATCAGTTAGCGCTGGGTGACAAGTTTACCCTGCAAGTGGCGGGCACACCTACCACTGTAACCTTAGTTGGCTTGATGGCGACACCCGACGAAATTACCAAAGAAAAATCACGTGATCTTATCATCGCCGACATCGCCACCGCTCAAGAGCTTTTTCATATGCCCGGCAAACTCAGTCACGCCGATTTGATCATCGAAGACTCAGCCACGGCGACACAAATCGCAGCCCGTTTGCCACCCGGCGTGCGTCTAGAAACCGCCGATGCGAGAACCAACAGTATCAGGCAGATGACCTCAGCGTTTACGATCAACTTGACGGCACTCAGTTTGATCGCCTTACTTGTTGGTATTTTCTTGATTTACAACACCGTAACTTTCAATGTCATCCAGCGTCGGCCATTATTTGCCATCTTGCGCTGTCTGGGCGTGACTCGATTGCAAATGTTCTGGCTGATAATGACCGAGTCCATTATTGCCGGACTGATTGGCACTGGCGTGGGCCTCTTATTCGGAATTTGGCTCGGTGAAGGGGTGACCAACCTGGTGACCCGAACGCTCAATGATTTTTATTTCATTGTCAATGTTCGCAACGTGGCGGTGTCCCACGGGAGCATATTGAAAGGGCTGCTGTGTGGCATCTTGGCTGCCATTGTAGCCACGATACCCCCCGCTATAGAAGCGATGCGCACTACCCCTGCGAGCACGCTCCGACGCTCCTCCCTGGAAAGCAAGGTCGCGCGACTGATGCCGTGGTTGTGGGCGTCATGGTTAGGCCTAGGTGGCTTTGGCGTCTTGATGCTGTGGTGGCCGGCCGATAACTTGATCATGGCCTTTGTTGGCCTCTTTTCCGTTCTGATCGCCTTTGCGCTGACCACGCCGCCACTGACCCGGCTGGTGATGTTGCGCATAGCTCCCGGCCTCGGCCGCTTCCTCGGGCCGCTAGGACGAATGGCCCCCCGTGATATTGAGCGGTCATTGAGTCGTACCTCTGTCGCTATAGCCGCTTTGATGATGGCCGTCGCCTTGATTGTGGGCGTGTCCATGTCGGTGGGTTCGTTCCGGCGAACCCTGGCCAACTGGCTAGAAGTGACCCTGAAAGCAGATATCTATGTATCCCCGCCCACCCTAACCTCCGGTCGTCCCAGCGGTAATCTTCCTCCAGATGTTGTCGGGATTTTGAGCAAATGGCCGGGAGTCCGTGACGCAGTTACCGCGCGGTATGCGACCGCTTTTGCCCCGGCCTGGGGGCGCGACGTTGAATTGATGGCGGTCACGGGCGATATGTCCGATGGCAAGCGGCCATATCGGTGGATTGGCGGGGACCAAGCAACTCTGTGGTCACGTTTCCTGGCTGGGGAAGGTGTGATGTTATCGGAACCCTTGGTATCGCGTCAGCATTTGAGTATCCCGCCAGGACCCATCACTCTCATGACCGATTCCGGGCCACTTGCCTTCCCCGTGCTGGCTGTTTTCGCTGACTACACCTCAGATCAGGGAGTCGTTCTTATGGATCAGGCCAGCTATCGAAATAGGTGGCGGGATGCGAACGTGACAACGATGTTCCTCTTCGCAAAACCAGGCGTGACCGTGGAAACTCTGTTGGATCAGCTGCGAGCCAAGCTCGCCGGGCGTGAGGACATTGTAATCCAATCAAGTCGTAGCGTTCGCGAAGCGTCGATGGTTATCTTTGATCGGAGCTTTGCGATCACCATAGCTCTACAATTAGTGGCCACTGTTGTGGCATTTATCGGTGTACTTAGTGCATTGATGAGTTTGGAACTAGAGCGCGCTCGTGAGGTAGGTATTTTCCGGGCCGTGGGGATGACCGTTCGTCAATTATGGAGATTGACATTGATTCGTACCATGTTAATGGGCACGCTGGCAGGCTTGATAGCCATGCCCACGGGTGTCGTATTGGCTTGGATTCTTGTCTACATTATTAACGTAAGGTCATTTGGCTGGACCATGCATATGCAGCTTGCAACGGAGTATTTCAGCGTAGCCTTTTTGGTGGCGGTGGCGGCCGCCCTGGCGGCCGGCGTATATCCCGCTTTGCGTTTGGGCAAGATGAGCATTAGCGCGGCTATTCATGAGGAATGATAGCGCATGAGAAAAATCGGGTTGGCCGTTCTTATTGTACTGGTCGGGGCAGCGGCTCTGTGGCGGTGGCAACAGCCGCAAGCGGATGGTATAGCTGCTGAATCCCTACTTGCCATTTTGGCAGATCAGGATGCTTCCGGGTATGCCATAGCCAGCGAACCGGGTGCCATTCAATTCCCACGTGATTTTGGGCCGCATGAAGATTACCAGGGGGAATGGTGGTATTACACTGGGAATCTGGAAACCGCTGGTGGGAGACTTTTCGGCTACCAGCTTACTTTCTTCCGCAAGGCTTTGGCGCCAACCGCTGAAGCAATGATAGTGGAAGGCAGCTCGTCTTGGCGCACCAATCAGATTTATATGGCGAATTTTGCGATTAGCGATATCGCCAAAGGAGGCTTCTATCCGGTAGAAAGATTTGGCCGGGCCGCATTAGGCATGGCCGGGGCCACGGCGGAACCCTATGGCGTGTGGGTTGGAGACTGGTACGCTCGCGAGAGCGAAAATAAGTCGGTCACGTTATCTGCGAAAACGCAACACACCGCTCTGGAACTGAGTCTAACCCAAACACTGCCGCCCATTCTGCACGGTAATGCGGGCTTGAGCGTGAAGAGTGAACATGCCGAAACCGCGTCCTACTACTATTCGTTACTACGGCAGGCGACGCGGGGCACTGTGACCGTTAATGGCGAAAGTTTTTCTGTCACCGGTGTGAGTTGGAAAGATCATGAGTATTTTTCCGGCGCTTTGGCGGCCGATGATTTGGGGTGGGATTGGTTTGGGCTGCAATTCAACAATGGGGCGGCTTTGATGATTTATCAGCTGCGGCGGAAAAATGGCGAATTCAGTCCGTTTTCGGGTGGCACATTTGTTGCGGGCGACGGCACGGTCACACACCTAAGCCTGTCCGATTGGCGCATAACGGCGCACGATCACTGGACCAGTTCCTACAGCCACACTACCTACCCCATTGGCTGGCAAATCGAGATAAAGCGGATTGGTTTGAGGCTGACTGGAGCCGCGTTGATACGCGACCAAGAGTGGCGGGGGACTACGCCCTATTGGGAAGGCGCCGCATCCTTTGAAGGGCATTATCGAGACGGTCCGATCAAAGGCCATGGATATGTTGAGATGACGGGTTATTAGCTGCCAATTCGCGTGGCGGGATAGCTGCTTGGTGCGTGGGCTGTTGTGATGACATCACTGGTTGCGAAAAGGAGCGTTGACGCGGGAAAGAGCTGAGGTTGCGCGCGAGGCGAGGTAGTCAGTGATTACCCGACCGGCCAGGGGGCGATTCACGCGGTGTGGCCGCGCTGTGGTAGGTGCACCGGGAGATCGTGGAGTCGATCAGTTCGAAAAAGGCCTGGCGAGCCGCGCACGCAGGTAAGCCGGCAAGCTCTTCGCGGGCCTGTGCGGCGTAGCTGGCTAGCACATCGTTTGCCGCTAGCACGGCCGTCGAGCATCGCAGCAGGGTGATGGCTTCGGCGATCTTGTCTTCGTCGATCGGGTCGGCGAGTGACTTGCGCAGGCGATCTGCGTTGGGCCCGGGCTCACGCAGCGCGTAGAGCACCGGCAACGTGTGCTCACCATTCCACCGATGAATCCCGGGTACATCGCCGGACTTATCGAAGTCGTTGGCGATTCCCATGATGTCGTCCGCAATCTGCGATGCGGTGCCGATGAGGCGCCCGAGCCGTGTGAGGCGAAGAATCGTCTCGTCAGTCGCACCGGCGAACGTCGCTCCCAAGTGCCCGGCGGCTGCGACGAGCGCGCCGCGCTTCTGGCTCGCGGTCTGCAGGTAATGCGCAATTGAGTCGACATCTGGCGCGGCGCCACGGATTTCGTACATGTGACCGGTGACCAGCTCGGCAAAGGTCTCGGCGATGACCCGAAAAGCTATCGGACCCAGCCGCGAGCCCAGGCGCGAGGCCATCGCGAACTGGTAGTCGCCGGTGAGGATTGCGATGTTGTTGTTCCAGTGGGCGTTGCCGCCGAACGCTCCGCGGCGTACCTCGCCCGGCTGCGCGACATTGTTGTGGCAAAGCGCCGCTTGATGGATCAACTCGAGGGTTGCTCCCGCGACGGTGACCTGCCAGGTGTCGGGGTTGGGGCCAAGTTGTGCGGCCAGCACCGTGACGAGGGCTCGCAACGGCATGCTCCCGGCTTCGGAGATAGCCACCACCGCGTCGCGCATAGCTTCGTCGTCGTTGGAGAGCTCGTTGCTGATCAACTCGTGTATTTGCTCGGTACGGCGACGGACGCTGGCGGAGAGCCGGGGACCGCCAAGATCGAAGTCTGCAGCTAGTAGGGGGGCGCTCGGACGAATGCCGCAGCTGGCGTCGGACGGCGAGGCGATGTTGACGTTGGTACCCGGGCTATCGGCTCCGCAGGCCACCGGCTCAGTGTAGAACGACGGTTACCGTCTGGCCTAGCGCCGCACCGGCTACCACGTTCGCCACCCGGGCTGGCAGCGCGACCAAGACCACCCGGCCGTCGTCAGCTGCCTGAGTCTCGCGCTGGACCGAGATCAGTACCACGATGGCGTCGGTGGCCAGAACCCGCGCATTTGCCGGCGCCTCGTTCAGCGGCGCCGCCAATACGTCGACGACGTCACCGACCCGAACCAGGTCGATCAGCGCGTTGTCGGCTAAATGGAGCGGCACGATGCGCGCACCGGACCCGGCCGCGGTCTCGGCCAGTCGGCTGCTCAAGATTCGTACATCAGTCAGTACCTCGCCGCGCCGCGTCGGGCCGGCCAGTGTCGTGCCGACGACTGACCTCAGGTCGGTTTGCGCGCCGTCGGGAAGCGTTGGCGCCAAACGCGTTTCGAGTCGAAGATCATCAGCGGTCAATGCCGCGCCCGGAGCCAGGTCGCGTGCTGCCACCACCACCTCGAGACCGCTGGGGTGGGTATTCGACCGCAGCGCTGCGATGCCGGCGAGCACCACAAGACCGCCCGCTGCGACGCGCCGGGCCAGGATGGTGCGCGTCCAGTCCGGCCGCAACGACGTCGATAGCCGGCTGATCAGGCTCGGATTCAGCGATGTGTGTGCCACGCCGGACACGGTAGGCGTTGCGGGGCGCCGACGGTGGCGATGAATAAGTCGCCTGTGGAGAACCCGGTTGGGGTGGGCTGCTCAGAGAGTTCCACCACCGCCCCGTCGTCGGGTTTCTTCAACAGCGGTGCCGGCAGCTCATCGGGCTTGGGCAATGTCGGGTCTGGCCTCTCAGGCTTCTGGAACGCGGTGCCGAACGCATCGCTGGGCGGCACTTCCGGCTTCCAGAATTACGGGCCACTGCAATCGGGTGTACTGAACCTGGGCAACACCATCTCGGGCATCGGCAACACCGGTCTGGGGCTGCTGACCGCAGCGTTCAAGTCGGGCTTTGCCCACCTCGGCTAATGGCTCGCGGCCTATTTCCGCTAGCTAGAAGCGGCCACCGGGGACGGTGTGGGGCTGCTTGACTTCTCGCTCGATCCCGAACTTGAACTCGTGGCTGGGCTGCTGGTCGAAGACCCGTTGGTCGCGGTCTCTGACTTCTTGGCTGAGTCGCGGCTGTCAGTGCGATAAAAACCACTGCCCTTGAACACCACACCAACAGAGCCGAACAACTTGCGCAACCGACCGGAGCATTTCCCGCACGTGGTCAGCGCATCGTCGGTGAAGGTCTGCACAGTGTCGAAGCGGTCGGCGCACTCGGTGCACTCGTAGCTATAAGTCGGCACAACAACCTCCGGATAATGTCACTTGGGTTAGCACTCTACCGTTTCAAGTGCTAGAACCGCCACGTGAGCTCGATCATTCCCTCACCGGAAAGGCGATCACCCCGCGCCCGGGTGTGATCGCGTGAGTCATGCGCACGTCGTGCAGTTCTGACGGCAGCTCGTCCACCAGTTCCTCATCGCGGACCAGCGCGATCAGCCGTGCTTGCGAGTCGGCGCCGGCCAGTGAGCGGTCGTAGAAGCCCAAACCCTTGCCCAGCCGCACGCCCCGACGATCGACGGCCAGCGCCGGCACCACCACCACGCCGGCCTCGCCGACCGTCGACTCCGGCAGCCAGGGCTCGGGAGGCTCCAGCAGCCCCCACCGTCCGCTGACCAGCGCACCCGGCCGGTACTCGCCCCACAGCAACGGGACTGGGACGTTGTCGTCGGTTGTGCGCGCTACCGGCAGCAGCACTCGCCCCGCCCGGCGCAGCAACATTTCCAACATCTGCATCGATCCCGGCTCGGTGCGCACCGGCACGTAGGCGCAGACCGTGGCGCCGCTGCTCACCATCGGCTCCAAGTATCGGCTCAACAGCACGGCTTCGGCGGCCCGAACGTCGTCGGCAACCAGGCGCCGGGCGGCGCTCAGCCGTTTCCGCAACGCCGCTTTGCCCGCGCTTGTCATGACCTCAACGATGACAGGCCGGCACTTGCGCACGCCGGACCGACTCGGCAAACCCGGCGGGGGTTATCGTGTGAACGATGTCATCCGAAGATCCGGTCCCGTTCACGGCGATCGTCCCTGCCGCCGGCCTGGGCACGCGGTTTTTGCCCGCGACCAAGACGGTGCCCAAGGAGCTGCTGCCGGTGGTCGATACGCCCGGGATCGAGCTGGTGGCCGCCGAAGCGGCTGCAGCCGGCGCCGAACGGCTGGTGATCATCACCTCCGAGGGCAAGGACGGTGTGGTCGCGCACTTCGTCGAAGACCTGGTCTTGGAGGGCACTCTGGAGGCCCGTGGGAAGACGGCCATGCTGGCCAAGGTGCGCCGCGCCCCGGAGCTGATCAAGGTGGAGTCGGTGGTGCAGGCCGAGCCGCTCGGTTTGGGGCACGCCATTGGCTGCGTGGAGCCGACGCTGACGGCCGACGAGGACGCGGTCGCGGTGCTGCTGCCCGATGACCTGGTGCTGCCGACAGGTGTACTGCGGACCATGTCGAAGGTGCGGGCCCGGCTGGGCGGCACGGTGTTGTGTGCCATCGAGGTGACCCCTGAGGAGGTCAGCGCCTACGGGGTTTTCGACGTCGAGCCTGTCGCCGACGCGGATTTGCCTGACGTGCTCAGGGTCAAAGGCATGGTGGAAAAGCCGAAATCCGAGGACGCCCCGTCGTTGTATGCCGCGGCCGGGCGTTACGTGCTGGACCGGGCGATCTTTGATGCGTTGCGCCGCATCGACCGGGGTGCCGGCGGTGAAGTGCAGCTCACCGACGCTATCGCGGTGCTGATCGCCGAGGGCCACCCGGTCCACGTAGTTGTGCACCGTGGATCCCGACACGACTTGGGAAATCCCGGCGGGTACCTCAAGGCTGCGGTTGACTTTGCTTTGGATCGTGACGATTACGGCCCGGAGTTGCGGCGATGGTTGGTGGCGCGATTGGGTCTGACCGAGCAGTAGCCGGGCACAGTGTGACGGCCCGCCCTCGGGGCGAGCCGGGCGATCGCGCCCAGCTCGCCTAACTGGCTCGACGGAAAGGCGCGCTGTGCGTTCTGTGGAGGAGCAGCAGGCCCGGATATCGGCCGCCGCGGTGGCCCCAAGGCCGATGCGGGTTGCGATTGCTGAGTCACAGGGGCTGATGTGCGCCGAAGAAGTAGTGACCGAGCGCCCGCTACCCGGCTTCGATCAGGCCGCGATCGACGGCTATGCGGTGCGCAGCGTCGACGTGCAGGGCGTTGGTGATTCCGGCGGGACCGAACTGTTCGCCGATGATGCCAGCCTGGAGGGCCGCGACGTGGTGACATTGCCGGTGATGGGCACCATCGAAGCCGGCGCCCGTACCCCGACCAGGCTGCAGCCCCGCCAGGCGGCTCGGGTGCAGACCGGGGCGCCGCTGCCGACGCTGGCTGATGCGGTGTTGCCGTTGCGGTGGACGGATGGCGGGATGTCGCGCGTGCGAGTGCTGCGCGGTGCGCCGTCGGGTGCTTACGTGCGGCATGCCGGCGACGATGTGCAGCCGGGTGACGTTGCGGTGCGCGCCGGCACCGTGATCGGCGCCGCCCAGGTGGGGCTGCTAGCTGCAGTCGGCCGCGAACGGGTGCTCGTGCATCCGCGTCCGCGGCTATCGGTCATGGCTGTAGGCGGCGAGCTGGTCGACATCTCGCGGACCCCAGGCAACGGGCAGGTGTATGACGTCAACTCCTATGCGTTGGCGGCTGCTGGTCGGGATGCGGGAGCCGAGGTGAACCGGGTCGGCATCGTCAGCAACGACCCCAAGGAGCTCGGTGAGATCGTCGAGGGTCAACTCAGCCGGGCGGAGGTCGTCGTGATCGCCGGAGGGGTCGGCGGTGGTGCCGCAGAAGCCGTCCGCGCGGTGCTTTCCGAGCTCGGTGACATGGAAGTCGTCCGGGTCGCGATGCATCCGGGATCGGTTCAGGGGTTCGGACAGCTCGGCCGGGATCGCGTTCCGACGTTTCTGCTGCCGGCCAATCCGGTCAGTGCCCTGGTGGTTTTCGAGGTGATGGTCCGGCCATTGATCCGGCTGTCGCTGGGTAAACGGCAGCCCATGCGCCGCATTGTGCAGGCCCGCACTCTTTCGCCGATCACGTCGGTGGCTGGGCGCAAGGGGTACCTGCGCGGTCAATTGATGCGTGATCAGGAAAGCGGCGAATACCTGGTGCAGGCGCTGGGCGGGGCGCCCGGAGCGTCATCGCACTTGCTGGCCACACTGGCCGAGGCAAACTGTCTGATTGTGGTCCCCACCGGAGCTGAGCAGATTCGTACTGGCGAGATCGTCGACGTCGCCTTCTTGGCTCAGCACGGCTGATCGCGACACGGCAGCGTTCGTGAACCTCTTGCGCTCCAGTTACCGGCATCCGGGCTGGCCGATGGGCGTCGGACCGCTACGGGTCGCGGCGGGAGTCGTGTGGTTGCGGCCGGTACGGCTGCGCGACGGCGGCCAGTGGAGCCGAATCCGGCTGGCCGACCGGGTACACCTGGAACCGTGGGAGCCCAACACGGAAGGCGAATGGACCATCCGGCATTCGGTCGCCGCCTGGCCGGCGGTGTGTTCGGGTCTGCGATCGGAGGCGCGCAAGGGCCGCATGCTGCCGTACGCGATAGAGCTCGACGGGCAATTCTGCGGCCAATTGACCATCGGCAACATCACCCATGGGGCGCTGAAATCAGCCTGGATCGGCTACTGGGTGAGCAGCGCGCACACCGGAGGCGGGGTAGCCACCGCGGCGTTAGCGCTGGGCCTTGACCATTGCTTCGGCCCGGTGGGACTGCATCGGGTGGAGGCCACCGTACGCCCGGAAAATGCGGCCAGCCGGGCCGTTTTGGCCAAGGTGGGCTTTCGCGAGGAGGGGCTGTTGCGCCGCTACCTCCAGGTCGACAACGAATGGCGCGACCACGTATTGGTGGCGCTTACCGCTGAAGAGGTCAACGGATCGGTCGTGTCGAGGCTGATCCGCGACGGCCACGCCGGCTATCCCTGACTCGGGGCCTGTGACTGGCGCGACACGTGTGGCGTGTGGTGCTTGTGAGAGACAAATTACAGGTGTGTAATTGTCCTGGTCACGTCGACCGGCCCGAGCTGGCCCACGAGACGCCATCGCGGAGATCGAAACCGAGGAGAGCAGGACATCATGCCAAGCATCCCGCAGTCGCTGTTGTGGATATCGCTCGTGGTGCTCTGGCTGTTCGTGCTGGTGCCCATGCTGATCAGCAAACGTGACGCGGTCCGGCGCACCAGCGATGTCGCCTTGGCGACTCGGGTACTCAACGGCGGTGCCAGCGCCCGACTACTCAAGCGTGGTGGGCCCGCCGCCGGCCACCGCAGCGACCCGCACTGGAAGCCTGAGGTCGACGAGAACGACGAGGGCGAGGACATCGACCAGGATGCCGACCAGGCAACCTGCCCGGTCGAGGCTGCCGACGACGCGCGCCCCACTGGCGCGATCCTGATGACGGTCGCCCCCCCGAAAGCCGGGGTCGCCGAGCCCGATTACCTGGATGTCGATGTGGTCGACGAAAATGCGGGAGTCCTTCCCGCCGGGGCCAGCGACCGAATCACCGAACCTACGCCGTTGGCAGTGGATAGCCGACTCGATGAGGCTGACGTTCACGCTGCAGATGACCCCGCCGAAGATGCTGATCTTGACACCGCGGAGCTGTTCGCCGCCCGGGGCGCCGAGCGGGAGCGTAACGAGCGTGCCGACGACGAATACGAATACGTCGAGGACTCCTCCGGTCTGGAGCCACAGGAGGACGACGAGGCGCCGGTGAGCTTCACGCCGGGTTCCTCGCGGCGCCGCCGGTACGACACGAAGACCGCCGCCGCAGTCAGCGCCCGTAAGTACGTGTTTCGCCGGCGCGTGTTGATGGCGATGGCGGTGATCCTGGTGGGCTCGGCGGTTACCGCCTTCGAGGTGACGTCGCTCGCCTGGTGGTTATTCGGCAGCGCAACCTGTGTGACGATGCTCTACCTGGCCTATCTGCGCCGGCAGACCCGGATCGAGGAGAAGGTGCGTCGCCGCCGCATGCAACGGATAGCTCGGGCGCGGGCCGGCGTGGAAAACACCCACGACCGCGACTACGACGTGGTGCCGTCGCGGCTGCGGCGTCCCGGCGCAGTGGTCCTCGAGATCGACGACGAAGACCCGATCTTCGAGCACTTGGATCACCCGGGCTCGATGCGCAACTACGGCTGGCCGCGCCACCTGCCGCGGGCCGTCGGCCAGTAGGGCCGGCAGTTCGGCCGCTGGTCGTCGCGGCTGGTAGCCTGCTAGCGATCAGGGGCTATGGCGCAGTTGGTAGCGCGACTCGTTCGCATCGAGTAGGTCAGGGGTTCGAATCCCCTTAGCTCCACAACAAGAACCCAGTTCAGAGGGCATTTCCAAATCTAAAGTTGCGTCCAGATCGACTTAACATCACGGGCCGTGGCAAGCATCCATGCCCAAAATGAACCGCAGCGGGAACGCTCACCGTATGCCGTGCCGTCAATGCTCGTTGACCTCCGAAAATCTCCCGGCCGCATAGCGTTTCAAGGCCCTCTAGACCAAGCCCGGGAATCATTGGCATACCAACGGCTCCGTCCGTGTCCCTAGCGGCGATGTAACCGGACAAGCTCGACATGGGCTGACGGGGACGTAGGAGCGATGAGGGAGGTTCCGACTGTGATGCATCGGCCAGGACTGGTAGGCTAGTGAGTGTAGTTTGAGGGTGCGTTATTGGGTGTCTACTCGGTAATATCACACGTAGACCAACCCAGAAGGTGAAGGTGCGACATGCCGGTCTTGACCGTCTCAGCGGCGCAGCGGCTCGATGACGAGGCAGCGACGCTTTCGATCCGCCAGATCGCCGCGTATCTGCAACAGGCTGTCGGCCAGCGCGTCGCGGCGGCGATGGCGGGCTTGGCCGACGCGAAGCAAATCGGCCGCTACGCGCGCCAGGGAGGCCCGCAACCTCACGGCGCGACCGAACGCCGGCTACGTGAGGGCTACAAGGTCGTCAGGATGCTCGTCGATGCCTACGACGACAAGACGGCGCGGGCGTGGCTTTTTGGCACCAACACGCGCCTGGACGATCGGGCGCCGATCGAGGTGCTCGGTGCGGCGATCGACACCGCGGAGTTTGCGACGGTTGTACGGGCCGCACGGCAGGTCGCCAGCTTCCAGGCGTGATCGTGACGCCCGACGAGGGGCGAATCCTGTGGCGGGTCGGCTATTACGCCGACCCGCTAGGCTTCACTCCGCTGGAGCTGTACCAATTCAGTCATCGTTTCGACGACATCTGCCGGCGCTTTCGCACGCTGTATTGCGCTGACTTGGCCGAAACCTGTCTCCGCGAGGTGCTCGCCGACTTCCGGCCGAACCTTGGCGCGCTGCGCCGACATATCGAGCGCTACGGACCTGAGGCCGCCCAAGACTTCATTGAGAAGCCAGTCACCGCGCAGTGGCGCATCCAGCACGTTCTCGTTCCCACGGTCCTGGAGCTCGAGGGCCCCGTGATCGATCTCACCGACGTGCCCACACGCCAGGCGATCGAAGATCGCCATGTCGAACTGCTGCTTGAGCACAACCTGGAGCACCTCGATCTACATGAGATCACCACCAGTCGCCGGGCCATCACGCAGGCGATCGCCGCGGACCTCTTTGATCGAGGTGCCGGCGGTGTCCGGTTTCCCTCCCGCCTGGACGGCAAGCCGTGCGTCGCGCTGTTCGAGGGGCGCGGCACCGCGAGCCTCGCCGGAGACCCCATCGCGCTCACCGACCCACCGCCCGAACCGCTCACCAACGTCACCACGCCGTGGGGTCTCGCGCTTGAGCCAACGCCGTGAAAATGCTCTAGGTCGGTGCGAAGGAGATGCACCCGCTGATCCACGTCAAGGGCAACACCGCCCCGTTGTCGCTGAGCAGGCTGGCCGGATTGCCATAGGCGGCAGCGGCTTTGGTGAAGCTGTTGTCGACGTCGCTGGCCGTGAACACCGGCAAGGTGTCGCCGCCTACAAATAGCCGGAAGTGATTATCGAGGACGTCGAGAATCTCGACGTCGGTGTTGTCGGCAAGTTGCCAATGGGTGATGTCGGGTTGCCAGCGTTCGTCGGGCTGTTCGGCTTGGAAACGGATGTAGCTGTTTTTGGGGGCGTTTGTGCGGTTGGGGGTAGCCAAGCCTCGTGCTGTAAGGATCCGCCAGATCGTGGACACCGCGGGACTTTCGCTGCGGCGTTGCTGAAGGTGAGCGCGATCGTGGCAGCGCCGGCCTCATGCCCATCGCGTTTGGGGTGCTTACGCAGCCATGGGGAGGTCGCCACTTAACCGGGTTGGCCATGACCGCCATCGGGATTCTAGTTGGTTGCGCCCGCGGCCTGCCCTGGAAAGCAATCACACGTGAGGCAGCCAACCGGAGCCATGTGGCGACAGCACAAAGCCGCGGCCTTGCGAGTCTTTGCACGCCGTGGTGCCCGCGTTGTCCACGCCGCAGATGACACCGTTCACCGTGATGGAGTGGAACGCAGGCAGGGTCTTGAGCGGATGCCCGTAGACTTGACCATCGGGCGCAATCGGGTCACCGGATTGCGCTAATCCAGAGGTAGTCCCGATCGCGTTCACGGTGCCAGCTCCAGTGGCTGGCGTGACAGCGGGAAAGTTATTTCCCGTGCATTGCGCTTGCCCGGAGAAGAAGTCGCACGTGATGCCATCAGGGGTGAGGAAGAACACCATATTGAGCGGCGCGCGCCCCGTGTTGGGAAGTGCGATCGTGTAGTCCGCAACGTTTACCGGCGAATACCCGCTGATGTCGGGAAAGGCAGGCGTATCGGCGCGGGCGTTACAGCTGGTCACAACAGCGCTGATGATCCACGCAGCGACAGCGAGCGCTCTACTGGTCATGTTCGTCCTATCGGCGGCAGTTAGCGGTTCGCGTTCACCGCAAACTGCTGCGTGTTGTACGGCGTGTTGGTTGTCGTGTTCCATTGACTGACGAAGAGATTCAGCTTATCCAGCGTGGAGCCAGGGAGGATGAATCCGCCGTAGTTCTGAGGTACAAAGTTCGGCCCCCGCGAATTATTCTGCTGAGCAACAAGTGTCGGTCCAACGCTCAACACTTTCGTGGGGTCATTCACAACACGGATCTCGACGTTCCCAGTCCCCTGGTTGAATCCCGACAGCACCGCCTTGCCGTCGACTTCCCTGAAACTGAGTTCACCGTAGGGGGACTGGCTGAGCGGGGCGGCGGCTTGTTCGGGTGTGCCCCGCTGCCGGTCCAGGGTTGCCAGGCGGAGCGGTCGGTGACGTGGCTGGCGTCGACTCGGTACATGGTGACGCCTTGGCTGCGGTCGAATGAGTCGGCGGCGATGTACACGTTGCCATCTGTGGCCTGGAAGCCGCTGATCTGGGTTGGCGCGGCTCCAGGCGCACGCCACGAGCCTGCGATGGGCTGCCAGCCATGGGAGAGGTCGCCGCTAACCTGAGTGAGCCACGATCCGCCATCAGGCTTCAAGTTGGTTGTGCCCGTGGCCATCATGTAGGTGGTGCCGTCGCGCATCCGGATACTTCCAGCGGGGAGGGTGTTTTTCCCGGCCGCTTGCGGAGGCGGTGGGAACAGCACGTTCAGACTCCCGTCCGGCCCAGTCAGCGGCGTGCCGAAATGCGGACGACCCTGATCGTCGAACGTGACCGGGACGGCCACCGATGGGTAGTGCGTCCCGTCGTAAGCATTATCGCCGGAGAACGAATCTCCGAAGACTGCGACGTATGTCCCGTCGGGCAATTGAACCACTTCCCCCAAGTCTGCCGCTCCGATTCCGGGTATGCCCGGATTGGAGCCGGTACCGGCGATCGGACCCAGATTCCTTGCCTCACCACGTTTCAACGGACCTTCGATCCAGTCGTCCACGGTCGCTGACGGGTCGTAGCCGTCGGTGCGCAGGGTCGCCAATGAACTTTGCAACGTGGCCGAATAGGTGTTGCGTGTCGAATGCAGCTGGCCCAGGGCGGCCTTGGTGTCGCGGATGGCGTCGTCTTCACAGGTGGTGATAAAGGCATCGAGTGCGTCCCGGTCTGCCGCGCTCAGGTGGACATCTTTTTCCATTTCGACGGCTTGGCCAATCAAGTTATCGAGTTCCTGCAACTGAGCTTCCAGAGCGGCGATCTCGCCAGTTGCGGCCTTTTGCGCCTCGGCTAACGCTGCGGCAATGTTTTCCAGGTCGACGCCGATCTTGGGTAACTGCAGGGACTGCGCGCCGAGGGACTTGACCACCCGCTGCACTTCGGCCGAATCATTGATCGGGTGATCGCCAGTTTGGTGGTGCCAGGCCGCGTCGAAGCGGTTGCGGGCTTGCTCGAATGCGTTGTTGGCCTCCACGGTGCATCGGCCCGCTTCGCGAAATGCCTCCGCCAGATCGGCAATCTGCAGAGGGCGACCAGCCTGCAGGCTTCGATCGATCGCCCAGGGATCGCCACCGGCTTGGGCGATCAGAGCGGCGATGCTGATGTAGTGGAGCTGCACGGAATTGTCAGCGTTAGCACCGACTACGGGTCAGCTCGGCCCGGGCACGCGCAGCGGCGAGTGACATCACCACCTCCTTTTGAGCTGGTGTCAGACTAACTATCGCCGATTTGACGATCAACTCGCCTTGCAACCGCTTTGAGCACGTCGTGATGCTGTCCCTTGCGTCGAGTCAGGTGGTAACCGCCATCAGCTCGCTGCTGGTTTTCCATGCCTGGATGAAGAGCGCCAACGGGATCTGCTCGTCGGCTCCGTGGCGGCTACCGCTGTCATTGAGGTGCACGACTTCGCTACCAGCGTCGACGCCGGTCACCACCACGGTGTGGTTATGCATTGGGTTGCCGTTTCTGTCCCTGTCTTCGACGGGCCTGTGCCAGATGAGTTCGGCATTGACACTGACGATCACCTTGTGGCCGGAACCCAGTTGCTGCTCGAGTCCCCCCAGGTCTCCGTTGATGATCACGGCGCCCACGTTGTACCGCGCCAGCAACGTCGGGATGTCCCTGAACCAGGCGCCCTGGCCCGAATTCGGGTCGGTGGGATCAGCCGGCCGGGTGTAGATCGGACCCGGGCCCTGCGAGCTCGGGGTCGACTGGGCCATCTCGATAATGTCCTCCTCCGAGGGCTCCACGCCGGTCACTTCGCCGACCACGTCGGCGCTCGACATGAGGACGCAGTCGTCCCAATATTGCTGGTAGCGCCAGTATTTGGCGGCGGCCGCGGGGTCGCCGTACATGGTGTCCGACGTCGCGTTGGTCGGGCCGGCCAATCCCAGGACGACACCACCGGCGACCACGGCGACGGCGGCAGCCTTGGCGATGATCGCGACCTTCATCGTTTGCTCGCTCTCCTTCCGCGGTGTGGCGGACTTGGAGAAAAGGCTCGGATGCACGCCTTGTCGTTTTCTCAACGAATCCTTGGAGTGACCGGCCCGTCTATAGCTGCGGCATGTCCGCGACGATAGGTGGATGGCGCGCGTGGGAAGGCCAGAGCAGCACCCCAGACCGCGAAATCACTTCTACCACAAAAATCTTTGGGTTGGAGCGGCACACAGTTTGCCCAACTCAGAGCGACAACCCAAGGAGCACAATGGATTTGTCGCTCGTAGCTGGGCACAAAGAACCTTCCGACCCGTTGGTACCCCTGTGACTGATGATGTGGCAGTTATGGTGGCGTCCCGCTGCCGCGGGATCAAGACGATTTACCCTTTTAGACGCCGTGCTCCGCAAGATCTGGTGCGCGCGGCGTCGCCCCGGCAGTAGGCGTCCGCGGCGGCGTCGCCGTCGCGGTACGCGAGGACTAGCCTTAGCCAGCGACCGGTTCGCGCTGGGCGGCACCGATTTCCACCCGAGGGTCGACCGCGGGTACTTCCGCAGGAGCAAGCGGTTCGACCCGGTAGCGGCGCAGGCGGTTGGCGTTACCCACCACAGATAACGAAGACAGTGCCATAGCCGCGGCGGCGATCATCGGCGAAAGCCGCAGTCCCAAAATGGGATACAACACGCCCGCCGCCAGCGGGATCCCGACGGCGTTGTAGATCAAGGCGAAGAACAGATTCTGTCGAATGTTGCGCATGGTGGCACGGGAGAGCCGGATCGCAGTGACCACCCCAGCCAGCGAACCCGAGATCAGGGTGATGTCGGCGGCTTCGATCGCCACGTCGGTTCCGGTGCCGATGGCAAGCCCGACGTCGGCTTGGGCCAGGGCGGGTGCGTCGTTGATGCCGTCGCCGACCATGCCAACCCGGCGACCCTCGGCCTGCAGCCGGCGGATCTCGCCTGCTTTGTGGTCGGGTAGGACTTCGGCCAGCACCCGCTCGACACCGACCTGGCGGGCGATCGCGGCGGCAGTGCGGGCGTTGTCCCCGGTGATCATCACGACCTGTAGGCCCAACTTGCGCAGGGCGGCGATTGCCGCAATGGAATCGTCCTTGACGGTATCGGCCACACCGATCACCCCGGCCGGCTCGCTGTCGACCGCGGCCAGAATTGGGGATTTCCCCGCGGCCGCTAGCTCGGCGCTGATCTGCTCGAGTTCCGCTGTGTCGATGCCGTTTTCGGCCAGCAAAGTCGCGGTGCCAACGAGCACGGTAACGCCCGCGACAGTGGCCCGAACCCCCTTGCCGGTGATTGAGTCGAAGGCCGATACCGCGGGAATGTTGATGCCGCGATCACGGGCCCCGGCTACCACCGCGCCGGCGATAGGGTGCTCGCTGTCGACTTCGGCGGCGGCAACCAGCGTGAGCAGTTCCCTCTCCGGGACTGTCCCGGTCACGCGGACATCGGTCAGAGCCGGCTTGCCGGCGGTAATGGTGCCAGTCTTGTCCAGCACAATCGCGTCGAGGCGGTGCGCGGTCTCCAGCGCTTCGGCTGAGCGGATCAGGATGCCGGCGCGGGCGCCCTTGCCGGTGCCGACCATGATCGACAATGGGGTAGCAAGGCCCAGTGCGCATGGGCAGGCGATGATCAAGACCGCAACCGCCGATACCAACGCCTGTGTCAACGTGGGTGCTGGGCCGGCGACAAACCACACCACGAAAGTGACTATCGCAGTGGCGATCACGACCGGAACGAAGTATGCCGAGATCGCGTCGGCCAGCCGCTGGATCGGGGCTCGCGATGCCTGCGCCTGCTGCACCATGCGGATGATTTGGGCGAGCATGGTGTCCGCGCCGACTTTCGTCGCACGGACCCGCAACGCGCCGGTGCTGTTGATGGTTGAGCCGATGACGGTGTCGCCGGTCTGTTTGCTGACTGGCATCGACTCACCGGTCACCATCGACTCATCGACGGCGGATCGCCCGGACAGCACGGTGGCGTCGACCGGGATCTTCTCGCCGGGCCGGATCACGATCTCGTCGCCAACGATGACCTCGTCGACCGCGACCTCGGTCTCGACGCCGTCCCGCACGACACGGGCGGTGCGGGCTTGCAGGCCCAGTAGGGCGCGGATGGCTTCGCCGGTGCCGGCTTTAGCGCGGGCTTCCAGCAGCCGGCCCAGCATGATCAGCGTCAGGATCACCCCAACTGCTTCGAAATACACATCGCGCACTTCGGCTGGCAAGGCCCCGGAGGCGACGGTGACCAGCAGACTGTAGCTGTAGGCCGCCACGGTGCCCAGGGTGATAAGGCTGTTCATGTCGGCGCTGCGATGCGCCAGCGCCAGCCAGCCGCTGCGATGGATCGGCCAACCGACGTAAAACATCACCGGGGTGATCAACGTCAGCTGCACCCACTGGTTGAGCAACAGGTCCGGCACCCAGGCGGCGCCCAATGGATGAGCCATCACCGCGTACAGCACCGGCGCGGTGAGCACCGCGCCGATCGCTACGCGGCGGGTCAAGTCGGCGATATCGGCGCGTCGCTCTTGCGCCTGGGCAGCTTCAACGTCTGCGGCGGCAGGCTCGCCGACGCGATCCGATGGCGCATTACCCGAAGCAGCGTAAGGCATTTCGGGTTCGGCGGATGCCACAGCCCGGTCGTCGGAGGTGACGACCAGGGTGCCGGAGATCATGTTCATGCTGCAGCTAAATCCGAACGATCCCGCCTGTTGCGGGATGAGCCTGACCGTGGTGCGCTGATGCGCGGGCAGGGCCGCCGACAGCTGGAGGTCGGGAAACACGACCCGCGAGCTGCAATCCCCGGTTTCCTGCCGGTCGAATTCGATTTCCACCGGAATGCCCTGGCGCACCTGGACCACGTTGGGACTGTACCCACCGCGGATCATCACCTGGATCCGCTGCACCCCGTCGCTGACCGCGGCGGCGTGGGCGCGCCGCGGCGCAAAGAAGTACCACGCTAACCCACCGATCGCCAGGGCCGCGCCCACAAGGACGGCAATGTCGGTACCAGACATGATGAACTCCTCGCTAGCCGGTCGTATTTGGGGCTTGCGCCCGCCGTACACAGGCCAATATACCCCTAGGGGGTAATGCGGCGGCAACTTGTCTCGGCGAATTGGACCAACCACGTCTCCGGCAGCTGGTGCCCGCAGCCGCGTGCCGAACGCTGCGCCTAGCCAACGAGTCGAGTGTTCGATGAAAGATCAGGCGCTGCCCGACCGCAGCGACAATAGTCCGGGTGCGACCGGCCCGGTCAGATAGGTGCGTGCGCCCGACGACACGCTGAGCACGATCCGCGGTGGCTGACTCGCGGCGCCTTCGGCGGCGGAGACAAACCGCTGGACATGCTGCAGCTCGGTGAGCAGAACAGCCGTCTCGCCAACCGGTATGTCGTGGGGAACCTCGAGTCCGGATGCCCGGGTTGGCTGCAGCGACGTGCCGTTCGGACCAATGCGGATCGCCCAGCTCGCCACATGCAGTGGGGCGCGCCCGGTGTTGACGACCTTGACGCCGATAACGAATCGGCCCTCGGGGAATCGCGCCGCCGCGTTCTGCAGCGATTCGCGTGCGTCGTTTCCGGCGTCGCTGGTCACTACCCCGTCGGGTGTAAGGAGACCGACCACGGGCGTCAGTTTCGCCTCTGGCCGCTTGCGAAAGCCGAAGAACTGCCAGATAAGCGAGGCTACTGCGAGCACGGTGGCCACCAGGCCAAGGACGAATCCGGCGACGCTCACCTTGCGACGCTCAATCTGTCAACCATGATCGTCAACGCTACTGGTGGGGTTGGGTGACGCAACTCCGAAGCCAGCCGGCAGGGTTATCGGCCCAGTCCGCATTGCGGAAATGCGCTGTGGCGGAAGTAATTGAGGCAAGCCCGCACCAAGTCTGATGAAGTTCCAAAATTCACCTGAACATTCGCTAAGACCGCGTTTCAGCACAGGACGAGCTGACATGACCGCCCTACTGTCAAGGTATGAGCACGAAGTACTACCTGCAGAAGGTGCCTGTCGAATCGGTGGAGCCAGGCTTTTCGCTGGCCGTGCGCCACGCCGGCGATTATCGGCTGTTCCAGGTCGATTGCACACAGATGTCCCGGCGCAGTGGCCAACCGGTCATGATCACGCTCACCAGCCAGCCGCTCAACGGCGGCGATCCGTGGACCCTCGAATTGGAGGCGGGCACGCCGGTGGTCCGGCTGTTGGGCGTTTACCAGGCCGCCTCGTAGCGTGCAACGCGTTACCGAGGCTTGGTGGCGGCGACGAACTGCAGCGCGCGTTGTGCCTGCTGGTCAATGTCGACCAGACCCGCCGACGCAAACAAGTCGACAAAGCTGTGTCGGTCGAACATGGTGAGCCCGATGAGCCCGGCGGTCGCGGTCAGTGCCTTTCGGATTGGCGCCGTTTGCCCGGAATAACTGGTCAGGATCGCTATCCGGCCGCCGGGGCGCAGTACCCGCACCATTTCATGGGTGATCCGGAACGGCTCGGGCATCAGATACAGCGCACCGAAACAGCAAACAGCATCGAATGTTTCGTCGTCGAACGGCAACATGCGGGCATCGCCGCGGACATAACACGTCTGCGGTCCGCTGTTGTCGGCAACGGCCCGAGCCAGCATCGGTTCGGAAATGTCGAACCCCACGGCGAGGCCGCCAGCCGGCAGACATCGGGCCAGCGGCGCCGTGAAATTCCCTGGGCCACAGGCCACGTCGAGCAACGTACCGGCACTGTGGAGCTGCAATGCCGCTGCCGCGCGACGCTGTTCGGCCTGGGCGGTGAAGCCGCTAGCCAGATAGAAGGATGCCGGACGCCACAACCGCTCGTACACCGTTGCGACGAAAGGGCTGTTCATCGCCCGCTGGGCAAACGTAGGGACCGGCGCACTCGTCGATTCGCCCAACACGTCGAGGAAGCCGTGCCGCAGTACGGCGGTCTCACTGAGCAAACTGCGAGTCAGCTCAAGCGGATCAGTATGCATGGCGGTTGTCTTTCGATGGTCCGGAGTCGTATATACCACCCGTGGTCAGGCTAATCTTTTGTTGCCGCAGCGGTAGGCGGCGCCATAACCTGAGCGGCTAGGACCGCGACGCGGTGGCGGATGGGATGGGATGGCCGAAGTGACCGGCGCACGGGTCGACGAACTCGCGGGAATGGACATCTTCGAGGGATGCCCTGCCAAGGAGCTAGTGCACTTAGCGACCTGCCTCACCCCCATGCGGGTGCCCGCTGGCCAGGTCCTCATGCGGCAGGGTGAGCAGGCCGTGTCGTTTCTGCTCATCTCGTCGGGTAGCGCTGAGGTCATCCATGTTGGCGACGACGGTGTCGTGATCGTCGAGCAAGCGCTGCCGGGCATGATCGTCGGGGAAATCGCTTTGCTGCGTGATATCCCCAGGACGGCGACGGTCACCGCGGTCGAGCCGCTGACCGGCTGGATCGGCGCCCGTGCTGCACTCGATCAGATGATGCACGTTCCTGGGATCATGAATCGGCTGGTCCGCATGGTCCGGCAACGCCTCGCCGCCTTCATCACCCCGATTCCGGTGCGGATTCGCGACGGCACTCAACTCCTGCTGCGGCCGGTACTGCCTGGCGATAGCGAGCGGACGGTACGCGGGCACGTGCACTTCTCCAGCGAGACGATCTATCGGCGGTTCATGTCGGCGCGGGTTCCTAACCTGGCGATGATGCACTATCTGTCCGAGGTCGACTACATCGACCATTTCGTTTGGGTGATGATCGACGGCAGTGACCCGGTGGCCGACGCACGTTTCGTCCGCGACGACATCGACCCGACGCTCGCCGAAATCGCGTTCACCGTCGCCGACGCCTATCAGAGCCGGGGGGTCGGAAGCTTCTTGATCGGCGCGTTAGCCGTTGCCGCCCGGGTGAGCGGCGTCGAGAGGTTTTCCGCCCGGATGCTTTCCGACAACGCGCCGATGCGCACCATCATGGATCACCACGGCGCGGTCTGGCAGCGTGAGGACATCGGGGTCATCGCCACGGTCATCGAGGTGCCCGGGCCGCGAAACCTGGGCTTCGGACGCGAGATGGCCGAGAAAATCCGGGTGGTGGCCCGGCAGGTCATTGAGGCGGTGAGTTAAGGATTGGCAATCGTGCGGCCGTTCAGGATGGGCGTGGGGGTGACTCTGCTGGTTACTGCCTGCGCTCATGCGCCCGCACCGGTGCGGGCCCCGTCGGCTTCCGCGCCGACGCCGCACCCCACCACCGTCACCCCGGCCAACATCAAAAGGATCAGTCGCGAGCTGCCACCCGGCTATGAGATCACCAACGTTATTCCCAGTGCCGCCTCGCCGAGAGCGATCTGGAGTCTTGACGTGGCCGCGACGGTGCAACCCGCGGAATGCGCGATTATGGCCGATCCGGGTAGCAGTGGCAATGGCCGCAGTCAGTCCGCTCAGGGTGTGTCCGGATCAGGTGCGGGCGGCATTGTTAACGCCGTCGTGGTGGTTGTGCCGTCCGGCCCGGTGCTTCCCGCAGAACATGTGGTTGCCGGCTGTACGCAGTGGACGATGTCGGACGGACATACAACGGCCGCCATCCGCCTCATCGATCCGCCCCGCATCGAGGATGCCGAAACCCTGGGCATGATCACCGACATCCGCACCTCCGTGGAGTCCGGTACCGAAATAAGTTCGCAGATATACACCTTCATCGCCTACCTGGGCCAGCAGCACTACGCCTTCACCACGCTGACCACCGACCCCGGGTCCATGCGTGCGCCGCTGCCGGCTCAGTTCGCCGCCGATCTGCTGGTCAAAACGGTGTCGACGTTACGCAGCTGAGCATCCGCGTTGGGTAGGGTGGCCACGATGTCGAAGGTGGTGCTGGCGCTGGCAACAGTGTGCGTGCTCGTCGGCTGCTCGCAGCGCGCATCCCAGCTGACCAAGGCCGACATCGGCAAAGTCATCGACGTAAAGTCAAGCTTCGGACCCGAGTTCAAAGTCAGCGACGTCCCGCCCAGGGCTATCGATCCGCAGTTTTTTGCCGCCCGCAAGCTACCGGACGGGCTGACGTTCGACCCGGCGAATTGCGCCAAAGCGGCTGTGGGACCACAGCTTCCACCCGGCTTGCAAGGCAATATGGCCGCCGTCAGCGCCGAGGGCAACGGCAATCGGTTCGTCGTGATTGCCGTTGAGACCTCACAGCAGCTACCCGTCAACGACCCCGGCAAAGATTGCGCCAAGATCGGCTTTTCCGGAGCGCAGCTGCGAGGTGGTATCCAGGTAGTCGATGCGCCCCATATCGACGGCACCCAGACACTTGGTGTGCACCGGGTGCTGCAGGCGGTGGTCGACGGGTCACCCCGCACCGGCGAACTCTACGACTACTCGGCGCAGTTCGGCTACTACCAAGTCAATGTGATTGCCAATCCACTAGTGATCCCTAATCAGCCGGTCACGCCGGTGGATATCAAACGCGCCCGTGACCTGCTAGTCAAAGCGGTGGCCGCAGTTAGCGGCTAGGGCTCTAACAAGAGCTCTAACGCACGTCGCGGGGCCGGAACTGGATGCTCACCCGCGGTCCGGTGGGTGTCGACGTCTTGGGTACCGAATGCTCCCAGGTACGTTGACACGATCCGCCCATCACCAGCAAATCTCCATGCGCCATCGGGAATCGCAATGATGCGCCGCCGCCGCGCGGGCGCATCGCGAAGATACGGGTCGCGCCCAGGCTGACGATCGCGACCATGGTGTCCTGGGTGCTGCTGCGGCCGATGGTGTCGCCGTGCCAGGCCACGCTGTCGGAGCCGTCCCGGTACCAACACAGCCCGACGGTGGTGAACGGCTCACCCAGTTCGCCGCCGTAAATGTCGTTGAGCCGCCGCCGAATCCGCGCTAGCTGTGGATGCGGTGGCGCTTCGATCGTCAAGTCGTGAAAGCTCACCAGCCGGGGTACGTCGACCACCCGGTCGTACATGTGGCGCCGTTCGGCCCGCCATGGCACCGTGGCCAGCAGCGCCTCCAGCAGGGCGTCGCCACCCTGGAGCCAGTTGGCGCGGATGTCGAGGAATGCGCCGTCACCGAGTTGTCTTCGCTCGTTGTGTTCGAATAGCGAGCCCTGTACCGCGATCGCCACGAGCACGATTCTATCGCACACTTGTTCGACGAACTGGGGCGTGACGCGACCCGCTACGGTTTGAGCTGTGGGCGTTGAGTTGGGTTCCAATTCCGAGGTAGGCACACTCCGGGTCGCCATCCTGCACCGCCCGGGCACCGAACTGCGCCGACTCACCCCCCGCAACAGCGATCAGCTGCTGTTCGACGGGCTGCCTTGGGTGTCTCGGGCGCAGGACGAGCACGACCAGTTCGCCGCACTGCTGCGCTCGCGCGGCGTGGAGGTGCTGCTGCTGTCCGAACTGCTGACCGAGGCGCTGGGCAGCGGTGCCGCCCGGATGCAGGGTGTCGCCGCCGCTGTGGACGCACGCCGTCTCGGAATGCCTTTGGCCCAAGATCTTTCGGTCTACCTGCGCAGTCTCGACCCGATCCGGCTGGCTCATGTACTAACCGCCGGGATGACGTTCCACGAGCTGCCGTCGGATATCCAGACCGACGTGTCGTTGGTGGTCCGCATGCACCAAGACGCGGACTTCGTCATCGAGCCATTGCCTAACCTCGTGTTCACTCGGGACTCGTCGATATGGATCGGGCCGCGAGTAGTTATCCCGTCGCTGGCACTGCGGGCGCGGGTGCGCGAAGCATCGTTGACCGACATCATCTATGCCCATCACCCGCGGTTCACCGGAGTACGGCGCGCCTACGAGTCGCGCACCGCTCCCGTCGAGGGCGGCGACGTGCTGCTGCTGGCCCCCGGTGTGGTCGCCGTCGGAGTGGGTGAACGCACCAGCCCGGCCGGCGCGGAAGCGTTGGCGCGCAGCCTTTTTGACGACAACCTCGCGCACACTGTGCTGGCCGTGCCGATTGCCCAGAAGCGCGCCCAAATGCATCTGGACACCGTGTGCACAATGGTCGACATCGACGCGGTGGTGATGTACGCGGCCGTCGTCGACTCGCTGCAGGCGTTTACCCTCCGCCGCACACCTGACGGGGTGACGATCAGCGATGCGGCTCCATTCCTGCAGGCCGCTGCTGAGGCGATGGGCATCGACAAGCTGCGGGTCATCGACACCGGTTTGGACCCTGTCGTGGCCGAACGCGAACAGTGGGACGACGGCAACAACACGCTGGCGGTGGCACCCGGTGTCGTCGTCGCCTACGAGCGCAATGCGCAGACCAATGCCCGCCTGGAGGCCGCAGGTATCGAAGTGCTGACCATAGCGGGCTCCGAACTGGGCACGGGCCGGGGCGGCCCGCGTTGCATGTCCTGTCCGGCCGCGCGTGACCCGCTGCTGTAATGACCAGATTGCCGCCAGGGTCGTGGTTGTTGGAGGAATCACAGCCTCCCCCGCAAGCGGGAGGTGCCCTCAGGCGGCAATTTCGACGCTGTGCGGGCCAGCGCGTCGCGCACGCGCTTGACGACCAGTTCGGCTCGGTCTTCGTTGATTACCTTGATCACGTGCCAACCAAGGCGATCGAACATCTCAGCTCGGTGAATGTCTTTCACATACTGTCGCCGTTCGCTGCGATGTTGGTCTCCGTCGTATTCAAGGGCCACCATCGGC
>NZ_VTZN01000120.1 GCF_008370645.1 Mycobacterium simiae
CTGAGCCTAGCCCGCTCATAGAACGCCAGCGCGGCCGCGGTCGCGACGTTGAGCGAGTCGGTGCCCCGCGACATCGGGATTTTCACCCGGATGTCACTGATCCGCAGCGCGGCCGCGGTCAGTCCCGGGCCCTCGGCACCGAGCAGCAACGCTACGGGTTGGTCACGCACCGCCTCCATCACCTCGGGCAGCGCCTGCGCATCGGCTCGCGGGGTCAGCGCCAGCAGGCGGAAACCACGTTCGTGCAGCAGCAGCAAGTCGGAGGGCCAATCGGTCGCTCGGGCGTATGGCACCAGCAATGCGTGACCCATAGAAACCCGGACCGCACGGCGGTAGAGCGGGTCAGCGCAACCGCTCCCGAACACCACCGCGTCTACCCGCAACCCTGCTGCGTTGCGGAAGATGGAACCCAGGTTTTCGTGGTCGTTGACGCCCTCGAGTACCGCGATAGTACGAGCACCGTCGACTACCTGGGCAACGCCGGGCTCGGCCACCCGGCTGGCGGAGGCTAGCACCCCGCGGTTGAGGTGAAATCCGACAGCTTGTGCCATGACTTCGGCGGAGGCCCGGTAATACGGTGCCCCGATGCCGGCTAGGTCGGCCTTGATTTCGGCCAATCGCCGGTCGGTGCCCAGCAACGCGCGGGGGGTGAACCGCGACGCCAGCATGCGTTGCACCACCAGCACGCCCTCGGCGATTACCAGTCCTTTCCCGGACGGCAGATCAGGCCGACGGTCGATGCTGTTAAGGTCACGGAAATCGTCGAGGCGCGGGTCGTCGGGATCGCTAACATCCTGGACGTCGACGTCGGGGACCCAACCAGGCGCGGTCACGGGCTTTCGTCGACCAGGGCCAACATGATGTCGGCGGCGCGACGCAGCATGTCACGTTTGTCGCCGCTCAACGTGGCGAGCCGCTCCGCCAGCCACTCCTGACCGGCTCGCCGCGCCGCTTTAACCAAGTCGGCACCGGATTCGGACACCGAGACCAACACCTGTCGGCCGTCGACCGGGTGCGGGGCTCGGTCCACCAGACCCATATCGGCCAGTGAGGCAATTACCCGAGTCATCGAGGGTGGACGGACCCGCTCCCGAATCGCCAACGCACCTGGCGTCATTGCGCCCTCGTTGGCCAGCGTGGTCAAGGCCGACAGTTGGGATAATGACACCGGCGATGAGGGATTCCTGAACCGAAGTTGGCGGGCCAGCCGCATGACGGCCAGCGACAAGTCGCTAGCTAGCTGTGCATCGCGGTCAGGCACAGCGCGAGGTTACAACGGAACCCAGGTGCTCGCGATCAGAACGGATAACGACCCAGCCCGTACCACGGCCTGCATCGTCGCGGGGCTAAACCCAACCGCCCCGCTCCTCCCCAGCCCGTACCACGGCCTGCATCGTCGCGGGGCTATGTTGAAACGCAATGACTGACGAACCCAACCCCAGCCCCGAGCCGCCGCCGCTCCCGCCGGTGCTGCTCGAGGTGTGGCCGGTCATCCTGGTCGGCGCGCTCGCGTGGGTGGGGACGGCTGTGGCCGCCTTCCTGGTACCCAGCCTTGAAAGCTGGCGTCCGGTGACAGTGGCCGGACTTGCGGTGGGAGGGCTGGGCACCGGGATTTTCGTCTGGCAACTTGCCGCCGCGCGCCGCGGCGCGCGCGGCGCTCAGGCCGGGCTCGAAAACTACGTAGACCACAAAGAGCTCGACTAAATTACTCCGGGAGGTCGAATGGTAGCCCCGCTGTTACAGGTGCAGATTGATATCGACGCGCCGCCTGAAAAGGTGTGGGCTTTGATATCCGATCTGCGACGGATGCCGCAGTGGAGCCCGCAGTGCCGCTGGGTGCGGCAGTTCGGTCCGCTGCGCCCAGGCACCCGTACCCTCAACCTCAACCGCCGCAACCGTTTGTTTTGGCCGACGACCTGCACGGTGGTTGAAGTCGTTCCGGAAAAGAAGCTGGCGTTCCGGGTAGACAGCAACGGCAGCGTGTGGAGCTACGAACTGGAGCCGAACGGCGCGGGTACCCGGGTAACCGAGAGCCGTCACGCCGAAAACGGCGTCAACGCGTTTTCGAACATCTCGGTGAACGCCTTCTTAGGCGGAACCACCACCTTCGAACGCGAATTGGTCGAGGGCATGAACACCACCCTGGCGAACATCAAGGCCGCCGCCGAAGCAAGCTAATCGGCCGGCTGCTCCCAGATGTCAAGCACCCCGTCGTCGAACGGCTCGTACATCGGAGAGCCGGCACCCGCGGGAGCGGGCGTGTCGGAATGAGCGCCGCAGCCGTAGTACTTGTCAACGACGTGTGCGTCGGCGGACAGTTCGTTGCCGCAAACCCCGAACATCGTGCCCAGTGATCCGGCCAGCGGCAGGAAGAAGCCGCAGTCGCGGCACACCCGTTTGGTTGATCGCGCCATCGCCGAGTCGGGGCCGTACTCGCTGTCATGCCATCGTTGTGCCGCCGCGGCGCGGCCCCAGGCACTCATCACCCAACGCCGACCCATCCCAATTTCGGCGGCGGTCTCGTCAACCTGCGCGTCGCCGCTGTCGGAGTAACCAGGTACCAGCCGCGGGTCATCCTTTGCCGGTGCCAGTAGGTCGCCGGGACTCAAATCGCCGGGGCGCACCCGCTGTTGCCACGGCACCCAGGCGGGAGCCAGCAGGGCCGTGGGCCCCGGAACCAGCACCACCTCACTGACCGTGGCGTGGTCGGAGCCGGCGTAGGTAGCGACAACGACCGCCCATTGCCAGCCCTGATAGCCGGGCAGGTGGGCCAGGAATCGGTGCGTGCCAGCGTTCGGGTCTTCGTAACTGACGCCGAGATAGTCTCCGACCGCTTCCGAGCCGCTGAATTCCGCAACTGCCGCCCTGGCCAGGTCCACCGCACCGGTGAGCACCGTCGCCAGCTCTTCGGGCCACTCGGCCACGGTCGCCACGGCGGATTCCTCGCTGGGCCCGATCACACTGTCCCCTCTCTGCAATGCGTATCCATACTGCCGGAAGACACGGGGAACGAGCCACACCCGGTTGGCTACGCGCGGAGTCGGGATAAGACAGAATTGATTCGTGACTGGACGGCGGCGCGAGAACCCGGGCCGTACCGGCCCGATGCGGGGCCGCCGGACCCGAAACGGGTCGGTCAACGAGCACCCAGGCATGGCGAACTATCCGACCGACGAAACCGTCTACCGTCGTCAGCGCCGGCCGCCGCCCATGCCGAGCGCCAACCGCTATCTGCCGCCGCTGGGCCAGCAGCCGGGGCCTCAGCGCCGCAGCGAACCACCACCATCGCGGAACGATAACAACGGTGAACGGATCACGGTCACCCGCGCCGCAGCTATGCGCAGCCGGGAGATGGGCTCGCGGATGTATTGGATGGTGCAGCGCGCGGCCACCGCCGACGGTGCCGACAAGTCGGGCCTGACCGCGTTGACCTGGCCAGTGATGACGAATTTCGCGGTCGACTCTGCCATGGCTGTTGCGTTGGCCAACACGTTGTTCTTTGCCGCTGCCAGCGGCGAGAGTAAGTCGCGGGTCGCGCTCTACCTGTTGATCACCATTGCACCGTTCGCTGTGATCGCGCCGCTGATTGGTCCCGCCCTGGACAAGCTGCAGCACGGCCGCCGCGTCGCCCTGGCGATGTCATTCGGGCTGCGGACCGCGTTGGCGCTGGTGTTGATCATGAACTATGACGGCGCCACCGGCAGCTTCCCGTCCTGGGTGCTGTACCCCTGCGCGCTGGCCATGATGGTGTTTTCGAAGTCCTTCAGTGTGCTGCGCAGCGCGGTGACACCGCGGGTGATGCCGCCAACGATCGATTTGGTGCGGGTCAATTCTCGCCTCACGGTGTTCGGTCTGCTGGGCGGCACCATGGCGGGCGGCGCCGTGGCCGCCGGTGTCGAGTTCGGATGTACTCATTTGTTCCGGCTGCCGGGCGCGCTCTTCGTTGTCGTCGCGATCACCGTCGCCGGCGCCATCCTGTCGATGCGGATTCCAAGCTGGGTGGAGGTGACCACCGGCGAGGTACCCGCCACGTTGAGCTACCACCGCGACAGCGGCCAGCTGCGGCGAAGCTGGCCGGAAGAAGTCAAGAATCTCGGCGGCACTCTCCGGCAACCGCTGGGTCGCAACATCATTACCTCGCTGTGGGGAAACTGCACCATCAAGGTGATGGTCGGCTTCCTCTTCCTCTACCCGGCGTTTGTCGCGAAGGCTCATGACGCCGACGGATGGGTGCAGTTGGCCATGCTGGGCTTGATCGGCGCGGCCGCTGCCGTCGGCAATTTCGCCGGCAACTTCACCAGCGCACGCCTGCAACTGGGTCGGCCCGCGGTGTTGGTGGTGCGCTGCACCGTGGTAGTCACCATGTTCGCGCTAACAGCCGCCGTCGCCGGCACCCTGGCGGCGGCCGCCATCGCCACCCTGATTACCTCGGGCTGCAGTGCCATCGCGAAGGCCTCGCTGGATGCCTCGCTGCAAGACGATCTGCCGGAGGAATCGCGGGCCTCGGGGTTCGGGCGTTCGGAGTCGACGCTGCAGCTGGCCTGGGTGCTGGGGGGTGCGGTCGGTGTGTTGGTCTACACCGAATTGTGGATCGGCTTCACCGCCGTCAGCGCCTTGCTAATCCTGGGTTTGGCTCAGACCATCGTCAGCTTTCGCGGTGACTCGTTGATCCCCGGCCTGGGCGGTAATCGACCTGTGATGGTCGAGCAGGAGAGCACGCGTCGCGGCGCTGCGGTAACCCAGGTGATGCCCCGGTGAAACGCTGGGTGGCTGTGCTGATCGCGGTCCTGGCCCTGCTGTTGTCGATAGGGGCGGGTGTCGGCGCGTGGTTGCTGGTGCGGGATTCCGGTCCACTGCGACCGCAGATCAGCGCCTACTCGCACGGACACCTGACCCGCGTCGGCCCCTATATGTTTTGCAACGTATTGCGGCTCGACGATTGCCAGACCCCGCAGACCCAGGGCGAACTGCCGGTGACCGAACGCGACCCGGTGCAGCTCTCCGTGCCCCGGGCCATCGCCCGCGCACCCTGGCGGCTGCTGCAGCTGTACGAAGATCCCGCCAATACCACCGCCACTATCTTTCGCCCCGACAGCCGGCTCGCTGTCACCGTGCCCACCGTCGACCCGCAGCGCGGGCGGCTGACCGGGATCGTCGTTCAGTTGCTGACGTTGGTAGTTGACCCCTCCGGTGAGCTGCGAGAGGCTCCACATGCGGAATGGTCAGTGCGGCTAGTCTTCTAGCGCCGAGCGTCTAGTTGTTGGGCGATATTGGCGTGCTTAAGCCCAATAACTCGACGCTCGCCGCACCATGTCGGTGGGGGCGGGCACGGTATCGGCATGGAGATCTTGGACTGGCCGTTCCGAGGCACCGACGCACTAGCATCAGGAGTTGTCACACCCCATCGATTGCGGACCGACTTCGACATGGTTCACCGCAATGTGTACGTCCCCCGAGGACAAAAGTTGACAGCGGTGACGCGGGCGGTCGCTGCCTGGCTCTGGTCTGGGCGCGCGGCGACGGCGGCGGGTCTGTCTGCGGCAGCGCTACACCGCTCGGCGTGGATCGACGACTGGCTTCCCGCCGAACTCAATCGGCGCAGCCGAGATAGAGCACGCGGCATCATCGTGCACAGCGACGCGCTCGACGAGGACGAACTATGCGTTCGCGACGGGATCGCTCTCACCACCCCGGCGCGCACAGCATTTGACCTAGGAAGACGAAAAGGCTTCACTGCTGCGGTGATTCGACTCGACGCGCTCGCACATGCCGCGGAGCTAAAGATTCCCGACGTCGAACTACTCGCCGAGCGACATCGCGGTGCACGTGGTTTGGTGCAGCTACGACAGGTTTTGCCCCTCGTCGATGGCGGGGCTGAATCACCCTACGAGACCAGGACTCGCCTGGTGCTCATCCGCGCGGGGCTGCCGCGGCCCCAGACCCAGATCGAGGTACTCAATGACTGGGGTGCAGTGTTGGCCCGCATCGACATGGGTTGGGAGGAATGGAAAGTCGGCGTTGAATTCGACGGCGCACAACACTGGACTGACCCAGCACAGCGGACTCGCGACATCGATCGATTGGCAGAACTCGACGCTCGGGGCTGGACCATCGTACGAGTCAGCGCCGACTTGCTCCGCAACCGACCCGAAATTGTGGTCGGGCGCGTTCGACGCGCGCTGCTCGCCCGTTCTCGTTAGCGAACGTCGACTTGTTGGGCACTATCGGCGCGTTCTTGCCCAACAAGTCGACGTTCGGCCCGCCGTGATACACCGCGTCGAAGCGGGCCAGCGTGGTGAACAATCGCACGTCGGCCTCAGTGATGTTGTTCCCCAACAGATATCGCTGCGTCGTCGGGCGATCGCTGACCCAATCCAGCACCGTAGGCCTCTTGCGATCCGGCAAAGCCGCAGCGGTACACCCCGGATAGCCGTCGCGCCCATCGGCGGTAATGCGGGTGGTGATATAGCTGGTGTGGCGGCACGACAACTAAGGTTGCGCCTCGGTTGGCGCCGTCAGGAATCGTCGGGCCAGATTCTTCTCCGTGGATGGTCCCGGTTCCCAGTGCGCGATCCACGGGCCGGTGCCCTCCGACTGATCGATGATCCCTTCCTCCACCCAGGAGTAGCGGCCCTCCAACACATCGCTGGTCAGCCGAACATCGTCGTTGTCGGTGTTAGACCACAAGGCGTGGAACAACGCCTCGACGCGCAACGTCGCTTGCTGGCAGAAGACTTCGGCCAACTCGTATGCCTGCTTGCCCACCACCGGATCCGCGGCCCGCTGTGCCTCAGCCCGAACGCATGCCGCCGACATCGCAAACAGCTCGGCGCCGATATCGACGATGCGCCCCAGGAATCCTTGTTTTTGTTCCAGTGCAGCCTGCCAACGGGCCATCCCGTAGAAGGTGTTGCGGGCCAGCTTGCGGCTGGAGCGTTCGACGAACCGCAGGTGGGACGCCAACGGGCCGAACTGGCTGTACGCGGTTGGCCGTTGGCCTTCGCCAAAAGCCAGCTTCGGCAACCATTTTGCGTAGAATCCGCTGGCGCCGACGGCGGCCTTGGCCTTCTTCTGCAGATCGGCTTTGGGGTTAGCGAGATCACCAGCGGCAGTAAGGTGTGCGTCGACTGCCTCACGCGCGATCAGCAGCCGCATGATCTCGCTCGACCCTTCAAAGATGCGATTGATCCGCAGATCACGCACAATTTGCTCGACCGGCGCCGCGCGCTCTCCCCGCGCGGCCAGGGATTCAGCCGTCTCATAGCCACGGCCACCGCGAATCTGCAGCAGCTCGTCGCCGATAAGACAGGCCATCTCACTGCACCACAGTTTGGCAAGCGCCGCCTCGATCCGGATATCGTTGCGACCTTCGTCGGCCATCTGCCCAGACAACTCGACCACTGCATCAAGCGCGTATGTGGTGGCTGCGATGAATGAGATCTTGCTGGCGACCGCTTCGTGCTTACCAACCGGCTTTCCCCACTGCACCCGCTCGCAAGACCATTCCCGCGCGATCTTCAGCGATTGCTTAGAGACGCCGGTGACAATCGCGGGCAACGATAGTCGTCCGGCATTGAGTGTGGTCAGCGCGATCTTCAGACCGTCGCCCTCCCGCCCGATCAGATTGTCGGCGGGAACCCGGACGCGGTGCATCCTTGTCACGCCGTTTTCGATGCCGCGAAGTCCCATGAACGTGTTGCGCCGCTCCACTGTGATCCCGGGTGAATCGGCCTCGACAACGAACGCGCTAATTCCCCCACGGTGTCCATCGCTCTTTGGCACCCGGGCCATGACCACCAGCAGTTCGGCAACCACCCCGTTTGTAGTCCACAACTTCACGCCCTCAAGCTCGTAGGCCCGCCCGTCCTCGACGGGTATCGCCGTCGACGCCATACGTGCCGGATCGGAGCCCACATCCGGTTCGGTGAGCAAAAAAGCCGATATCGCGCCTGCAGCACAGCGTGGCAAGAAGTTGCGCTTCTGCTCCGGAGTTCCGGCGAGTTTGAGTGGTTCAGGTACCCCAATGGACTGATGCGCTGAAAGCAAGGCGCCGAGACTGGAATGAACGGTGGTCACCATCATCAGTGCACGGTTGTAGGCGACTTGCGACATGTTCAGCCCGCCGTATTCGGACGGTATCTTCATGCCGAAGCAGCCCAGTTCTGCCAAACCCTGCACATATTCATCCGGAATCTGGGCGTCACGCTCGATCACGCTGCCGTCGAGTGTGGCCAAGAATTCCCGCAGCTTTTCCAAAAACACCGTGGTGCGCGCCTCCTCGGTGTCCGACGGCCGCGGAAACGGGTGTATGAGTTCCAGCGGAAAGCGACCAAGAAACAGCTCTTTAGCGAAAGATGGTTTATCCCAACCGCTTTCGCGAGATTCCTCGGCGAGGGCTCTCGCTTGCTCCTCAGTGACCTGTGCTTGCTGCGGCATCGCCGCCTCCTCGCTGACGAATTGCATCGCAGGTGGTATACCCGGCGCTTGCCCGAATAGTACGGCCTATTGGCACCGAGATGGCGGGTTCAGGATCGATTCCAGCGCCGTGCCGCTGAGAATGCCCGAGCGAGCTCGCTTACACCCGAGATGGTTACGCCCCGTGGGTCGACGGCTGGCGCTCAGAGAGCCACTGTTGACGGCCGGTTTGCGGGCTAGCCAAACCCGATAACGGGGGCCTTCGCGCCGGTGCCGCCATTGCTGCCGGTGGCGCCGATGCTACCGGCTGCGCCTACGTTTCCAGCGGGGCTACCAGGTCCGCCGAACCCGCCAATCGCCGCGGAACCGCCCTTGCCGCCCGCACCACCGGCTCCTGGGGTGGCACCGTAGTAAGCCGTACCTCCGCTACCGCCCCGACCGCCAGTGCCGCCGGTCCCACCGCGTCCGCCGGCACCACCAGGTGCGACGACGCCGGCCGGGCCGGCCGGGCCGTCCGGTCCGGCGGGACCGCCGGCCCCGGGTAAGCCGGCGGGGCCACCCACGCCTCCAACGCCACCGCCGCCGCCGAGACCGCCCAGGCCACCGTCACCAGCGGTGCCTCTGACCAGCGCGCCACCGCCAAAGCCGCCACTACCGCCGCTGCCACCCGTGCCGCCGACACCGCCGACACCGCCGCCGCCTGCGGCACCACCGCGACCGTACTGCCCCCCGGCACCTCCGTTACCGCCAGCACCACCGGGGCCACCGGCACCACCCAACGCACCGGCACCACCATTGCCACCATCCCCGCCATCAGCACCGAAGGAGCCCCCCAGCCCGCCAATGCCACCAGCAGCACCAGAAGCGCCTAGGCCACCCGCACCGCCGGCCCCACCGAGGCCGCCAGCACCTCCGTTGCCGCCCAACGATCCGCCGTGACCACCGTTACCGCCACGTCCACCGGGGCCACCGGCACCACCCACGCTATTGGGACCGCCGGCGTCACCGCCGTCGCCACCGTGGCCTCCGGTTCCCGGGGTTGTGCCGGTGCCACCGGCGCCACCCCTACCACCGACCGCGCCGACGCCACCGTCACCACCGTCGCCGCCATTGCCACCGGTACTGCCGGTCCCGGCACCGCCGTTACCACCCGCGCCGCCTGCTGCGCCCGAGCCGCCATCGCCGCCGTCGCCGCCGTGGCCGCCTGGCTGCCCAGCGACCCCACTGCCGCCCCGGCCGCCGCCCCCGCCCGGCGCGCCGGCGCCGCCGTCGCCGCCATCGCCGCCCGGGCCACCGCTGCCGGTGCTACCAGGAATAGAAGTAGAGCCGTTGCCGCCGGCGCCACCCACGCCGCCGGGTTGCCCGGACCCGCCGTCCGCCCCAGCACCGCCGGCCGCGCCCGGACCACCTGCCGTACCTGCAGATGCCGCCGGCGACGTGATGTTCTGGGTCGGGTTGACTCCCGGGGTACCCGCGGCGCCGATGCCGCCAGCACCGCCAGCTCCCCCGTTACCGAAGGTCTGCACGTTGCCCCCGTCGCCGCCAGCACCCCCACCGATCCCGCCGCGACCGCCCGCTCCCCCGTTGCCGAACGTCGCATCGCCGCCTCTGCCGCCGGGCTGGCCAGGAAGGCCGTCCCCGCCCCGGCCCCCGTTACCGCCTAACCACCCGCCGGGCTTGCCGGGCTGACCGGGTGCCCCGTTAGCGCCATTGCCCACCAGCGGACGTCCGGTCAGGGCCAATGATTGGGCGTTGGCTGCGGCGGTGACCGATTTGACCGGCGCCAGTAGATTTTGCGCCGCCGCGTTCACCGCGCCGAGCGGGTTTGCCGCAGCCGCGGCGCCGACTGAGCCGAGTCCGCTTCGCGCTGTCACGGCGTTGGCGGCCTCAGTGAGCTGATACAAGCCCGCGTTCGCGGTCAAGGTCCGCACAAACTGCTCATGAAACGACGCGGCTTGCGCGCTGAGCTTTTGATACGCCTGCGCGTGTCCGGAAAATAGCGCCGTGACCGCCGCTGAGATCTCATCGACGGCCGGGGCCAGCACGCGGGTGGTGGAGGCGGCCGCCGCCGTGTTCGCCTCTACCAAGGTTGAACCGATACCGGCTAGGTCACGAGCCGCCGCCGCCAGTAGCTCCGGCCCCGCAATCACGAATGACATGGCTTTCCTTCCCACCAAGCCGGATCGGATCCGCACCTGCCTCCACCGACGCGACAGTAACGGCCGAACTCCAACAGTCTGAATGCGATGGATCGTATTGATCTCACGCGCAGCAGCGCGGAACGTTATGAATACGATAGCTAATCGTTATAGGAACGTTATTTCAAGGGACTAACATGCAAACATTTTTGACATGGCTGGGGATGGACATTCAAAACAGCCTTCTTGTAAAGCGTCCGACACGGGCGCTCTCCGCCTGCCCAGCGCACCATGCAATATTTGCGCTGATCACAGCATCAAACTGCGCCCATGGCGGATCGCCGAGCACACGACTAACCAGAAAGCTGCGGACGACTCAGAGCGCCGAAAAGCAAGGATGGAATGTCGCTACGGGTGAGCGACCCGTGATGGACGCGCGTTCTCAGGCGTCCAACTCCCGCGCCACAGCCTTGACTACCTCGGAGACCCGCCGAGCAGTCTTACGGTCGGGGTAGCGGCCCTTGCGCAGCTCCGGCTGTACTGTGCTTTCCAGCAGCGTGATCATGTCCTCGACCATGCCGTGCAACTCGTCGGGGCTGTGCTTGTGCTCGACTGCCTCGCGGCGCGCGCGAGACAGGCTCGGTGGCGGGTCGAGGAGCTTCAGGCTCAATGCCTGCGGTCCCCGCCGCCCCGATGCGATGCCGAACTCCACCCGCTGCCCCGCCTTGAGTCCCTCGACACCCGCCGGCAACGCCGCGGACCGGACATAGACGTCCTCACCGTCCTCCTGCGACAGGAAGCCAAACCCCTTCTCGGAGTCGTACCACTTCACCTTGCCGGTCGGCACTGCTCTCACCTGCTTGTCTGACGGATCACTGGGTTTCACACCAAAGAAGCGCCCCGCATGCGCAGGACGCGATGACGACCACAGATCCTACTCGGATGCGCTGCCGCCGAGCATCCCTGTTTGGCCGGGTACTGGGTAGGCTGGAAACACCCTTCGGAGGAGATATGCGCCTAATCCTGAACGTTATCTGGCTGGTTTTCGGCGGCCTCTGGCTGGCCCTCGGCTACCTGGTCGCGGCGCTCGTCTGTTTCGTGCTCATCGTCACCATTCCGTTCGGCTTTGCGGCGCTACGCATCGCGTCGTATTCACTGTGGCCTTTCGGCCGGACGATCGTCGAAAAACCAAGCGCCGGGACCGGCGCCCTGATCGGCAACATCATCTGGCTACTGTTGTTCGGAATATGGCTGGCCATTGGGCATTTGGTTAGCGCCGTGGCGATGGCAGCAACAATCATCGGCATCCCGCTGGCCCTGGCCAATCTCAAATTGATCCCGGTGTCTTTAGTGCCCCTGGGCAAGGAAATCGTTTCGGTCGCTGCACCGGCTCGAATCGAACGCGTGACCGCATGACCGTGACGGCGCTGGGCGTTCCTACGGTGCGAGACGGTTGGCCCGGCCGGGCAGCCGCACCTACCGAAGGTGCTTTGCTGGATAGTTTCGGCCGTGTCGCGACCGATCTACGGGTATCCCTGACCGACCGTTGCAACCTGCGCTGCAGTTATTGCATGCCGGCCGAGGGCCTGGTTTGGCTGCCCAGGCAGCAATTGCTGCGTCCCGATGAACTAGCCAGGCTGATGCATGTCGCCGTCACCCGGCTGGGCGTTACCAGCGTGCGATTCACCGGCGGCGAGCCGCTGTTGGCCCGCCACCTCGAAGAGGTGATCGCGGCGGCGGCGGGTCTGCGACCTCGCCCGGAGATCTCGTTGACCACCAATGCAGTTGGGCTGGCAGGGCGGGCGGCCGCTTTGGCCGGCGCAGGCCTGGACCGGGTCAACGTGTCGCTGGACAGCGTGGACCGCGCTCACTTTGCGGCCATCACCCGTCGGGACCGGCTGGCTGACGTGCTGGCCGGCCTGGCCGCGGCCAAACAAGCCGGGCTGGAGCCGGTCAAGGTGAACGCCGTGCTCGACCCAGCGACCGGACGCCGAGATGTCGTCGAACTGCTGCGGTACTGCCTACAGCACGGCTACCAATTGCGGGTCATCGAGCAAATGCCACTCGACGCGGGACACCGGTGGCGCCGCGACGCCGCACTGAGCGCCGACGATGTGTTGACGGCGCTGCGCCCACACTTCCGATTGCGGCCCGACCCGACACCGAGGGGTTCGGCCCCGGCTGAACTCTGGCTGGTCGACTCGGGCCCGAACACGCCGACCGGGAAGTTCGGCGTCATCGCGTCGGTCTCCCATGCATTCTGCTCGACGTGCGACCGCACCCGGCTTACCGCCGACGGTCAGATCCGCAGCTGCCTGTTTTCCACCGAGGAAACCGATTTACGCGGCCTGCTGCGCAGTGGCGCTGACGACGACGCAATCGAGAGAACATGGCGCGCTGCGATGTGGCGCAAGCCGGCCGGCCATGGCATCAACGACCCGGATTTTGTCCAGCCCGACCGCCCGATGAGCGCCATCGGCGGCTAGGCGATGGCACACCCCGCCGGAATTCAGGTGACCGTCCGCTACTTCGCGGCTGCGCGCGCAGCTGCCGGTATCGAATCGGAAACAGTCATGGTGCGGCCTGGCGGCACCGTAGCCGAATTGGTCGGGAGCCTGGCCCTCCGGAGCTCTCAGCTGGCAACGGTATTAAGCCGCTGCTCGTATCTGTGCGACGGAATTGCCGTCCGAGATGACTCCGCACCGTTATCCCATGGCGACACCATTGACGTACTCCCGCCCTTCGCGGGCGGCTAACCAGTGTGAAATATCTCACGTAACGGAAAGATAACAACCCGGACACGCTGCGATGTCGGATGCTATGACCTGCGCAGATACCGGGCTTTCCTGGCGTTATAGCCGGCGACTGTGAGCAAAACGCCGGCCGATTGCGCACGTGACGAGATCGCCTCGAACCGCTACCGTCCTCGGAAGGCTCGTCAACGAACCCAACTGACGGGCCCGCCCTCCCTACAGCACGCCGAGCTCCATCCAGTAGACGAGGGATCCCGACCGCGGATGGAGGCGGGGGACCCACCAGGTCCGCCGAGATCGGACCGGGGCCGCTGCGGCTCCTTGGGGTGAAGCCGACGTCGTTCATTGGAGTACGACGCTGGCCGGGTGACCTCTCCTGGTTTCGAACCAACCCGAACCCGACAGCTGACCTCGTAGGCGTGTACCGAGAGGAATCACTGAGCGTATGAGTGGACGTCACCGTAAGCCCACAACATCAAGCGTCAGCGTCGCCAAGATCGCCTTTACCGGCGCAGTGCTGGGTGGCGGCGGGATCGCCCTGGCCGGCCAAGCGAGCGCGGCCACCGACTGGGAA
The DNA here is from genome assembly GCF_008370645.1 of Mycobacterium simiae. Classification (GTDB taxonomy): domain Bacteria; phylum Actinomycetota; class Actinomycetes; order Mycobacteriales; family Mycobacteriaceae; genus Mycobacterium; species Mycobacterium simiae_A. Next base: position 13,881 of record NZ_VTZN01000120.1, read on the forward strand.
TGGGATCAGGTAGCCCGTTGCGAGTCCGGCGGCAACTGGGCGATCAATACCGGCAACGGCTACTACGGTGGAGTCCAGTTCACCCCGGGCACTTGGGCATCGCATGGCGGCGGCGAATTCGCCCCGTCCGCCCAGCTGGCCACCCGGGAACAGCAGATTACGGTCGCTGAGCGGGTGCTAGCTACCCAGGGTCGTGGCGCCTGGCCAGTGTGTGGTCACGGATTGTCCGCGCCGATGCCCCGTCAGGTCCCAGCTCCAGCCGCGCTGAACGGGCCGCTGGACGCCCCAGAGGTCAACGGCGAGCCGGCTGCGCTGGCCGACGCTGCACCCCCCATGGATGTCGCTCCGCCGGCCGAGCCGATGTCCGCGGTGCAACCGGCCGGTAATGAGCTGTCCGCACCGGTCGACCTGATGCCCGCACCGGCCGACCTGACTCCCGCACCGGCCGACCTGACTCCCCCACCGGCCGACCTGACTCCCGCACCGGCCGACCTGGCGCCCCCTACCGACCCGGCGCCCGTCGCTCCCGATACCCAAGAAGTCGTCGAAGCAGGATTGCCGCTTGCCGACCCGGCCGACACGCCGGCGGCCACGCCGGTGCCGGCTGACACCGGTAACGCACCGGTGGAAATCCACGAAGTCTCGACAGTCGCATACACCAAGAAGCTGTGGCAGGCGGTCGTGGGACAGGACATTAGCGGCAACGACGCGCTGGACGCGCTCGCGCAGCCCACCGTCATCGGCTGAGCACGGGCTCAGGCCGAACCCACCCATTCTTCGGAACCATCTCCGAAGATTTGGTGCTTCCACACCGGTAGCCGGGCTTTGATGGTGTCGACCAGCAGCGCGCAGGTACGAAACGCTGACTGCCGATGATCGGCTGCGACAGCAGCCACCAAGGCGGCCTCCCCCACCTGTAGGACACCGATTCGGTGGCTGGCCGCGACGGCACGCACCCCGGTGGACTGTGCAGCGACCTCGGCAACCACGTCGGCAAGAACCTGGGCAGCCAACGGGTGGGCCGAGTACTCCAACCGCACCACCTGCCGTCCCCCGTCGTGGTTGCGGACTATTCCGACGAAACCAACGATGGCGCCGGCCGCCTGATGGCTGACCAAGTTCTCGTGTGTAGCCAGATCGATCGGCTGGTCGGTCAGGCAGGCCCGCATGACCAGCGTCATCGCTGGTGGTCTTGGCCGGCGAGTTGGTCGAGCGCGTGATCCACCACGTCGGAAAGCACCACGAGGCCATCGCGCACACCGCCAGGTGAGCCTGGCAGGTTGACGACCAGGCTGCGACCGGCCACGCCGCACACCCCGCGCGACAGTACTGACGTCGGCATCCTGGGCAGCCCCGAACACCGGATAGCATCGGCCAAGCCGGGGATGACGAAGTCCAACACAGCCACGGTCTGTTCCGGGGTGGTGTCAGTCGGTGAGATACCGGTGCCGCCGGAGGTGATGATCAAGTCGACACCGGCGGCAACGGCGTTGCGCAACGCTTCGCCAACTGGCTTTCCGTCGGCGACAACGGCAGAGTCCACGGGCGAAAACCCGCGCTGTACTAGCCACTCCGTAACAATCGGCCCGCATTCGTCGCTATACACGCCAGACGACGCACGAGTAGAGGCGATGATGACGCGGGCCGATCGGGGGCTCATGGCCTGGCCCAGTTACCGCTGCGGCCACCTTCTTTGCGCAGCACCCGGATGTCATCAATGCGCGCGGCCGGATCAACCGCTTTGATCATGTCGTAGAGCGTTAGAGCCGCCACACTGACGGCAGTGAGCGCCTCCATCTCGACACCCGTGCGGTCGGTGCTGCGCACCGTCGAAGTGATGTCGATCTCCGAATCGCCGACGCTGAAGTCGACGTCGACGCCGGTCAACGCGAGCTGATGACACAGCGGGATCAGGTCGCTGGTGCGTTTGGCCGCCATAATGCCCGCCACTCGTGCGGTCGCCAGCGCGTCGCCCTTGGGTAAGCCGCCGGTCGAGATAAGCGCCACCACCTCCGCCGAGGTGCGTAGGGCGCCCGCAGCCACGGCCGTGCGCCGGGTGGCCGCCTTTTCAGTGACGTCGACCATATGCGCGGCTCCGCGCTCATCCAGGTGCGATAACGCACCAGCGGGCGAGTTAGATGCACCGGCCATTACGGCGACTACCTGTTGACGACCGTCACCGGATGCAGGTAGGGCAGATCATCGGAGGCCACCGGAAACGCCAGTTCGCCGAAGGGCGACAACGCACCCGTGCGGTCGGTTACGAGTTCGCTCACCGCATGGTCGTCGGGATCGGTGGTCGGCCAGCC
>NZ_VTZN01000121.1 GCF_008370645.1 Mycobacterium simiae
GCCCGACTGACCTACTCTGTTAGCCAGTTTCGTAAACGGCTGGGGACCCAGAAGGGTCACGGATGAGCATTTCATTGCTGCTCGAGATGGCGGCGGCGAGCAACCCCGATCGCACCGCGGTGGTTTCTGGCGACCTCCGCCTGACGACCCAACAGCTCAGCGATCTGGCCGACGGCGCCGCGGGTATCCTCGCGGCGTCACACGCAAAGCATGTGGTGTACTTCGGCTCCGGCGGCGTCATGCTGCCGCTGCTGATCTTCGCCTCGGCGCGCGCCGGGCTGCCCTTCACCCCGATCAACTACCGGCTGTCCGACGGCGCCATCCAGACCCTGATCCGCCGGCTGCCCGAACCGGTGGTGATCGCCGACGACCGCTACCGGCAGATGCTCCCAGACGCGTTGACTTCGGCCGCATTTCGCAGCCGCGCCGGCAGCGCCGAGTCGGCGGTAACGTTTCCGGATCCGGATTCGGTGGCCATCGTGTTGTTTACGTCGGGCACCACGTCGCAACCCAAGGCCGTCGAGCTCACCCACAACAACCTCACCAGTTATGTGACCGGCACAGTCGAATTCGAGTCGGCCGCACCCACCGATGCCGCGCTGATCTGCCTGCCGCCCTACCACATCGCCGGTGTGGGGGCAGCGCTGTCGAACCTGTATGCCGGCCGAAAGATGGTGTATCTGGCCGGCTTTGACGCGCACGAGTGGGTGCGTCTAGTCAATGCTGAGCGGGTCACCACCGCGACCGTGGTGCCGACCATGCTGGACCGTATCGTGGCCGTGCTGGAAACCGGTGAGCACCAGCTGCCGACGCTACGTAACCTGGCCTACGGCGGCTCGAAAGTGGGCCTGCCGCTGGTGCGTCGGGCTCTCGAATTGCTACCCCACGTGGGCTTCGTCAATGCCTACGGCTTAACCGAGACCAGCTCCACGATCGCCGTGCTGACTCCTGACGACCACCGCAGGGCGCATTCATCGTCGGACGGCTCCGTCGCTAGGCGGTTGGGCTCGGTCGGCCAGCCGGTGCCCGGCATCGAGGTGCAGATCCGAGGCGACGACGGCACTGTGCTGGGTCCGGGGGAGACCGGTGAGCTGTTCGTGCGCGGCGAGCAGGTGTCCGGCCGCTACGCCGGGATCGGCTCGGTTCTCGACGAAAACGGTTGGTTCGGCACGAAAGACCTTGCCGTGCTTGATGAGGACGGCTACGTCTTCATCGGCGGCCACAGTGACGACACCATCATCCGGGGTGGGGAAAACATCGCACCGGCCGAAGTGGAGGAGGTGTTGATCGAGCACCCGCACGTGCGTGATGTCGCCGTGGTCGGGGTCGAGGATCCGCGGTGGGGCCAGGCGATGGTCGCCGTGGTGGTGCCGCCGCCTGGCGTCGATCCCGACGCCGACGAACTGCGCGAGTATGTCCGAAAGATGCTGCGGGGGTCACGCACCCCGGACCGCGTAGTGTTTCGCGACGAGCTGCCCACCACCGCCACCGGCAAGGTACTGCGCCGGCAGCTCATCGACGAATTGGCAGGAACGACACCTTGATCAAGAACGGAACCCGTCTGGCCAGCCAGGTGTGTGACACCTGGGCAAGCGCTAAGTCGACGAAACCGGCGCCGAGGTGCTGGTCACCAAGCCCGGCGCGGGCAGCCTGAGCGTCGGCGAAACCACATTGGCACTTGCATGGCCATACTTCCTTACCTACCCAGCCCGTGCATGAAAACGGCCTCATCGCGGCTCCCGCAACACGTAGCCGACCCCGCGCAGGGTGTGCAATAGCCGCTTCTCGCCGGTGTCGATCTTGCGCCGCAGATACGACACATAGGTTTCAACGACGTTGACGTCGCCGCTGAAATCGTAGTGCCACACGTGGTCGAGGATCTTGGGCTTGCTCAGCACGGTGCCAGCGTTGATCATGAAGTAGCGCAGCAAGGTGAACTCGGTGGGCGACAGCGAGACCGGCTGGCCAGCTTTCCACACCTCACGGGTTTCCTCGTCGAGTTCGATATCGGCGAAGGCCACGCGCGGATGGTGTGGTCTGGTCCCTGCTTTGCCGGAGCGCCGCAGAATCGCCCGCAATCGGGCGATTAGCTCATCGAAGCTGAAGGGTTTGGTCAGATAGTCGTCGCCACCCTGGGTCAGGCCGGCGATCTTGTCCTGCAGTGAGTCGCGGGCGGTGACGAACAAGGCGGGTGCGTCGATGCGGTCGGCGCGCAGCCGGCGCAGCACCGCGTAGCCATCCATGCCGGGCATCATCACATCCAGAATCACCGCGTCCGGCCGGACCAATCGGGCTTTGTCGAGCGCCTCCGGCCCGCTAGCCGCGGTGTGCACCTCGAATCCCTGAAACGTGAGGCCCGCTGCGAGCAGTTCGACGATGGTGGGCTCATCGTCGATGACGAGGATGCGAGCCTCTGGAGTGCCAGTTTCGCACACCGCGGCAGCTGTCATTTGCCACCCCCTGCACCTTATTAAACACGAGACAAACAATCGTGGCACGCTACCGCAGCAGGTGCCGAACCCTAGCTGGACATTGGTTGAGTGCCTCCTGAGATTCGTAGCCGTCCGACTGTTGACCGCGCCGTCATAAAGGCATCAGTCTGCGGCAGCGGTATCGAACCAGGGACGGTCCCACCACGGGTAGTAACCGGGTAACCCAAGATCAGAAGCCCGGTTGGGGAGTTCCGCTCTTACGGGTGGCAAACTCCCCGGGGGCGACCTGCGGGTTTCGCGCGCAGGGTACGCAGCCGGTCCCTATCCCGGTTACCATGACCCCACACGCGGACACGCGGCCCTGACCTGGAGCGGATTGGGCGTGGCTGAATTGCTACCGACCGGTACGGTGACGCTGCTTTTGGCCGATGTCGAGGGTTCGACGCGGCTCTGGGAAATGCACCCTGAGCAGATGACCACCGCAATCGGCCGACTCAACCAAACGGTGAACGCGACCATCGCTTCCCATGATGGGGTGCGTCCCCTCGAACAAGGCGAGGGCGACAGCTTCGTGGCCGCGTTCACCCGCGCCAGCGACGCGGTGGCGTGCGCACTGGAGTTGCAGCGCGCCCCGCTGGCCCCCATCAGGCTGCGTATTGGCGTACACACCGGCGAGATACAGCTGCGCGACGAGTCCAACTATGCCGGTCCGACCATCAACCGGACCGCCCGGCTGCGTGATCTGGCCCATGGTGGGCAGACCGTCTTGTCCGCGGTGACCGAACTGTTGGTGCTCGATCACCTCCCCGACGGGGTTTGGCTCACCGATTTGGGCTGCTATCCGCTGCGGGACCTGCCGCGCCCGGAACGCGTGGTGCAGTTGTGCCATGCCGACCTTCGCAACGAGTTCCCGCCGCTTCGGGTCCGACACACTCCGGCCTCGCATAACCTGCCCGCGCAGCTGACGAAATTCGTTGGACGCCAAAGCGAAATGGCGGAGTTGCGTCAGCTCGCCATGGGAAACCGGCTCGTCACGCTGACTGGGACCGGGGGCGCTGGTAAGACGCGCCTTGCCGTGGAGGTTACCTCTCAATTGAGCACCGAGTTCCCGGATGGGGCCTGGTACATCGAATTGGCTCCGGTTACCGATCCTGCAGTAGTGCTAGTGACCGTCGCGCACACCTTGGGCTTGCCTGATCAGCCTGGCCGCTCCATCGTGAACACGCTGCGCCGATTCATCGGTGGGAAAAAGATGCTGTTGGTGCTCGACAATTGCGAGCACCTGCTTGATGCGTGTGGGCGTCTGGCCGTTGAGCTAATGAAAGCCTGCCCGCAGTTGACGATTCTGACCACCAGTATCGAGCCGCTCGGAGTGCCCGGTGAACTGAGCTGGCCAGTGCCGTCGCTGTCTCTTGCCGGCGAAGCCATCGAGCTGTTCACTGACCGCGCTCGGCGCGCCCGCCCCGATTTGGATGTCGGCGAGGACAACATCGCGCTGGTGACAGAGATCTGCACCCGCTTGGATGGGATGCCGTTAGCGATCGAGCTGGCCGCCGCGCGAGTTCGGGCCTTGTCCCTGCCCCAAATCGTCGACAGCCTGCATGACAGGTTTCACTTGTTGACCGGGGGCGCGCGCACCGCCGTGCCACGTCATCAGACGCTGCGTGCGTCCGTGGATTGGTCGCACGCATTGCTCACCGAACCCGAGCAAGCCTTGTTCCGCAGGCTTTCGGTGTTCGCGGGCGGATTTGATCTGGATGCGGCCCAAGCCGTGGGCGCCGACAGCAAGGTGCAGCGCTACCAGCTTCTTGACCAGCTGAGTCTGCTGGTCGATAAATCCCTAGTGCTCGCCCAGGACACCGGCAACGGGATGCGATACCGGTTATTGGAGACGGTGCGCCAGTACGCCGAAGAAAAGCTTGACGAGTCAGGTGAGGCTGCGCAGCTACACACCCGCCATCGCGACCACTTCATGGCCACTGCCGAGGGGCTAGAGTCACGCGGCCACTCCCGCGACGAGCTGCGGCTGGCTTGGGCGCAGACCGAAATCGACAATCTGCGGGCGGCGGTCGGGTGGAGTATGCGAAACTCTGACCCACAATTGGCGCTGCGGCTCATCTTGGCGCTGCGGCCGTTGTGGTTGCGAGGCGGTCGAGTGCTGGAGGCGCTGGCCGGTTTGGACGCCGTCTTGACCGACGAGTGTCATCCAGAGATCGCGCCAGCCTTATGGGCACGCGCGGTGGCCCAGCGCAGCATCCTCGCTGCCTGGGTAGGGGTGCCGACGAACTTGAGCCAAACACAGCAAGCGTTGGCCATCGCGCGGGAGCTCGATGACCCCGCATTGATTGCCCGAGCGCTGATTGCTCGCGGGCTGGTTGCGCTGTACAGTGTCGAGTCGCCGCAGCCCTACTTCGCCGAAGCGATCGATCTGGTCCGTGCTCTCGGTGATGATTGGAGTCTGTGTCAAATCCTTAGCTATCAAGCGACCGCAGGCTACTTCGCTGGTGAACCGATCCAAGGCTGCGCGGCCGCCAGTGAAGGGCTTGCCCTCGCCGACACCCTCGGCGACCGCTTCTTCTCCCGCGATTGCCGAGCCTGGTTGGGGTCCGCGCTGATGATGCTGGGCGACCTCGCCAACGCAAGCCAAAGACTCGGCTCCTTGACCGAGGAAGCAGAAGAGGCCGAGGACCTCACCATGACGGTGGTAGGTCATGTATGTCACGCCACAGTGCTCGCGTATCAGGGCCTCCCGGAGGCTGCCTGGGCCGCGGCGCAATCTGCAGCGGCTGCTTCAGAGGCCATGGGGGGTTTCTCGGCAGACTCGGTACATGCGGTGCTCGCTCAAGCGGCTTTGGCCGCCGGCGACGCCACCGCCGCGCGGACAGCATGCGAAATAGCCTGGCAGCACACCCATTCGCTACGCGAAGCCTTTACCAGAAGCGTTACCCCCATGGCCGAGGCGGCGTTAGCATGCGGAGACCTGGTCGCTGCTCGCCGTTACGCAGACGACACGGTCGCGCTGGTACCGGGTTGGCACCAAATGGTTGCGCTGACGGTGCGGGCTTATGTCGCCGCCAGCCAGGGTGAGCTCGCTCGGTCCGAGCGCGACGCCCATGACGCCCTGACTATTGCCACTCGCACCCGAGGGTTCCTCCGCGTGGCCGACACCGTGGAATGCCTGGCCCGCCTTGCGGTCGAAGATGCCCAATACTCACACGCGGCGCGGCTGCTGGGTGCGGCGGAATCCATCCGGCATCGCACGGGACATGCGCGGTTACCGATGTATCAGGCTGACTACGACGCTATGGTCGTTTCTGTTCGGAACTCAGTAGAGCAAAAGGTCTTTGATGATGCGTGGGCCGAAGGTGCTGAGCTGTCGACCGAGGAAGCGATCGACTGTGCCCGGCGCGGTGTCGACAAGGCGTAGCGTTACGCACGCCTATCTGGCGTTGTGGGAGGAGACGTGCCAGAGGCGTAGTTCGACGGCAGGTGGTGCCGTTCGAAGGCGTCGACCCCGACCCGCAGCAGCTGCGCGACTACGTGCGCACCAAAATGCGCGGCTCACGCACCCCGGACCGGGTAGTGTTTCGCGACGAGCTGCCCGCCACCGCCACCGGCAAGGTACTGCGCCGGCAGCTTATCGACGAATTGGCAGGAACGACGACACCATGATCAAGAACGGAACCCGTCTGGCCAGCCAGGTGTGTGACACCCACGTGATCGTGGTCAGAAGCGCCGACAGCCTCGACGACCTGCGCTGCGGAGGCGCACCGATGGTGGAGCTGGGCGCGCCGCGTTCGGGCGAACTCGACCCGGCGTTCGCCGACGGAACGGTGCTGGGCAAGCGCTACGTCGACGAAACCGGCGCCGAGGTGCTGGTCACCAAGCCCGGCGCGGGCAGCCTGAGCGTCGGCGAAACCACATTGGCACTCAAAGAGGTCAAGCCGCTGCCGGCCAGCGACTGACGTGATCGCACGATAGGTCAGGAGCCGTCCAAACCGGCTGTCCCGTCGACGCCGACCAACGACCCACCGCTACCGCCGCTACCGCCGCTTCCGCCGGTCCCGGGCGTGCTCATTCCAGAGAACCCGCCGTTGCCGCCGTTGCCGCCGTTGCCGCCGTCACCGATGAACTTCGCGTTGCCGCCGTTGCCGCCGCTACCGCCTTTACCGCCGGGTACTGAAGATCCGACTCCACCCTGTCCGCCGGCCCCGCCGGCGCCGCCGTCGCCGTACAACAGGCCGCCGGCCCCGCCGTTGCCGCCGTTACCGCCGGTACCCGCCGGATTGGTGCCGATATTGAAGTTGGCAGCGTTGGCACCGGCTCCACCGTGCCCGCCGTGGCCGATCAGCCACCCGCCGTTGCCGCCGTTGCCGCCGTTGAATCCGCTGAAGCCGGCTCCCGTCCCGGTTGTGCCGCCGGCCCCGCCGTTGCCGCCGTTGCCGAGGAGTCCCCCGTTCCCGCCATTAGCGCCCGCCGAATTGAGGCTAGTCGCGCCATTTCCGCCGTTGCCGAACAACCATCCGCCGTCAGCGCCTTCCACCAAGATGCCGTTTTGCGATCCAGCGCCGGCGCTGCCACCGTTGCCGATCAGCAGTCCCGTCCTGCCGGGTGCGCCGCCCTGGCCGCCGGTCACGGTGCCGCCACCGTCGCCCCCGCTGCCGAACAGCAACCCCCCATGGCCGCCGTCGCCGCCGCTGCTGTTGGGGACGATGCTGTTGCCGGTGCCGCCGGTGCCGCCGTTGCCGAACAACCACCCGCCGTTGCCGCCGTAGCCGCCGCGACCCCCGAATCCGCCCGGCCCGCCGCTGCCGATCAGGACGGCGTTGCCGCCGTTTCCACCGGCGGCAGCGCTGGCGCCGCCAATTCCGCCGTCGCCAAATAGCAACCCGCCGCGGCCGCCGGCTCCACCGTTACCGCCGGAGCCACCGGTGGCCCAGTTGCCGCCGCTGCCGCCGACGCCGCCGTAACCAGTCAGCCCGGCGTCGCCACCGGCGCCGGCGCGGCCGCCGGTGCCGGTGGCGGAGTCCCCGCCCCAGCCGCCCTCCCCGCCGGAGCCGTACAGCCAGCCTCCGGTTCCGCCTTTGCCGCCCGCGCCGCCAGTGCCGCTGGTGGCGCTCCCGCCGTCGCCGCCAGTACCGCCGGTGCCGAACAGGCCGGCGTTGCCGGCGAACCCGCCGTTTCCGCCAGTGCCGGTGCTGGCGCTCCCGCCGTCGCCGCCGGACCCGGCGCTGCCGAACAGCCCGGCGTTGCCGCCGAACCCGCCGTGACCGCCGTTGCTGCCGGCGAAGGTGGTTGCGCCGCCCTGACCGCCGGTCCCGCCGTTGCCGAAGAGCAGCCCGCCGGCGCCGGCATTGCCGCCGGCACCGCCAGCGCCGGTGGTGCTACTGCCACCGTGCCCGCCGTGGCCGCCGTTGCCGATCAATCCGGCAGCGCCGCCGCTACCGCCCGCCAGCCCGCTGCCCGCCGATTGGCTGTAGCCGTTGCCGCCGTTGCCGAAGAGCAACCCACCGGCCCCACCGTTGGGGTTCATCGCCGTCCCCTCGGCGCCGTCGCCGATCAGTGGGCGCCCCAACAAGGCCTGGGTCGGCGCATTGATCGCGTCGACCACCGGTTGCAGCGGCGACGCGCTGGCGGCTTCGGCGGCCGCATAGGAGCCGGCACCCGCGTTCAGGGTCTGCACAAACTGGGCGTGAAACGCGGCAGCCTGAGCGCTGAGGTTCTGATAGGCCTGGGCGTGGGTACTGAACAGCGCCGCGATGACCGCTGACACTTCATCGGCGCCTGCGGCAAGAACCGCCGTCGTCGGAAACTGCGCTGCCGCATTCGCCACGCTGATACTCGAACCGATACTCGCCAGATCTGACGCGGCAGCCGCCACCATCTCCGGTACTGCGATGAGGTGCGACATGCAGGGCCTCTCGATCGGGTTAGAGAATAAGTCGTGCCGCCGGTGGTACCCGAGGGTAATGCGATGCCCAGCAGCAGATCCCGACTTTCACCAGAATTGTTCTCATTTACAACGGTGCTGCCCGGTGGGTAACGCAAGCGGGCGGGCCTGTAAGCGTTTGCTAGGCCTTTCTCGTATTGCCGGCCGCTGCCTGGCGGTGCACGAATTCCCGGGCCGTGACCAGGAATTCGACTTGGTCGCCGACCTGGCGCAGCGGTGCGGCACTGCCCGTCGAGCGGCACAGCATAATGGCGCCTTCCAGCGCGGCCACGGAGGTCACCGCGAGCGATTCGGCATCTGGCTCGTCGAAGCCGTCGGCGACAAACGCCCGGGTCAGTGCGGCGCACCAGCGGCTCAGGATGACACCGGCCGCCGCGGATAGCTCGACCTCGTCTTCGGTCGACCCGAGCGCGGCTGCGGCTACCGGGCAGCCGGCGGCGAAGTCGCCTTCGGTGAGCAGCTGATCCCAGAAGCCGACGAAGTCGCGCAGCACGACGCGGGCGCCCTTGGCGGCGGCCTTATCGATGACGGCGGTGATGTAGTCACCGGCGTAACCCAGCGCCTCGGCCAATAGTTGACGTCGCCCCTCGGGAAAGTGGTGGTACACCGAGCCGCGCGGGGCGCCACTGCGCGCCAGCACCGAGTCAATGGTTACTCCGGCCGCGCCCCGTTCGCGCAACACCTGGGCAGCGCTGATCAGCATCTTGTCTCGAGTGCCGCCGCGCTTGTGCACGGCTCTACCGGCCGGTGTCATGCGGCGTGCGAGTGCCCGTGACGGTGAACCGGCCAGTGCAGACGACGCGGGATCAGCCGCGGGCGCCGCAGATCGGGCATTTGGCGGGTGTATCGATAGCCGGCGATGTTGAGCTCGATGATCCACATGGCTACTCCCGGTGGAAGGGTATGCCTCATGTTCCGCAGCGATCGGGCCATGAGTATGGTATATAGCATAGTGCTTAGCCGCAGCCCCGGTATAGGATGTCGTTGAAACCTTCCTGTGACTGGCTTAAATATGCCCTGTTGCATAATCTGTGTGGCTGCGCTTCACTGAGGCAATGACCAGTGCTCCTCTTCCTGAGCTCGCCACCGTGTCCCTCGAACGCGACGGGCACGTCGTGCTGATCGGTCTAAACCGGCCGCACAAACGCAATGCGTTCGACCGGGCGATGCTGGCCGACCTGTCCCGCGCATACGCGCTGCTGGAATCCGACGATTCGCTGCGCGCCGGCGTGCTGTTCGCCCACGGCGACCACTTCACCGGCGGACTGGATCTCGTCGACGTCGGGCCTAACATCGCACGCGGTGAGTTGGCGTTCCCCGAGGGCGGTCGTGACCCGTGGCGGCTGGACGGTAGCTGGACCACGCCACTGATCGCCGTGACGCACGGGCGGTGCATGACGCTTGGCATCGAATTACTGCTTGCCGCAGATATTCGCATCGCAGCGGCCGGTACCCGATTCACCCAGCTAGAAGTGCAGCGCGGGATCTATCCGTTCGGCGGTGCCACGATTCGGCTGCCCCGCGAGGCCGGCTGGGGTAACGCCATGCGCTGGCTGCTCACCGGCGACGAGTTCGACGCCGCCGAGGCGCACCGCATCGGGCTGGTGCAAGAGGTAGTTGCCGACGCAACGGCGGCCCTGGCCCGAGCCCGCGACATCGCGCACACCATCGCCGAGCGCGCCGCGCCGCTGGGCGTGCGGGCCACCCTGGCATCGGCGCAGCTGGCTCGCAGCCACGGTGAGGACGCCGCGATCGAGCGACTGCGCCCCGATGTCATGGCGCTGCTCGCCAGCGAGGACGCCGCCGAGGGTGTGCAATCGTTCATCGAGCGTCGGCAGGCGCACTTCCAGGGGCGCTAACGCTCCACGGTGTAGCGCCGAGCGTGAGATCATTGCGAAAAATCGGCCGGAATCTCGCAGGGAGTTCACGCTCGGCGCAGGGGTTTAGCCCTCGAGGGTGTAGCCCATCGGCATCAGCACACTTTTCTGCTGGGTGAAGTGCTCGACGCCTTCGGGCCCGTTCTCGCGGCCGATGCCGGAGTTCTTGTAGCCGCCGAACGGGCAGCAGGGATCGAAGGCGTACCAGTTGATTCCGTACGTACCGGTGCGGATCTTCTCCGAGATCTCGATGCCCTTCGGGATATTGGTGGTCCACACGCTGCCAGCCAGCCCATACACGGAATCGTTGGCGATCTTGATCGCATCGTCCTCGGTGTCGTACGGGATGATCGAAAGCACGGGCCCAAAGATCTCCTCCTGGGCGATCGTCATCTTGTTGTCGACGTCGGCGAATACTGTGGGCTGGACGAAGAAGCCGTTATCCAAACCGTCGGGACGGCCGCCGCCGCACACCAGCCGAGCGCCCTCTTCGATGCCCTTGGCGATGTAGCCCTCGACCCGGGAGCGCTGCTGCTCCGAGATCAGCGGCCCCACCTGAACGGCCGGGTCCGACGGCGGCCCCACCGGCAGCGCCTGCACGAAAGTGCTTACCGCGTCCACGATCTCGTCATACCGGGAGCGTGGCGCCAAAATCCGCGTCTGGTTCACACAGCCCTGCCCGGCGTTCATCACGCCGGAGAACACCATCATCGGAACGGCGCTGCCCAGATCGACATCCTCGAGCATGATGGCTGCCGATTTGCCGCCCAGCTCCAACGTGCACGGCTTGAGCAGCTCAGCGGCGCGCTTGCCGACCTCCTTGCCGACGGCCGAGCTGCCGGTGAAGGTGAACATGTCGACATCCGGGTTGGACGTCAGCGCCTGCCCGGTCTCAATTCCGCCGGGCACTACCGAGAGCACCCCCTCCGGCAGGCCGGCTTCGGCGAACACCTCGGCTAAAGCGTTTGCGGTCAGCGGGGTTTCGGCAGCCGACTTGAGCACTACGGTGCAGCCCGCCAGCAGCGCCGGGCCCAGCTTGTTGACGGCCAGGAATAGTGGCACGTTCCACGCTACGATCGCCCCCACCACACCGACCGGCTCGCGGTGGACGATGGTCTGCCCGTAGGAGCCGGTGCGGATCTCGCGCCACTTGACCTGGTCGACGGCAGGACCGGCGAAAAAGTTTAGCGCTCCCATGGAACCGATCCAGTGCATTGCTTCGATGATGGTCGATGGCTGGCCGGTCTCGTAGGCGAGCAGCTTGGTGAACAGATCTTTGCGCTCCGCCAGTAACTTGGCGGCCGCGGCGATGACGGCCGCACGTTCTTCCGGCGGCGTGGCCGGCCACGGCCCGGTGTCGAAGGCCACGCGGGCCGCGGCGACCGCGGCGCCGACGTCAGCCGCCGCCGCTAGCGGCACCTTGCCGACGTATTCACCGGTCGCCGGGGAGTGCACCTCGATGACTTCGGAGGTCGACGGTTCCGTCCATTTGCCGCCGATGAAAAGCTTGTCGTATTCGGTCGCGTGGCTCTCGCTCATGGCGCCACCCTACCCAAGCCAACCCGAAACGAGAACACGTTCCATTACCGCGGCTGAAGGACCAGCACCAGATTGCTGACCAAGAACTCCCGCAGCACCGGAACCGATGCCAGCCACCACGCCCATCGCGGGTGGTAGCGGGGAAATGCGGCCACTACCGCGCCGGTGCTGGCAGCCCACGTCAAGCCCTCTGCGGCTGAGACCGCAAATAACGACGACCCGTAGTTATTCTTCGCCGGATGGCCATGTTTGCGGGCGTAGCGCGCGGCGGCGCGGGCGCCACCGAGGTAATGGGTCAGGCCCATCTCATGCCCTCCGAAGGGGCCCAACCACACGGTGTAGGACAATACCGCCAGTCCGCCCGGCTTGGTCACCCGCAGCATCTCGGCGCCAAGTTGCCAGGGCCGCGGCACATGCTCGGCCACATTGGAGGACAGGCAGATGTCCACCGAGTTGTCGGCGAAGGGTAGCGCCATCCCCGAGCCCCGCACGAGCATGCCCACCTGATGTTCGAAAGATGTTCGTGCGGAGTGTATTTCGTCTGGATCGGGCTCCACACCGATGTAGTGGACTCCGGCGTCGGCGAACGCCGCGGCGAAGTAGCCGGGCCCGCCGCCCACATCGAGCAGTGTGCGGCCGGCCGGGCCCTCACCGTGGACTGCCACCCAAAGGTCACTGACCATCGCCGCAGTGTCGGCGGCCAGTACACCGTAGAAGCGCGCCGGGTCCGTCTGCTCGTATCGGAACTTCGACAGCAGCCGCAGCGAGCGGGCCAGCGTCGCTCGCCGCCCAAAGTTGTCGGTCACCGCCACTTGCCACACCCTACGCAGCAGCGGGGATCGTCTGGGTATCTGCGGCTTCGAGAGTGCGCACACGGCGGCCGTGAGGCTGCGATCTCGCCCTGACCGCGCATTCAAAGCCGTCACCGCACACTCGCCCACCTTGCCTGGCGCGCCCCCGTGCCGCTGCGCGGCTGGGGGTGCCCCCTTCTCGCGCCGCCTCGGCGGCGCGCATCGTCGCCAGGCTAGGTCTGATTGCCTGGCTCCTTCTCGCGCCGCCTCGGCGGCGCGCATCGTCGCCAGGCTAGGTCTGATTGCCTGGCTCCTTCTCGCGCCGCCTCGGCGGCGCGCATCGTCGCCAGGCTAGGCTGGCGGCTGATGTCTGAACTGCGCTCGGTGTTGCTGTTGTGCTGGCGCGATACCGGGCACCCCCAGGGCGGTGGCAGCGAAACCTATGTGCAGCGCGTTGGCGCGCAGCTCGCCGCCGCCGGCGTCGAGGTCACATTGCGCACCGCGCGTTACCCGGGCGCAGCACGCCGTGAGGTCATCGACGGGGTGCGGATCAGCCGTGCGGGTGGCCGCTACTCGGTGTACGTCTGGGCATTGCTGGCGATGGCGGCGGCGCGATTGGGGTGGGGGCCGCTGCGTCGAGTGCGCCCTGACGTGGTCGTCGATACCCAGAACGGGTTGCCGTTCCTGGCCCGGCTGGTGTACGGCCGGCGGGTGCTGGTGCTGGTGCACCACTGTCATCGGGAGCAGTGGCCGGTGGCCGGTCCGGTGCTCGGGCGGCTCGGCTGGTTTGTCGAGTCGACGGTGTCGCCGCAGTTGAACCGGTGCAACCAGTACGTGACGGTGTCGCTGCCGTCGGCGCGAGATCTCGTCGCGCTCGGTGTGGACGCCGCGCGGATTGCCGTGGTACGTAACGGCCTTGACGAAGCGCCGGCGCAGACGCTGTGCGTCCCGCGTGCGGCCGCGCCACGAGTCGTGGTGCTGTCCCGGCTGGTGCCGCACAAGCAGATTGAGGACGCGCTGGACGCGGTCACACAGCTCCGCGCGCGGATACCGGGCCTGCACCTCGACGTGGTCGGCGGCGGGTGGTGGCGGCAGCGACTCGTCGATCAGGTGCGTCGGCTCGGAGTTTCCGACGCGGTGACCTTCCATGGCCACGTCGACGATGTCACCAAACACCATGTGCTGCAAAGCTCGTGGGTGCAGCTGCTACCGTCGCGCAAGGAGGGGTGGGGCTTGGCGGTGGTCGAGGCCGCCCAGCACGGCGTGCCCACCATTGGATATCGATCGGCTGGCGGTCTATCGGACTCGATTATCGACGGGGTGACCGGCATCCTGGTCGACAGCCACGCCGAACTGATCAATCAACTCGACCAGCTGCTTTCCGATTCGGTGCTCCGGGAGCAACTCGGCGCCAAGGCGCAGGTGCGTAGTGCCGAATTCTCCTGGCAACAAAGTGCCGAAGCGATGCGAACGGTGCTAGAAGCGGTGCAAGCCGGCGACCGCGTCAGCGGCGTGGTGTAGACCGCGAGCCGTCCCGACTGGCAATACACGGCCGACGGCCGAGCATACCGGCACCGCCCGCTAGCAGCATCCCCAGCCATACCCAATGGGCGATCAGAGTCGCTCGGCGGCGCGCAGCCGCGACACCGGCGCCTTGGCCGCCGACTCGGTAGAGCGCCAACTCACCGTCGCGGTAGGTAGGGGCAAGCCGGTCGAGGGTGCTTGCGGCTGCGCCCATCTCGCCGCCACTGTGCAATTCGACGAGCACCCACCCGACCCCGGCCTGGGCCAGTGCCGATGGGTCGGGTCCGGTCAAGAGCAACTCCTGGACGGCTCGGGCGCGAGCGCCGTCCCCGGGCACAGTCATCCCGGATATGACCAGATCACCGGTCGTCAGCACGTCGGCCCGAACCCAGCGGGGCAGCGGATCGAGTACCGGTGCGGGACCGGACCAAGAAAAGCGTCGCATAGTTCCGGCGGGCAACACCGCGACCAAACCCGGATCACCGTTGATCGTCGCGGCAACGGCCGCCCACCCGGGCGGGTAGTGCACCGGCGCTACCTTGCCCCACACACCCCAGGCCAGATCGGGCAGCGCCAATACCAGCGCCAGGCAGCAGGCCAACGCCGTCACTGCGGGTTTCACGCGTGCCAGCGTCACCACCACGCCGGCCCCGGACACGGCGTATCCCGGCATCGCCAGCGCCACCCACTTTTGGCCGTCGCGCAGCACCCCCAAGCCGGGTACCGCGTCAACCACGGCGCCCAACGCGTGCAGGCCCGGGCCAGTAGCCAACCCCGCCGGCACCACCACCGACACCGCCGCCAGCACCAGCAGTGGCACCACCGCCGGCCGCCGTGCCGCTGCGGGGAGTCCGGCGGCCACCACTCCGAGCAGCACCACGGCCGACAACACCGCGAAAAGCGTTGTGCGCGAAGCTGGTACGGCTTCGCCATTCCACATCCCGCCTAGACTGGCCAAGCTAGCCAGCGTCCCCAGGCCCGGCTCGGCGCGTGGCGCGAAAGCCGTAACGCCAAGCGTGTTCGCCGCCGTGTGACTGGTCAACGACGAACCCAATGCCGAGGCCGTCAGCCAGGGCAGGGCGCCCACCGCCGCAATGCCCAATGCCGTTGCGGCGCACAGCCAACGCGGCCAGCCATCACCAGGAGCAGTCACGCAGGTCAGCGCAACCGCTGCGGCCAGCAGCAATCCGGTCGGGGTCAGCCCGGCCAGCGCGATCCAGCAGGCCAGGCCGAAGACGCCGAAACAGCCATGCCCTGATCGCAACCTCAGCATCGCCGTCGCGACCCACGGTAGGCATCCGTAGCCGAGTAACAAGCTCCAATGGCCTTGCAACAGTCGTTCGGCGACATAGGGGTTCCAGATCGCCAGCGTGATCGCGACGAACTGGCCACTGGCCCCGGACGCAGGCAGCACCGTCGAGACCAGTCGGGCCGCGCCCCAGCCGGCGAGCCAGAGCCCCAGCACCAGCAACGCCTTGACCAGCAGCCCGCCATCAACCAGATGAGACGCCAGCGCCACCGCGAAGTCCTGCGGTGTCGCTCGTGGCGCGGCCGTCAACCCCAGGGCGCCATCGGAGAGGTAGGACCGTGGCGTGGACACCGCATCGCGCAGCAGTAGATAGCCGGGTTGCAGTAACGGCGCCACCACCAGCAGCGCCAGGGCCAATGCGTACCCCGGCTGCACCCAGCGCACGCGTCAGGGGCGATCCGGAGGCGGCTGCTCAGCGGGTCCAGACTCCGGTGGTAGGGGCGATTCGGCCGAAGGATCCGGGGCCGATGCCGTCGACTCGTCGGGCAGCTCCGCGCGCTGCGTAGGCAGCTTCTCGGTCTCTGCCTCAGCCCCGGGCACCGGTGGTTCTAGTCCGGCTCGTCGCAAGTAGTCGGTGTCGTCGCGATCGAGCCCAGATTCGGTCAGGGCACTTTCGGTTCGCAGGCTGAACGACGCGAGCACCCCGCCACCGATCAACGCGATCAAACCGGTCGCGGTGAACGTGATCGGCAAGACCCGCGACCACAGCGA
>NZ_VTZN01000122.1 GCF_008370645.1 Mycobacterium simiae
GGCTCGGTTCTCGGCCCGGGTGGCCGCACAAATCCGATCCAACAACCGCTCTGACTGCGTCGTCTTGGTCGGGTGACACCGTTCGAACCACTCATCAAAGTGAGCGACCACCTCAGCTTGTGATTCGAACATAAGTTCGATTATGGCACGACTAGAACCACGACCGCAAGGCGCTCGCAGCGGCGCTAAAGCCCAAGATCGTCACCCCGCGCAGTCCCCGGCCAGTTAAGTACAGGCCCAATGTCATTGCGGCACTGGTGGTGTGCCGGACAGTGCTCGGAATGCCCGCCGGCAAGCGGCTAGCGCCGATGCTCGCGGAACTGGATGGTATTGCTACGTCATTTCGGAGAGCTGTCTATCAACGAGGGCACCGCCAAACTGCTGGTGTCGATGTCGGCGGCCACCATCGATCGCCGCCTGGCTCCCGAACGGGCCAAATACCGGCTCAGGGGACGTGTCGGTACGAAGCCGGGATCGCTGCTCAACAGCCGGATCCCGGTGCGCACCTGGGCCGAGTGGGACGACGCGCGGCACGACGGCGGCAACCGGGCTGCAGGCCATGCATTTACGTTGACGGTGCCATTCCCGATCCGGGTGTGGACTCCGACAACGAATCGGAATTCATCAACGACCTCCTGGCCCAATGGCGCTAAGGCCGCCAGATCACCTTCGCCCGGGCGCGGCCGGGAAATAAGAACGACGACTGTCATGTCGAGCAGAAGAATTGGGCGGTGGAGCGCACCCGTGGTCGGCTACCACCGCGTTGTCGTGTTTCTGTTGGTCAGCTTGGGCTTGCAACTGCCAGATCTCGTTGCGAACTGTTCTGCTGCGGCCACCACCCGATTTCACCGCGCGATCGATTACCCCGTGATGACCGTGGAAACAATCGCGGCGCTGACCCGGACCTACTCCCTGCCAGCTCCTCACCCCAACCACCAGCAAGGCTGCACCCGGAGCTACATCGACAATAAACAAGCGTGCATGTTCACGTGAGGCAACGCAAGGAACTCGGCAAGGCGGCGCCACAGTGTCAGGTGCCGTGAGCGGCGTTTCCCTGCGCTGTAGCGCGCCGCGCCGACCGGCACCTGCGGTGGCTGGTATCGCACAACGGATATTCCTTGCTGCGTCGACACGTGCAAATGGCCACCATGAAGCGGTCAGATTCCACCACACCACCACCCGGTGTCTCGATTCGCACCGGACCCGACACCAGCACCGGGCCGTTGGGCACCACCTGTACCCGGGTGGTGGTCATCGCTTGTCCGCCCGAATCACCACGATCTCCTCCTCCCGGCAGCCGCGCGAGATGCGGCCCGCCTCCTCCAACCACGCCGCCCGTGCCGATAACACCGGGCCGAAGGGAATCCATTGCGAGGCGACCACATCCGCGTCCAATCCGGTGGATCGCAAGGTATCCAGCGACCGCTGCACTCCGGCCAGCGCGGACTGCACAAGCAGCACAGTTCCGTTACGGCGCAACAGTTTTGCCGCTGAACGGCATAGCGGGTCCAGTACCAGGCGCCCTTCCGGGCCGGCATTCCAGGCCCAGGATGGACCGGCAGCGGGCGAGATCAGCTCAGTGTCATCGACCGGCGGAGTCGGAACATACGGCGGGTTGGACACGATGACGTCGAACGGCGCGCAGTCGAAAGCCCTTATCCACGAGCCTTGGCGAACGTCGACGTCGACACCGGCGTCAACGGCATTAATTCGGGAAGAGCGCACGGCGTGCGGGCAGATGTCGAAAGCGGTGACACTGGCACAACCTAATTCGGCTGCGGCGATTGCGACGAATCCGCTACCGGTGCAGAGGTCGAGCACTCTGCGTTGCCGGACGAGACCGGACCGACGCATGGTGTCAACAAGTAAGCGGGAATCGGATTGCGGCTGATACACCAGTTCGGCGACCAGGGCGGCGCTCGGTGCTGAATACGTTATCGTCACGATGGGCCTTTCGCGCCACCGCCGCGGCGATCGCGGCGTGACATGACTAATGCCCGCAAACCCCTGCGCCGAAACCGAATCCGCCTAATCAGCGAATTGCTCGACGATTGTCGAGCAAAATGCCGATAGGTCCGATGGTGAGCGACTGGTGATCAGATTGCCATCCACCACCACCTCTTCATCGACGACGTTGGCGCCCGCATTGCGCAGATCGGTGCGGATGCTGAAGTACGACGTGAGTGTTCGCCCTTTGACCACACCGGCTTCCACCAACGTCCAAGGCCCGTGGCAGATTGCCGCGACCGGCTTTCCCGACTCGACGAAGTCACGAACGAACGACACCGCGACATCGTCGGCACGTAGCTTATCCGGATTCACTGTGCCACCGGGAAGCACCAGGCCGTCGAACTCGGCGACCGATGCGTCTGCTACTGTCCGGTCGACTGGGAATGTTCCGGCCGGCTCGAGATCGTGTTCACGCGCCTGAATTTCGCCGGCTTTCAGCGAAATTACCTCGACCTGGGCGCCCTCTTGGGCCAGCGCCGCGCGCGGTTGCTCCAGCTCGACCTTCTCCACACCGTCGGCCGCCAGGATGGCGATCCGTTTGCCTTCCAACTGGTTCGGCATCAGCATGCTCCTCTAGGGGTTCAGGACGACCTTGGTGCAGCTATCCTGCTTGTGTTTGAAAATCTGGTAGCCGTACGGGGCTTCGTCGAGCCCCAGGTGGTGGCTGATGATCACCGTCGGATCGATCTCGCCGCTGCGGATTCGCTCCAGCAATGGCCGCATATAGCGCTGCACGTGGCACTGTCCGGTCTTGATGGTCAGCGAGCGGTTCATCACCGCGCCGATCGGAAACTTGTCCATCAACCCGCCGTACACCCCGACGATCGAAATGGTCCCACCATTACGGCAACTCAACACTGCTTCCCGGAGTGCATGCGGCCGTTCGGTTTCCAACCGCATCGCCTGTTTGACTCGGTCATAAGTGTCCACCACCGTCGAGCCATTGCGGGCCTCCATGCCGGCCGCATCGATGCAGTGATCCGGCCCCCGCCCGGCGGTGATGTCTCGAAGCTCGTCCAACACCGAGGTTTCGGCGAAGTTGAGTGGAGTTGCTCCGAGTTCCCGGGCCAGCTCCAGTCGATACGGAACCTGGTCAATAGCAATGACTTTGGACGCGCCGAGCAGATAGGCGCTGGCCAGTGCGAACAACCCGACCGGTCCGGCGCCCCATACCGCTACGATGTCGCCCGGCGAGATGTCGCACATCTCTGCACCCATGTAGCCAGTCGGAAGGATATCCGATAAGAACAGCACTTGGTCGTCGGTGAGGTCGTCGTCAACTTTGAGCGGCCCCACGTCGGCAAACGGCACCCGAGCATACTCGGCCTGTCCGCCCGCGAAGCCGCCCATCATGTGCGAGTATCCGAAAAGCCCTGCCGGAGAGTGCCCCATCAGCTTCGCGACCATTCCGGCGTTGGGATTGGAGTTTTCGCACAGCGAGTACAGCTCGCGGCCGCAGGCCGAGCAGGCTCCACAGGCGATCGGGAACGGCACCACCACCCGGTCGCCAACGGCAAGGCTGGTCACTGCCTTCCCCACCTCAACAACCTCGCCCATGAATTCGTGCCCGAGCACGTCGCCGTGCTTGACCGTCGGGATATAGCCGTCGTAGATGTGCAGGTCCGAGCCGCAGATCGCGGTCGACGTGATACGCACAATGGCGTCCCGGTCGTTCAATATCTTCGGATCCGGAACTGACTGCACCTCAACGCTATTGCGCCCAGCCCATACTGTGGCCTTCATCGGCTGGCTCCTTCGCTGACCGGCTGAGCTGCTTGCTGATGCATCTGCCGAAATGCGGATGTGCCTTCCGGCGAACCGTCGGAGTACAGCACCTGCCCGGTTTCCATAATCTGTTTGAAGCGCCGAAGGTCGTCGTTGACTTGCTGTTCGGGCGACTCCCCCATCAAGGTCGCCACCGCTTTGCCGATGGCGCCGCCCAGTATGTGGTAGCCGATCATGACCCGTACCTCGGTGCCGTCCCCCGAGGCAGCGGGCGCGAATTCGACGCTGCCGCCGTTCTCAATCCCGGAGCCGGGCAGGGACTGCCAGGCGATCCGCTGGTTGGGCACGTCATCGACAAGCTGCGCGTCCCACTGCACGGACTGCCCCACCGGGGCGTTGGCTACCCAATGCGAGCGACCTTCGGCGTCGACGGTGACCGATTGCAGGTGGTGCATAAAGCTGGGCAGGTTATCCAGGTGACGCCAGAAGCGATACGCGTCCTCCGGCGAGCGCCGTACCGTCACCGCAGCTCGCAAAGAACGATGCTTGGCGCCGTTGGCGTGACGCGCGCTGCCGGTGCCGGAAGCGCGCAAGGTGGCGTACAGATCGGCTCCGGCGATTCCCGTGAGTGCGATGGCGGCGATGACGCCCCGCGTTCGTCGTCCCCGCCCGCGGCGGACGACACCGGCGCCGAGCAAAGCGATGTCCAACGCGTCGCCGGCCACCCTCGTCCATACCAGAGCGGGCGAGCCGAGCAGTATTGCTGCGGCGTGGCCGCATTCGCGCAAACCCAGGGCCCGGATGATCAGACGCGACCGGTACGTATCGTCAACGCCGGCCAGCGCGGCGACTCTACCCGGTGCCAGCACTTCGGCCAGACCAAGGCCAACGCTGGCGGCGCCGAGTCCGCTCGCCAGAGCCGCAGTTCTGCGCACCGAAGCATCGTTCATCGTCACTCCTCGCTCTGCCCCACAGGTGGCCCGAATACCCGCCTGGCGATGGGCCAAACGTCCTGCTAGGACGCGGCTAGGACCCGGCTAGCAGGAGGCCGCCCGCAGCGCGTGCAGCAACGGCTCAGCGGCCTCCCGGAGAAAGTCCTCTTGGTGCTGTCCACCGATCTGGATGAAGGCGATGTCGGTGAAGCCGGCTTCCCAGTACGGCTGGACCGCCTCAACAATGGCGTCTAGGTCGGGCCCGCACGGGATGTTGTCGGCCACGTCCTCCGGACGCACGAACTGCGTGGCGGCAGCAAAACCCGCGGGCGTCGGCAGGTCAGCATTGACGGCCCAGCCGCCGGCGAACCAGCGGAACTGATCGTGAGCGCGTTCAATGGCCGCGTCACGGTCGTGATCCCAGCACACCGGCACCTGGCCAACCACCCGTCCAGCCGGGTGGTCGCTGGCTGCCTGCCGAGCCAGCTGCCAGGCGTCGACGAGCTCGCGGTTGGGCTCCACCGCGATCAAGTGATCGGCCAGCCTGGCGAACTTGGCTACGGCCTTCATTCCCCCCACCGCCACCCCGACCTCGACCGGGACAGCCGGCACGTCCCACAGCCGCGCCGAATCCACCTGAAAATAGTCGCCACCCCAGTTCACCAGCCCGCCGCCGAACAGTTCGCGAATGACCGTGATCGCTTCGCATAGCATGTCGTGCCGGCGTTCAAGCGCCGGCCAGCCTTTGCCAACGACATGTTCGTTGAGGTTCTCACCGCTACCCAGGCCGAGGGTGAACCGTCCGTCGGACAGTATCTGCACGGTGGCGGCCTGCTGGGCGACGATCGCAGGGTGGTACCGCATCGTCGGGCAGGTCACGTAGGAGTAGAGGCCGACCTGCTCGGTGGCATGGGCCACCGCGCCCAGTACTGCCCAGGCGTTGGGGGCATGGCCTTGCGACGTCAACCACGGCGAGAAGTGATCACTGCAAACCAAGAAGTCGAAACCTTGCTGCTCGGCGCAAACAGCATGACGCACAAGCTCTTTGGGCCCACTCTGCTCGGTCATCAGAGTGTAGCCGAAACTCGTCATACCGAGCGGAGTACCCGACTGGGCGCCGGCGTAACGCTACGGCGACAAATCACGTCGCGATGCTTGCCATTGCCCCAAAACGGGTAGACCCACCGCGAGGCGGCGGGCACCAGGCCCGCCTCAACCGCGGGAGGAGCGGATAATGGTCGGCACAATCATCGGGGCCATCGTGGTGGGGCTCATCGTCGGTGCGCTGGCCCGGCTGGTAATGCCCGGCAAGCAGAACATCGGTGTCATCATGACAGTGGTATTGGGGGCGATTGGCGCGTTTCTGGGCACCTGGATTTCCTACCGGCTCGGATATTCGAATCAGAACGGCGGCTTCGAGATCATCCCCTTCTTCGTCGGGATCGTCGTAGCTGTGGGGCTCATTGCCGGGTATCTCGCTGTGACCGGCCGCCGCAACGCCTCACCGCGTTCCGGCCTGTAGCGGTCTCAGCGCACTACCACGGTGTGCTGCTGGCGGGGCACCAGCTCGCCGATGATGGGCGCGCCGGGGATCTCGCCCGCGATCAGCAGTCCACCTGAGGTTTGGGCGTCGGCGAGCAGGAGCGCCTCCTGTTCGCCGACTGCGGAGAGGTCGACGTGCGGGGCTACCCAGTCGAGGTTGCGCCGCGTGCCCCCGCTGACGTAGCCGGCCGCCAGCGCCTGGCGCGCCCCGTCCAGGTACGGCACCGCCGCCGCGTCGATCACGGCGGTGACACCGCTGGCCCGCGCCAACTTGTGCAGGTGCCCGAGCAGTCCGAAACCGGTGACGTCGGTGGCACATTCGACGCCTGCCACCAGAGCGGCCGCCGCCGCCTCGGCGTTAAGCGTGGTCATCACGTCGATCGCCTCGGCGAACCGCTCGCCGGTGGCTTTGTGGCGGGAGTTCAGGACGCCGATGCCCAGTGGCTTGGTCAGTGACAGCGGCTTACCAGGCCTACCGGAGTCGTTGCGCAACAGTCTGTTTGGGTCCGCGACGCCAGTGACCGCCAGGCCGTACTTGGGTTCCGGGTCGTCGACACTGTGCCCACCGGACAGATGGCAACCAGCGAGCGAGCACACGTGTAGCCCGCCGCGCAAGGTCTCGGCCGCCAGCTCGAACGGCAGCACCTCGCGTGGCCAGCCCAGCAGATTGACCGCCACCACCGGCCGCCCGCCCATGGCGTAGACGTCGGAGAGGGCGTTGGCGGCGGCGATACGGCCCCAGTCGAAGGGGTCGTCGACCACCGGCGTGAAAAAGTCCGTCGTGAGGATCAGCGCGGTGCCGCCCTCGATCAGCACCGCGGCCGCGTCGTCGCCGTTGTCCAGCCCAACCAGCAGCTCACCGGCCGGATTCAGCGGCGCCGCTCCGCCCAACGCGCGCACCACGTCCTCGAGTTCGCCGGGCGGGATTTTGCACGCACAGCCACCGCCGCGGGCGTACTGAGTCAGTCGATAGGACATGGCGTCCATAATTGTCGCCATGGCCCAGGGAGGCGTCTCCGGTCTGGTGACCGGCGCGGTCTTCAAAACCGTCGAGCGGCAGACGCTGTTGCTGGCGGGTTCGATTCCCGTCCGCCTCCGCCACCTGCGGTGGTCCAGCCATGGATGATCCGCGACGTCGCGTGCCGCGCACCGACGCGTTGCTTGCCCATCCGCGCTTGGCCGAGGCGCAACGGGTGTTGGGCCGCACCCTGGTGAAATCGGTGATCGCCCAGGCGCAGGAGCGGGCGCGCGCTGGGGAGATCGAGCCGGACCGGGTCGCCGAGCATGCCATCGCGGCACTCCCGGCCGGCGCAGCCAGCCTGCGCGCCGTCATCAACGCCACCGGCGTTGTCGTGCACACCAATCTCGGCCGGGCTCCGCTGTCTTCGGCCGCGCTGGACGCGGTGCGCACCGCGGGGGGAGCAACCGACGTCGAGTTCGACCTGGCAACCGGTCGGCGGGCACGCCGTGGCCGCGGGGCGCTGGCAGCGCTGGCCCACGCTGTTCCAACCGCCGGCGGCGTGCATGTGGTGAACAACAACGCCGCCGCGCTGCTGCTGGCCGCGCTCACGCTCGCTCCGGGAAAAGAGATCGTGCTCAGCCGCGGCGAGCTGGTCGAGATCGGCGACGGATTCCGCATTCCCGAGCTGCTGGCGTCCACAGGTTCGCGGCTGCGCGAGGTCGGCACCACCAACCGCACCCGCCTGCGCGACTACGCCGACGCGATCGGGCCGGACACCGGCTTTGTGCTCAAGGTCCACCCGTCCAACTTCTGCGTCACCGGGTTCACCTCGGCGGTCAGCGTGGCCGAATTGGCGCAGCTCGACACGCCGCTCGTCGTCGACGTCGGCTCCGGACTGCTGGCGCCGCATCCGATGCTGCCCGACGAGCCGGACGCGACGACGACGCTACGCGCCGGCGCGAACTTGGTCACCGCCAGCGGCGACAAACTGCTCGGCGGCCCGCAGGCCGGCCTGCTCTTCGGCGACGCTGACTTGATTGAGCGGCTACGCCGGCATCCGGCGGCGCGTGCCCTGCGAGTGGACAAACTCACGCTCGCCGCGCTGGAAGCGACCGTGGCGGGCCCACCACCACCGGTGGCTCAGGCCTTGGCCGCCGACGTGACACAGCTGTGCGCCCGCGCCGAAAGCCTCGCCGCGCAGCTACCGAGCGCGCACGCGGTGGATTGCATTGCGGCCGTCGGCGGGGGCGGGGCGCCGGGTGTGCAGCTGCCCAGCGCCGCCGTCAGCCTGCCGGAGTCCTACGCCGCGGCGCTGCGCACCGGGCACCCACCGGTCGTCGGGCGCGTGGAAGACGGCCGCTGCCTGCTCGATCTGCGCACCGTGGCGCCCGAGGAGGACGATCTGCTGCTGGCGGCCGTGCGGGCATGTTCGTCCTAGCCACCGCAGGCCACGTCGACCACGGCAAGTCGACGCTGATTCAGCGGCTCACCGGCATGTGGCCGGACCGGCTTGCCGAGGAACAGCGCCGGGGCCTGACCATCGACCTCGGCTTCGCTTGGACCGAGCTGCACGGACGCCGGCTGGCGTTCGTCGACGTGCCGGGCCACGAACGCTTCGTTCCCACCATGTTGGCCGGGGTGGGTGCGGTGCCGGCAGTGGTGTTCGTGGTAGCCGCGACCGAGGGCTGGATGCCGCAGTCCGAGGAGCATCTCGCTGCCTTGGACGCGCTGCGGGTTAGGCATGTGCTGGTCGTCATCAGCAAGGCAGACCTTGCCGATCCGGCGCCGGCGATCGAGCAGGTGCGGACGCGGTTGGCCGACGCGCCAATCGCGCTGAGCACCGACCTGGACCAGGTGCGCGCGCAACTGCTGGCGCTGACGAATCGGCTGCCGCAGCCGGACCGCGACGGCGACGTGCGGTTGTGGGTCGACCGCTGCTTCACGGTGCGCGGTGCGGGCACCGTCGTCACCGGCACACTGAGCGCCGGCACCATCCGGGTGGGCGACGAACTCGAACACGCCGGACGCCCCATCACTGTCCGCGGCCTGCAGTCGTTGAGCAGCGACGTCGACGAGGTGGCCGCGGTCGCGCGGGTGGCGGTGAACCTGCGCGGCGTGGACCGTCGGCACATCGCTCGCGGCGACACCGTCCGCACGCCGGGTGCCTGGCTGGACACCACCGAGATCGACGTGGCTTTGCGGTCGGCGGACACACTGCATCGCCAGCTGGTGCTGCACATCGGGTCCGCGGCGGTGCCGGTGCAGGTGCGCCCGCTGGGGACGGCCGGGGCGCGGCTGCGGCTGGCCAGACCGTTGCCGTTGCGGGTCGGCGACATCGGGTTGCTGCGCGATCCCGGGGAACACCGGATCGCGGCCGGCATCGAGGTGCTCGATGTGCGGCCGCCGGAGTTGCGCCGCCGCGGCGCGGCCCGAGCCCGCGGCGAGGAGCTGGCGACCGGTCGGGTGCCCCCGCCCGAGTGCGCACCCGCGGCGCAGTTGCGCGCGATGGGTCTGCCGGCCACCGGCCGCCGGGTTGGCGAGTGGGTGGTCGATCCGCAGTGGTGGGCCGGGCGGCGCGCGGCTGCGATCATGACGGTGCAGCGCTGGACCGCCGATCACGACATCGCGGCGGGGATGCCGCTGCAGGCGCTGCGGCAGCGGGTGAGCCTTCCGGCTGGCGAGCTGATGGCCAGGCTGCTCGAGGGCACCGAGCTCGAGGTCGCCGAAGGGCTGGTCCGACTCCCCGGCGCCAAGTTGCCGGCCCGGGTGGACAAGGCGGTGCGCACGGTTGAGGCGTGGCTGGCCGCCGAGCCGTTTCGGGCCCCTGAGGCCGACGAGCTGGCGGAGGTGAGGCTGGGTCCTCGGGAGCTGGCGGCGGCGGTGCGGGCCGGCCGGCTGACCCGGATTGCCGAGGGCATTGTGCTGGGGCCCGACGCGTTTGAGCGCGCTGTGGCGATCCTGGCGACGCTGCCGCAGCCGTTCACGGTGAGCCAGGCCCGCCGCGCCCTGGGCACCAGCCGCCGCGTTGCGGTGCCGCTGCTGGAAAGGCTCGACGCGCAGCGCCTGACCCGCCGAGGCGGCGACAGCACCCGGACGGTGGTTTGATCACAAGATGGACATGCCGAAGTGGATCCAGTCGTGGCCGGTCTACCAGCAGCTCACCGGCGCCGACTCGCTGGGGCGCGGCAAGGCCGCCCAATCATCCCGTTCCGCCGGGCTGACGCCGCGCACCGCCGAAGCCGACCACATCGCCCACTCTGTCTGTCCGTTCTGCGCGGTCGGCTGTGCGCAGCAGGTGTACGTCACAGCCGGTCAGGTGGTCCAGATCGAGGGCAACCCGGACAGCCCGATCTCGCGAGGCCGGTTGTGTCCCAAGGGATCTGCCAGCAAACAATTGGTCACGGGGCCGCAGCGAGTGACCACCGTGCGCTACCGCGCGCCGTATGGGACCGAGTGGCAAGAACTCGATCTGGACACAGCAATGGAGATGGTCGCCGACCGGGTGCTGGACGCCCGCCGCAAGGGCTGGCAAGACTTCGACGCCGACCGCAATACGCTGCGCCGCACGATGGGCATCGCCAGTCTCGGCGGCGCCACACTCGACAACGAAGAGAACTACCTGATCAAGAAGCTCTTCACCGCGCTGGGCGCGCTGCAGATCGAAAACCAAGCCCGTATTTGACACAGCGCCACGGTTCCCGGTCTGGGAGCCTCCTTCGGTCGCGGCGGAGCGACGGACTACCAGCAGGATCTCGCCAACTCCGACTTCATCGTCATCATGGGCTCCAACATGGCCGAAGCCCATCCGGTCGGGTTCCAGTGGGTGGTCGAGGCCAAAGCCCGCGGCACCCGGGTCGTCCATATCGACCCGCGGTTCACCCGCACCAGCGCACTCGCCGACCAGCATGTGGCGCTGCGCGCCGGCAGTGACATCGCCTTCCTCGGCGGGGTGATCAACTACATCCTGTCCAACGGGTTGGACTTCCGCGAGTACGTCGCCGCCTACACCAACGCCTCGTTCCTGGTCGACGAGGACTATCGGGGCCCCGAAGATCTCAACGGACTGTTCAGCGGCTATGACGCGGAGACCGCCTCTTACGACCCGGCGACCTGGCACTACGAGTCGACGGATGCTACCGAGCGGCTCGTGCCAGACCAGCTCGGCTCCGGCGGCCCGGCGCTGGAGGGCGGTGCCGAGAACATCCCGGCCGATCCGACGCTGCAACACCCGCGCTGCGTCTACCAGATCCTCAAGCGGCACTACGCCCGCTACACACCGGAGATGGTGGAACGGGTGTGCGGTGTGCCGGCCGAGATCTTCCTCCAGGTCGCCCAGGCCTGGGCACAGAACTCCGGACGCGAGCGCACCGCCGCGCTGGTGTACAGCGTGGGCTGGACACAGCACTCGATGGGGGCCCAGTTCATCCGTGCCGGGTCCATCATCCAGCTGCTGCTGGGCAACATCGGCCGCCCCGGCGGCGGCGTCTTCGCGCTGCGTGGTCACGCCAGCATCCAGGGCTCCACCGACGTGCCCACGTTGTTCAACCTGCTGCCCGGATATCTCGCGATGCCGCACGCCGGCCAAGCCGGCCTGGCCGACTACCTCGACCAAATCAAAGGTCAGCGTCAGAAGGGCTTCTGGTACAACGCCGACGCCTACCTGGTGTCGCTGCTCAAGGAGTATTGGGGCGAGCACGCCACCGCCGACAACGACTATTGCTTCGACTACCTGCCCCGGATCAACGGCGACCACAGCACCTACCGCACGGTCATGGACATGGTCGACGGCACGGTATTCGGTTATTTCCTGCTTGGTCAGAACCCGGCCGTCGGATCGGCCCACGGACGTCTGCAGCGATTGGGCATGGCCAACTTGGACTGGCTGGTGGTCCGCGACCTCGTCATGATCGAAAGCGCCACCTTCTGGAAGGACGGTCCCGAGGTCGAGACCGGGGAAATCACCCCGGAAAGCTGCCGCACCGAGGTGTTCTTTTTCCCGGCCGCAGCACACGTCGAGAAGTCCGGCACGTTCACCCAAACCCAGCGGATGCTGCAGTGGCGGGAGAAGGCCGTCGAATCACCCGGCGACGCCCGCTCGGAGTTGTGGTTCTTTTACCATCTGGGCCGGCGGCTGCGCGAGAAGTTGGCCGGCTCCACCGACGCGCGGGATCGGCCGCTGCTGGACCTGGCGTGGGACTACGGCACTGAAGAGGGAGCCGGCGACGAGCCCTCGGGCGAGGAAGTGCTGCGCCGCATCAACGGCATCGACCTGACCACCGGTCGGGCAGTTAACGGCTTCACCGAGTTGAAGGCCGACGGCAGCACCGCCTGCGGCTGCTGGATCTACAGCGGCGTGTATGCCGGCGAGGTGAACCAGGCGGCCCGGCGAGACACCGCGGACTGGGGCTGGACCTGGCCGCTGAACCGCCGGGTGCTCTACAACCGGGCGTCGGCGGACCCGCAGGGACGTCCGTGGAGCGAGCGCAAGAAGCTCATCTGGTGGGACCCGGACAAGAGCGAGTGGACGGGTCACGACGTACCCGACTTCGAGAAGAACAAGCCGCCGCACTACCGCCCACCCGACGGTGCGGTGGGCGTGGCGGCGCTACGCGGCGACGATCCGTTCGTCATGCAGGCCGACGGCAAGGGCTGGCTGTTCGCTCCCAACGGCCTGGCCGACGGGCCGTTGCCGACGCACTACGAGCCGCACGAGTCTCCAGTGCGCAACGCCCTGTACCAGCAGCAGGGCAACCCGACTCGGATCGTGTACGGCCGCCCCGACAACCCGTCGAACCCGTCGCCGCCGGAAGCACATGGCGAGGTGTTCCCGTTCGTGTTCACCGCGGCGCGCCTCACCGAGCACCACACCGCCGGCGGGATGAGCCGCCAATTGCCCTACCTCGCCGAGCTGCAGCCTGCACTGTTCGTCGAGGTGTCCCCGGAGTTAGCTCGCCTGCGTGGGCTCACGCACCTGGACTGGGCGCACGTGATCACCAGCCGCGCCGCGGTAGACGCGCGGGTGCTGGTGACCGACCGGATGAAGCCGCTGCGCATCGACAACCGGGTGGTACAACAGGTGTGGATGCCCTACCACTGGGGGTACACCGGGTTGGTCGACGGCGACGTGGTCAACGACCTATTGGGGGTGGTGTTGGATCCCAACGTGTTCATCCAGGAGAGCAAGGTCGCCACCTGCGACGTACAGCCGGGACGACGGCCGCGTGGTCCGGCGCTGCTGCGCTACGTCGCCGACTACCGCCGCCGCGCCGGGATCACGCCGCAGACCGGCACCCGACTGGACACCCACGAGGGGGAAAGCCGATGAGCGACAACAGCTTCTACGGACCGCTGAGTGATCCCGCCGGTAATGCCGGATACTCCGCTGGCCACCCGCAGCGAGTCGGATTCTTCACCGACACCTCGATTTGTATCGGCTGCAAAGCCTGCGAGGTGGCCTGCAAAGAGTGGAACCAGCTGCCTGATGACGGCTTCACGCTACTGGGGATGTCGTTCGACAACACCGGCATGCTGAGCGCCAACACCTGGCGCCACGTCGCATTCATCGAGCAAGCCCCGGCCGATCTGGGCATGCCGGCGTTCGAGCGCCCAGGGGACTCGACCGGCCCGGAATCCCGCACCGACTTTCGCTGGCTGATGAGCTCCGACGTGTGCAAACACTGCACCCATGCGGGGTGTCTGGACGTCTGCCCGACCGGCGCATTGTTCCGCACCGAGTTCGGCACTGTCGTTGTGCAGCAAGATATTTGCAACGGGTGCGGCTACTGCGTGTCTGCCTGCCCGTACGGGGTGATCGACCGCCGCGAAGGTGACGGCCGGGCGTGGAAGTGCACGCTGTGCTACGACCGGCTGCATGACGGGTTGGAACCGGCGTGCGCCAAGGCCTGCCCCACCAACTCCATCCAGTTCGGCCCGCTCGACGAATTGCGTGAACGTGCGGCCCGCCGGGTCGAGCAGCTGCATGAGCGCGGCGTGCCCGAAGCGCGGCTGTACGGTCACGATCCCGATGACGGCGTGGGCGGCGACGGCGCCTTCTTCCTGCTCTTGGACGAGCCCGAGGTCTACGGGCTACCCCCGGATCCGGTGGTGCCCACCCGCGATCTGCCGGCGATGTGGCGCTACGCCGGGGTAGCCGCGTCGGCCCTGATCGCCGTCGCGGTGTCAGCGTTCGCGGGGCGGGCCCGGCCGTGACAGGTCGGGAGCAGCTTGCCGTGCCTCCAGCCGAATTCCGGTCGTACTACGGGCGCGCGGTGCTCAAGACGCCAGTGTGGGATTGGAAGATCGCGGCGTACCTGTTCTCGGGCGGCCTGTCAGCGGGTTCTGCGCTGCTGGCCGCCGGCGCGGATCTGACCGCACGACCGGCGTTGCGCCGGGTGAGCCGCGTGGGCGCCTTGGCCAGCATCGTGGCCGGTATGTATTTCCTGGTCGCCGACCTCGGCCGCCCGGAGCGCTTCCACCACATGCTGCGGGTGGCCAAGCCCACCTCGCCAATGAGCGTGGGCACCTGGATCTTGGCTGCCTACAGTCCGGGCGCCGGGCTGGCCGGGTTCGCGGAGCTGATGCCGCCAGTGCTGCGTCGCTCATGGGCTGGGCGGCTGGCGGGCCGGTTGGCCCGACCGGCGGGGCTGTCGGCGGCGGCTGTGGCGCCCGGAGTCGCCTCCTACACCGCGGTGCTGCTGTCGCAGACCGCAGTCCCGGCCTGGAACGAGGCGCACCCATATCTGCCGTTTGTGTTCACCGGCTCAGCCGCAGCCAGCAGCGGCGGGCTGGGCATGCTGCTGGCGCCGATCGACGAAGCGGGGCCGGCCCGTCGGATGGCAGTCCTCGGCGCCGGCCTGGAGATTGCGGCGTCGCGCTTGCTGGAGCGGCGGCTCGGGTTAGCCGCTGAGGCCTATACGACCGGCAAGGCTCATCGACTACGGAGGTGGGCGGAGTATTTGACGGTTGGCGGGGCGGTGGGCACAGCGGCCGCGGGCCGAAGCCGGCTGGTGGCGACACTGTGCGGGCTGGCGTTACTCATCGGCAGTGCGTTGCAGCGGTTCGGCGTGTTCGAGGCCGGTGTGGAATCTACCCGCGACCCGAAGTACGTGGTGATTCCGCAACGCGAACGGCTAGGCCGGGACCACCATCCGAGCTGATTAAACTAAACTAAAGCCGCTCTTTGACCGCTGCCGATAAGCGGGCGCCGGCTGCCTTACCTTCGGCGATGTCGGTGGCAACTTTCATGACCAGGCCCAGCTGCTTGATGCTGGGCCGGTGTCCGATCTGCTCGGCAACCTGGGCGATGGCGGTGTCGGCGACGTCGGCCACTTCGGCTTCGGTGAGTGGCGTCGGAAGGTACTCGTCGATGACCCTGGCCTCGGC
This sequence comes from Mycobacterium simiae, assembly GCF_008370645.1. GTDB lineage: Bacteria > Actinomycetota > Actinomycetes > Mycobacteriales > Mycobacteriaceae > Mycobacterium > Mycobacterium simiae_A. Next base: position 15,553 of record NZ_VTZN01000122.1, read on the forward strand.
GTGTTCGTTGGCGGCCAGCTCACCGCGCCCGTTCTGGGTGTAGATTTCGGCCGCCTCACCGCGCTTGCGGGATTCTTTGGCCAGCACTTTGAGCACTTCAGCGTCGGTGAGCTCGCGGGCTTGCTTGCCGGCGACTTCCTCGGTCTGGATCGCGGCCAGCAGCATGCGCAGCGTCGCGGTTCGCAACTTATCCTGCGCCTTCATCGCCTCGGTCAAGTCGGACCGGAGCTGGGATTTGAGTTCCGCCATGTCATGAGACGCTACGCGCCGACAGCTACAAGACCCGACACCGCGTCCTTGCGCCGAGGTCGACGTTAGCGTCACACCTTCTCGCTCTTTTCCGCGCTGGCGTCAATCTCGGCGCGGGTGGGCATGCCTAGATTGAGAAATGCGCCGACCGGCGACAGGATGGAGCCCATGACCGCCGACGACAGCCGCTGCACACGGTGAGCACGCTGCCGCCCGCATACGGGCCGCCGCCTGGCTACGGTGTAGCGCCTGCCTATGGCCCGCCGCCGGGTTACGGCCCGCCACCGGGT
>NZ_VTZN01000123.1 GCF_008370645.1 Mycobacterium simiae
CTCGTTCATGATGCCGTCTATTGCGGCGCTGATGGGCCGCTGGTTCTGGTGGCCGCAGCGCGTTCGCACCCGGCCCGCCAGTCAGCTGCTGCGGCCGTACGGTCCCCGCCCGTTAGTTCGCGCTTTATTGCTCCCCCGGGACGGAAGTCGTGTTGATGGCGCGACGACCGGAGACGACGATCGGTTCCCGGTGAGCACTCCGCACTACTGAAGGCCTAACCCCAGTTCCACACCGACATGTCGCCGGGTGGGTATTGGTTGCACACCTCGGTGGACTTGGCGACGACGCCCTTGTTGTTGAAAAAGATCTTCATGTGGTTGCGCCAGCCCCACCACAGCGGATCGATGTCGTCGTAAAAGTGCTCGGAATACTCGCGGCGGTCCGCCGGTGTCAGCGAGAAAAACCAGTGCACCTTGTCTTGGGTTGCCTGCGCATATTGGGCGTGATTGTTGTAGTCGATCATGTACCGCTCGTAGTACACCGGGCTGGTATCCCTGGTGGCCGCGAGAATCTGTTCGGCGTCGCAGGTAGTGGCGATGATCCGGCGAGGTATCGGAAAGTCTTCCGTGGAATCAGCTGCAGCCGTCTGCGGGAAGGCCGCGGCGGCGATGCCGAGCGCGAGAAAAGCAGCGCCTGCACGCACGCTTGAAATCAGCCGAGACATAGTTGTTACGGTAACACTTCCCCGGCCCGGGTGCAGAGCCCTAGATTGGGTTCCTAGCCGGTCTCAGTACCCTTTGCTATCAGGGCTGATGACGTGGCTGGGGGTTGTGGCTCCGGTGGGGCCTGGCTGTAGTCGCCGAATGGGCGGTCGCGGCGCTCGACCGCGGCCCGCACGCCCTGGGTTTGGGCGGTGTTGATGAAGTCGCGCGCTTCGGGAGTATTGCGCATCTGGCCGTCGCGAATGCCGCCCAGTGCCTAGGTGGACGCCAGGTCTATATTTTGGTAGGCCTGGTTGACAATCAGCTGCTGCGCCTGCAACCGCGACAACGGGATTCGCGCCAACTCGCTAGCGATCTCGGCGGCTCGCGCCTCGAGCTGCTCGACCGGGACGGCCTCGTTGATCAGCTCCACCGCGGCGGCCTGGACACCGGTTAGTGGCCGGCCGGCCAGGGCATGCCATTTGACCTTGGCCAGGCTCAGCCGGTACAGCCACATCCCGCTTAGGTAGGCGGCCCCACATCCTGCGGTAGGCCTGCCGATGACTGCGTCGTTGCTGGCAATGACATGTCGGCGCGACGTCGGTGCTGGGACATCGCAGCGCCGGGCCGCAGACATTCGCGCGGCTAGGGCAGCCCGTTCTGGCCGAACAGCAGGCCGCCGCTGCCACCGGCGCCGGCGACGCCGAGTGTCACTCCAAATCCGGCGCTGCCGCCATTGCCGCCGTCACCGAGCAATCCGGCGTCGCCGCCGTCGCCGCCGTCGCCGCCCCCATTGTTGCTGGATCCGCCATTACCGCCGTTGCCGCCATTGCCGATCAACCCCGCTCGGCCGCCGCCACCGCCCGTGCCGCCGGCGTTGCCACCGTACCCGCCGTCGCCTCCCGTTCCGCCCGAGCCGAGCAGCTGCCCTGCGGCCCCTCCGGTCCCACCGTCACCGCCGAGCGTTAAGCCGACCCCCCCGGCGCCGCCCGCTCCGCCGTTGCCGATCAATCCCGCTTTGCCGCCGGTGCCGCCGGTGCCTGCGCCATCCACGCCTAATCCGCCGTCGCCGCCTGCCCCGCCCGAGCCGAATAGCAGCCCTGCCTGGCCGCCGGCACCCCCGTCGCCCCCGTCGTTATTGCCGTACCCGCCGGCGCCGCCGGCACCGCCATTGCCGATCAGCCCGGCTTTGCCGCCGGCTCCTCCGTTACCCCCAAAGTTTCCGAACGCCGCCCCGCCGGCACCGCCCGCCCCAGCCATGCCAAACAGCCCGGCATTGCCGCCGGCTCCTCCAGAGCCGCCAAAACCTGCGGCGCTGGTGCTGGCACCGCCCAGGCCGCCGGTTCCCCCGTTGCCGATCAACACGGCGCTACCGCCACTCCCGCCCTGCCCGCCGTTGAGCAGGCTGGACGTTCCGCCGACCCCGCCGGCCCCGCCATCGCCAAATAGTCCGGCAGTGCCGCCAGCGCCGCCGGTGCCGCCATTGCCGCTGATAGAGGTTCCGCCGGCCCCGCCAGCCCCACCGGCCCCGCCGTTGCCGAAGAGTCCGCCGGCCCCACCGGCGCCGCCAGTACCGCCGTCGCCATCGCCTGACAATCCGCCGGCTCCGCCGACCCCACCGGCACCACCGCCGCTAAACAGCGAGCCGGCCCCACCGGCGCCGCCGGTGCCGCCGTTGCCGGAAACCGCACCGCCTCCGTTGCCGCCACTTCCGCTGGCGCCGAACAGGCCGGCGGTTCCGCCGATCCCGCCCGCGCCCCCGCTGCCCGTGCTGCCAAAGGTTAGGCCACCGGTACCCCCGGCTCCGCCGTTTCCGAACCACCCGCCGGCCCCGCCGGCGCCCCCAGCGCCTCCGTTGCCGTCGGCGGGCAGGCCACCGGTTCCGCCCGCACCGCCGGCACCGCCGTTGCCGAACAGTCCACCAGCCCCACCCGCGCCGCCGGCTCCTCCGGTGGAGTCATTGCCGCCGGCGCCGCCGTTGCCGCCGGAGCCAAACAATCCGGCGGCCCCTCCGTTACCGCCGCGCAGGCCGGGCGCCCCCGAACCACCGTTGCCGCCGTTGCCGATCAACAGCCCACCCGGGCTACCGTCTTGGCCACTGCCCGGAGTGCCGTTAGCCCCGTTGCCGATGAGCGGGCGTCCCAACAACGCCTGGGTCGGGGCATTCACGACGCCGAGCAACTGTTGCCCCACGGCGTCCAAAGCCGACGCATTGGCGGCCTCAGCGACGGCATAGGAGCCCGCTGCGTTGTCCAGAGCTCGGACAAACTGGCTGTGGAACGCCGTTATCTGCGTGCTGATCGCCTGATAGTCGTGGGCGTGGGAGACAAACAGGCCCGCGATCGCCGTTGACACTTCATCAGCGGCAGCAGCCAGGATCTCGGTGGTGGGAGCTGCTGCCGCGGCGCTGGCTGCGCTGATCGTGGACCCGATAGCAGTCAAGTCCGTGGCGGCGACGGCCAATGTCTGGGGTAGCGCGATGAGAAGCGACATGTCGGTGCCTGCATTTCTTGGTCGGGCTGCAGTGGCTCCAGCCATGAACTCACTCGGGGTATCAAAAGGGCGATGCTACAGCGAAATGTGGTTGTAAATGGGCTTTTTCCATCATCGTTGCCGGAGCCAGCCGATCCGAAACGCAGCGCTCGCCGTGTCGTGCCCGCGTGATAGCGGGGGCAGCCGCATCCGGCCCGGAAGACATGCAGCTTCCGACGCGCTACTGGTGGTGCTCAGCCGCCCAGCATCCGGTGCAGGAATAAGTAGCTCAACGCAGATTTGAACGCCAGCTGTTCGTTGTCGGCCGCGCCACCGTGTCCGCCTTCGATGTTTTCGTAGTACCAAACCCGGTGGCCAACTGCCGCCAGGGCGGCGGTCATCTTGCGAGCGTGGCCGGGGTGCACACGATCGTCGCGGGTGGAGGTGGTCAACAGGATCGGAGGATACTTCTGGTCCGCCGAAATGTTTTGGTACGGCGAGTATTCGGAGATGAACTGCCAGTCATCCGAATTATCGGGATCCCCGTATTCGGCTATCCACGAGGCTCCGGCCAGCAATAGGTGATAGCGCTTCATGTCCAGCAGCGGCACGCTGCACACCAATGCACCGAACTGCTCCGGGTGTTTGGTCAACATGATGCCCATGAGCAGCCCGCCGTTGCTGGCGCCCTGCGCGCCGAGCTGCGACACGGTAGCAATGCCGCGGTTCACCAGGTCTGTTGCGACTGCAGCGAAGTCTTCGGCCACTTTGTGCCGTCCTGCACGTACCGCCTGGGTGTGCCAGCCGGGTCCGTACTCACCGCCGCCGCGAATGTTGGCCAGCACGTAGGTGCCGCCGCGAGCCAACCAAAGTCGGCCCAGCACACCGCTGTAGCTCGGCGTATTGGACACCTCGAACCCGCCGTAGCCATACAGCAATGTGGGACCGGGACCATCGACCCCCGTAGGCCGCACCACAAAGTACGGGATTGCGGTGCCGTCCGCTGAAGTAGCGAAATGCTGTGTCACACTTATATTTGCAGCATCAAAAAAAGTTGGAGCGGACTTGATCTGCTCGAGTTCTCCGGCGGCGGTGCCGCGCATGAGCCGGGACGGCGTATCGAATCCGCTTGAGTCCAGGAAGAACTCGTCACCTTTGTCATCGGCCGCGACAATGACGGTGTTGGTTGCCGCGGGGATGCCCGGCAGCGGCTCGCGTTGCCAGCTGCCGGGCGTCACGATTTCGACCCGGCTCGCGACGTCGGCAAACGTGACCATCAGGAGGCGGTCGCGGGTCCATCCGTAGTGGTTGAGCGCAGTGTGCTCGTCGGGTTCGAATACCACGCATATTGCCGCTGTACCGGCGAGGAAGTCGTCGTAGTTGGCGGCCAGCAGCGAACCCGCGCGGTAGGTCGTGAGGCCAACCGGCCAATCGGTGCGCAGCTCGATCAACAGCCAGTCGCGGTGCACTGACACGCTGGCGTCGGTGGGCGCATCGATGCGGATCAGCTCCGAGCCGCGCAGTTCGTAGACCTCGTCGTTCCAGAAGTCCAGGGCCCGCGACAGCATGGTGCGCTGGTAGCCGGGGGTCCGGTCCACCGCGGCCGAGACCCGCACGTCGGTGGGGGTTCCTTCGAACACCGTTTCCGCGTCGGCCAGCGAGGTACCGCGGCACCAGCGCTTGACGATGCGCGGGTAGCCGGATTCGGTGAGCGCACCGGCGCCGAAGTCGGTACCCACGAGCACCGTATCCGGGTCTGCCCAGGTGATTTGAGACTTGGCTGCGGCCAGCTCGAACCCGCCCACCACGAATTGGCGTGTCAGCATGTCGAATTCGCGCACGATCGACGCATCTGAACCCCCCGGCGACAGGCCGACGAGAGCGCGGGTGTAGTCCGGTTCGATGACGCCCGCACCGGCCCACACCCACTTTTGACCGTCCAGCCGACCCAATTCGTCGACGTCGATGAGCACGTCCCACTCCGGGGATGCGGTGCGATAACTGTCCAGCGTGGTGCGTCGCCACAGCCCACGTGGGTTGGCGCCGTCGCGCCAAAAGTTGTAGAGGTGCTCGCCGCGGCGCACCACATAGGGGATCCGGGCATCGGTGTCGAGCACCTCGAGAGCCTCGGCGCGCATCGCCTCGAACTGCTCGCCGCCGAATTCCGCCGTCGTCAGGTCGTTGCGCGCGCGTACCCAGTCCAGTGCGTTGTCGCCGCCGATGTCCTCCAGCCACAGATATGGGTCGTCCGTCATGGCACCCATTCTGTTCGTACCCGCGGGTCGGCTATCTGGCGGCCGGTGAGTCTCAGCGACATGCGCAGAGCCGTGCTGCGGCCGACGGGCGACATCGCCACCCCGTTTTACTGCCTGCGAGGCCGACTCTAGGCGCAGGCGCGGCGGTACTGTGAACTGTGTCACGGAAACGAACGAGGAGCTGATCCGATGACCGTCTTTACACGTCCAGGTGCCCACGGCGCACTGATGTCGTATGACTCCCGGTACGAGAACTTCATCGGCGGCGATTGGGTCGCACCGGCCCAGGGTCGCTATTTCGAGAACCTGACACCGGTGACCGGCCAGCCGTTCTGCGAGATAGCGCGCTCTGATGAAACCGACGTCGACAAGGCGCTCGACGCGGCGCATGCTGCGGCACCGGGGTGGGGCAAGACCGCCCCCGCTGAGCGGGCGGCGATCCTGAACAAGATCGCCGATCGCATCGACGAAAACAGAGCCGCGCTGGCGGTTGCCGAAGTGTGGGACAACGGCAAACCGATCCGGGAGGCGCTGGCCGCTGACATCCCGCTGGCGGCCGACCATTTCCGATATTTCGCGGCCGCGATTCGCGCCCAAGAGGGGTCGCTATCGCAGATTGACGACGACACTGTCGCCTACCACTTCCATGAGCCGTTGGGGGTGGTCGGGCAGATCATTCCGTGGAATTTTCCGATCCTGATGGGTGCCTGGAAGCTGGCTCCCGCATTGGCCGCCGGTAACGCGGTGGTGCTCAAGCCGGCCGAGCAAACCCCGGCATCGATCCTGTTCTTGATGTCGCTGATCGGTGACCTGTTGCCGGCTGGTGTCGTGAACGTGGTCAACGGTTTCGGCGTTGAGGCCGGTAAGCCGTTGGCGTCGAGCGACCGGATCGCCAAGGTCGCTTTCACCGGTGAGACAACCACCGGGCGACTAATCATGCAGTACGCCAGTCAGAACATCATCCCGGTCACCCTGGAGCTCGGCGGAAAGAGCCCTAACATCTTCTTCTCTGACGTGATGGCGGCCCACGATGACTTCCAGGACAAGGCGCTGGAGGGATTCACCATGTTCGCCCTCAACCAGGGCGAAGTATGCACGTGCCCGTCGCGCAGCCTGATCCAGGCCGACATCTATGACGAGTTCCTGGAGTTGGCGGCGATCCGGACCAAGGCCGTTCGGCAGGGCGATCCGCTGGACACCGAGACGATGCTGGGTTCGCAGGCATCCAACGACCAGCTCGAAAAGGTGTTGTCCTACATCGAAATCGGCAAGGAAGAAGGCGCCAAGATCGTCACCGGCGGCGAGCGCGCCGAGCTCGGCGGCGACCTATCCGGCGGCTACTACATGCAGCCGACGATCTTCGCCGGCAATAATACGATGCGGATATTCCAGGAAGAGATCTTCGGGCCGGTGGTGGCGGTGACGTCGTTTACCGACTATGACGACGCGATCGGCATCGCCAACGACACGCTGTACGGGTTGGGGGCCGGAGTGTGGAGTCGCGATGGCAACACCGCCTACCGGGCCGGACGCGACATCCAGGCCGGTCGGGTGTGGGTCAACTGCTACCACGTCTATCCCGCGCACGCCGCGTTCGGCGGCTACAAGCAGTCCGGCATCGGCCGCGAAGGCCACAAGATGATGCTCGACCACTACCAGCAGACCAAGAACTTGATGGTGTCCTACTCCAACAAGGCGCTCGGGCTGTTCTGATGCAGGCGACGCCGGGCGCTCCTGCGGGGGCGGTCATCACCGCGTCCGCCGCCGAGCTGCTGGGCCGACTGCAGGATCAGCACGGCCCGCTGATGTTCCACCAGTCCGGCGGCTGCTGCGACGGATCGTCGCCGATGTGCTACCCGCAGGGGGATTTCCTCCTCGGCGACCGCGATGTCTTGCTGGGCGTGCTCGACGTCGGAGCAGACGGCGTGGCGGTATGGATCTCGGGTCCGCAGTACCAGGTGTGGAAGCACACGCAATTGGTGATCGACGTGGTGCCGGGTCGTGGCGGCGGCTTCAGCTTGGAAGCACCGGAGGGCATGCGATTCCTTAGCCGGGGCCGCGTGTTCACCGATCCCGAGAAAGCCTTGCTGGCAGGCATACCGGTGATCACCGGCGCCTCCTACGGGCGTGGTCAACGGCCCCCGATACGAGGAGAAGTTGTAGCCGACAACGCGCCGGGAGCGTGTCGGGCTGCTGGGTCCTGATCGCAGTAAGGTCGTACAACGTGATTCCGCTACCGCGTGGCTGGCAGCTCGTGAGCGCCATGCTGATTGGTAGCGCCGTCGGGTTGTTGGCTGGGGTAGGGGCCACCCTTTTGGTTCACGCAAGGATTCGGCCTGACGTGGTCATGGCGTTGGTGGTCGGGATTCCCAGCGTGCTCGGTATGGCGATCATCATCTGCTCCGGGCGTCGGTGGGTGACGTTGCTCGGTGCGTTCACCCTTGCATTAGCGCCGGGTTGGTTTGGGGTGCTCGTTGCGATCCAGGTGGCGTCCAATGGCTGAGAAAGAGGCTGCCCACGATCGCCAGTCGAGTCCTGGCACGGAGCCGTTCGTGCCGAACTTCGACTCCGATGCGCACTCAGTACGTTTCGCCCCCGATTTCACCGACTCAGAACCAATCCGGTCGCTGGCGGGACTAGCGCCTGAGACGAACGACCCGGAGATCCCGGCGCCACGCGAACCTGCCGCGGAAGGAACCGAGGCAATCAGCCAGGTGCAATCGGTTACCGTACCTGGCCGCTACACCTACTTGAAGCGGTGGAAGTTCGTTCTGGTGCTCCTCGGCGTATGGTTTGCTGCCGCGGAAGTCGGTCTGAGCTTGTATTACTGGTGGTACCACACCATCGATAAGACGCCGCCCGTATTCATGGTGCTGGTCTATGTCGTGGTGTGCACCGTGGCCGGGTTGATGCTCTCGATGGTGGAAGGCCGGCCGCTCATTACGGCTTTGTCGCTCGCGGTGATGTCGTCGCCATTTGCTTCGGTCGCTGCCGGGGCGCCGCTGTATGGATACTTCTACTGCGAGCAGGCGAGGCGCTGTCTGATTGGCGTCCTTCCCTATTAGGCCCTATTGGGCCCTATTAGGCCGTTGGGCTCAGCAGCCAACTCTAAGTCCAGCGGAGGTCAGGTAAGCGCGGCTCGCAATGACATCTCGAGCACATCCCAGGCGACGAGCCGAATGGCCGACTCTCACATGGATAGCCCGCAATCGTCGTGGGTCGGGCGTGCTCGACGGACAGGCTGCCCAGGGTGTGGATGACCTCGACGCTGGCTTAGTCCGACCCCTCCCCGACCGCCGCATCCACACAGCGGACTGCTACCGGCGCGCGAGCGCAGATAAGCAACTCGACGAATTCGGTTACCAGAAGGTGACTCCTGACTATCAATCTGCGTGATAAGTCAGGTATACAGTGTGTATAGGGCACTATCAACGTGTGAGATTCCGCCGTACCAACCACAGATGTGAATGGTGTGAATGACTAATGCTCAATGGTGTTCGCCGTGCAACGAACGTACTTTTCGCGATCGTCCTATTCGTCCTGTCGAGTACCATCGCGCCGCTTTCGGCGACTTCATTTCAGAGTCCCGTTCTGAGCCCAAATTTGTTGGTAAACCCGGGCGCCGAACTCGGTGACCCGTCACTGTCTGGATACGCTTCGGTGACGGTGCCGGGCTGGACCGTGAGCGGCACACCGACGGTGATCAAATATGGCACGCTGGTCCGTCAGCCGTCGCCATTTGCGTTCCCGTCCGTGACTTGGCCAGCGGCTTTGGGATTTCCGGATGCTCCCCCCGACGGCGGCGTACAGTTCTTCGCGGGTGGAAATGTTGCCACCTCCACACTCACCCAAACCGTCGACTTGAGCGCTGCGGCCTACAACATCGACACCGCCACGGTGCCCTACAGGTTGAGCGGATGGCTAGGCGGCTACCTACAAGACCCATCTGAGGCATCGGTCACTGTCACTTTCCTATCGAACGACCAATCACCGCTGGGAACCGGCAAGATCGGACCGGTCGGTGTATTCGATCGCCGATTCAGAACCGTGCTGGTCGAACGTGACACCTCTGGGAATATTCCGGCGGGAACCCGCAGCGCGGTTGTGGTCGTGACCTTCACCGACCGCAATCCGCTGCCCGGCAGCTACAACGACGGCTTCGCCGATAACCTCTCGTTCACGGTTGGCGCCGCACTCCCTGCCCCACCGCCACCCATACCACCTGCGTCGAAAGTCGGGGGCCTCGATCACATATTCATGGTCTATCTCGAAAACCACGGCGTGGATGACGTTTTCGGCAGCCCGAACGCGCGGTTCATCAACTTCCTTAGCAGCGTCTACGGATCCGGATCCAACTACTACGCCCTGACCCATCCAAGCGATCCGAACTACACCCCGATCCTCGGCGGATCAGATTTCGGGGTGAACTACAACTGCCCAGCGGACTGCTATGACCATCCCAACCTCGCCGACAATATCGAGGCGGCCGGCAAGACCTGGGCCGGCTATGCGCAGGCAATGCCAGCTCCCTGCACTCGCACTCTCCAATTTGGCTACGCACCCGATGAATTGCCATTTCTCGCCTTCCACAACATCTACGCCAACGACGCCCGCTGTAAACAACATGTGCTGCCGCTAGAGCGGATGGCCGGCGATCTCGCCTCGGCCGACACCACCCCGAACTTCGTGTGGTTCGCTGCAGATGAGGCCCACAACATGGAAGGTGACAGCCTGATCCGCTTTCTGCTGGGCCAAGCTGTAGACCATCAATATGACGTCAAGGCCGGCGATAGGTTCCTCGAGAAAATACTGCCTGAAATCCTGGACTCGCCTGCATTCCGAACGCAACGCAGCGCCATCTTCATCACTTGGGACGAGGACTTCAACAACCTGTCATGGGGTTTTGATAACCAAGGCAACCACATTCCTATGATCGTCATCCCGTCACCGAACTCAGGTATGCGGCAAGGCCACTTTGTTGCGGACGACTACAACAATCACTACAGCCTGTTGCGCACCATCGAAGACGCCCTGCAACTGCCCCGACTTACCAACAATGACCGATTCGCCCTACCCATGAACCAATATTGGCCCTAATGGCCGCACCAACCTGCGATGCATCACGGGTTTGATGCGCCCTCATTACGTGAGGACGCTTGGTGGCTGGCCGTCACCGACGCACTCAACTGATGGCGGTGGTTTACTTTCCTTGCTTGCCGCCGCGCCCGGGTGGCGACACTGCACGCTCCGGTCAGGTATCCGGGGTCGCTGCACCCGTCAGTGTCCGGCAATCGCGGCTGCCGCGACTCGGTCCCGCGGCAGGGGCTGCAGCCCATTAGGGTAGTGGCCGTGACTCACTATGACGTCGTCGTCCTCGGGGCTGGTCCGGGTGGATACGTGGCCGCGATTCGTTCCGCACAGCTCGGTTTGAAGACCGCGATAGTTGAGCCGAAATATTGGGGCGGAGTGTGCCTCAACGTCGGCTGCATCCCGTCCAAGGCGTTGTTGCGCAACGCCGAGCTTGCGCACATCTTCACCAAGGAAGCCAAGGCTTTCGGCATCAGTGGCGAGGCCACCTTCGACTTTGGCGTTGCCTTCGACCGCAGCCGCAAGGTGGCCGAGGGCCGCGTCGCCGGTGTGCACTTCCTGATGAAAAAGAACAAGATCACCGAGATCCACGGCTACGGCAGGTTCGCCGATGCCCACACACTGTCGGTCGAGTTGAACGAGGGCGGCAGCCAAGAGGTCACCTTCGACAATGCCATCATCGCTACCGGCAGCAGCACCCGGCTGGTGCCCGGCACGTCGTTGTCGGCCAACGTGGTGACCTACGAGGAACAGATCCTGTCCCGAGAGTTACCGACGTCGATCATCATCGCCGGAGCCGGCGCCATCGGCATGGAATTCGGCTATGTACTGAAGAACTACGGCGTCGATGTGACCATCGTGGAATTCCTGCCACGGGCGCTGCCGAACGAAGACGCCGACGTTTCCAAGGAGATCGAGAAACAGTTCAAGAAGCTGGGTGTCAAGATCCGCACCGGAACCAAGGTCGAGTCCATCTCCGACAACGGCTCTGAGGTCACGGTGATGGTCAGCAAGGACGGCAAGTCCGAGGAGCTCAAGGCCGAGAAGGTGTTGCAGGCCATCGGTTTCGCCCCCAACGTCGAGGGCTACGGGCTGGACAAGGCCGGCGTCGCGCTAACCGACCGCAAGGCCATCGGCATCGGCGACTACATGCAGACCAACGTGCCGCACATCTACGCCATCGGCGATGTCACCGGCCTGTTGATGTTGGCCCATGTCGCCGAGGCCATGGGTGTGGTGGCAGCCGAAACCATCGCCGGTGCCGAGACTTTGGCGCTGGGCGACTACCGGATGTTGCCTCGCGCGACGTTCTGTCAGCCTCAGGTCGCCAGTTTCGGGCTTACCGAGCAGCAGGCCCGCGACGAAGGTTACGACGTCGTGGTCGCCAAGTTCCCGTTCACCGCCAACGGCAAGGCACACGGCCTGGGTGACCCAAGCGGATTCGTCAAACTGGTGGCCGACGCCAAGCACGGCGAACTGCTGGGCGGGCACCTGATCGGCCACGATGTGTCCGAGCTGTTGCCGGAGCTCACCCTGGCGCAGAAGTGGGATCTCACAGCCACCGAGCTGGCGCGCAATGTGCACACTCACCCAACGATGTCCGAGGCGCTACAGGAGTGCTTCCACGGCCTGACCGGCCACATGATCAACTTCTGAGTCACCCGATGATTCGCACCGAGACCCTTGTCGGCGGCATCGGGGGCGTGGCTACCGGCTATGTTGTGTGGCTGGTGGCCATGTCGATCGGCGAAGACCTGACCACGGTGAGCCGGTGGAGCATGGCGGTGTTGATGCTCTCGGGTGTGCTGGCGGTCTGCGCCGCGGTGGGAGGCTGGTTGCTGCGCTGGCGCAGCAACTACCTCTGGGCGGCGTTTGCGTTCGGGTTGCCGGTTTTTCCCATGGTGCTGACCATGGCGGTGCTGGCCGATATCTACTTCTAAGCCATTAGCGCGGAAAGTCCAGCGGGATCTGCAGCGCGGTTATCGTGGCGGCCAGCCCGTCGTATTGGTTTGCCAGCATGCAGAATTCGATTAGCCGGGGTCGATCGAGATGGCTGGCCAGCTGCTGCCAGGTGGCCGCGGTGATCGAACGGTCTTTGACTAACTCATCGGTGGCTTTCAACAGCGCTTGCTGGCGCGCGCTGAGCACTTTGCGCGGTCCGTCGCTGTCCGGAACGTCCGGCCACGCGAAGATGGCGGCCTGGGTCTGCGCATCCAACCCCGCTGCGCGCGCCATCCGGCGGTGGTGTTGAAGCTCATACTCGCACGATCGCACATGGGCGACGCGCAGGATCACCAGCTCGGTGTCAATCCGGGGCAGCCGTCCGCGCAGCAGTCGCCCGCCGTATAGCAGCCACGTCCAGAACAGGGACTGGCGGTAGCCCAGTGTGGTGAACAGGTGCATCTCCGATGCCCCGAGCCATCGTGCGGCCAGTTTGGCCAACACCCAGTTGACCGGACCCAGCTGGCGCAACCGGCCCGACGGGATACGGGCAACTCGGTCTGTCTGCATGTCGCTCATGGTTGCCTTACCAGATAGGGGGACACGGTGCTGCGATGTTCGTCGAGATCTAGCGCGCGACCTAGCGCAGGGAATGCCCGTTGCGGACAGTTATCGCGTTCGCAGACGCGGCAGCCCGCGCCGATCGGTGTCGCTGCGATGTTCGGGTCGCCGGACAGGTCGAGTCCTTCCGAGTAGACGAGCCGGTGCGCGTGGCGCAATTCGCAACCCAGTCCGATCGCGAACGTCTTGCCGGGCTGACCATACCGGGCTGCACGCCGCTCGACGGTGCGGGCCACCCACATATAGTTGCGGCCGTCGGGCATCTGGGCGATCTGGACCAGGATCTTGCCCGGGTTGGCGAACGTCTCGTAGACGTTCCACAGCGGGCAGGTTCCCCCGCTGGAAGAGAAGTGAAAACCGGTGGCCGATTGGCGTTTTGACATGTTTCCTGCGCGGTCCACCCGGATGAAAGAGAACGGCACGCCTCGCGTCGACGGGCGTTGCAGCGTGGACAGCCGGTGCGCGACGGTCTCATAGCTTACCGAGTAGAACGCGGACAGGCGCTCGACGTCGTAGCGGAAGTTTTCTGCGACATCGTGGAACTGGCGGTAGGGCAGCACCGCGGCCGCAGCGAAGTAATTGGCCAACCCCAGCCGGGCTAAGGTGCGTGACTCGTCGCTGGTGAACTTGCCCTCTTCGACCAAGGTGTCGATCAGATCGCCGAATTCCAGATAAGCCAGCTCCGCGGCCATCTTGAAAACCTGCTGCCCGGGCCCGAGGTGATTGCTGATTTCCAGGGTCTTGGTCCTGGGGTCATAGCGGTGCAGCACGGTGTCGCCAAGGTCGATCCGCTTGTTGATCCGCACGCCGTGCACCTCGGTGAGCCGGCGGGTCAGCTCGCGGCCCAAGTCGCCGTGGTGCATCCGCATCTGGATCGTGAGGTTCTCAGCGGCGGCGTCCAGCTCGTGCAGGTAGTTTTGGCGCTGGTAGAAGTAGTCGCGTACTTCCTCGTGCGGCATGGTGATCGACCCGGTGCCACTCCCGTCGGAGAACCGCTCCTCGGTGGCGGCGGCCAGTTGTGCGGTGGTGATCCGGTAGCGGCGGTGCAAGTTGACCATGGCCCGGGCGAAGGTGAGATGAGCGCTGACCATTTCAGCGACTTCGGTCGGGTCGACATCGATGTCCAGGTCGCGGTCCAGTGTGACTTCACGCAGCTCGGCCACCAGCCGGGTGTCGTCTTGGGGAGCAAAAAATGTTGCGTCGACTCCGAACACCTCGGTGATTCGCAGCAACACCGCCACCGTCAGCGGGCGAACGTCATGCTCGATCTGGTTGAGATAGCTCGGGGAGATCTCCAGCATCTGGGCCAGCGCTGCCTGGCTGAAACCGCGCTCGCTACGTAGCTGGCGGACCCGCGAGCCCACGAACGTCTTGGACACCCACCGAGCGTACCGGCTGTGCTAAGCCGTGTTTCGCAGAGTTCGCATATCCGCGTCCACCGGTGTCCCGATTGGTGTTTTCAAGGCGTCGTTGGCATGATTCGCATCAGGCTTTCAGGGTAAACCTGGGGTTCGCACACGGAGGGAACGGGGAGTAGGGCCGTGAGCCTGGACAAAGAATTGATGCCGGTGCCAGACGGTCACCCCTCGGTGTTCGATCGTGAGTGGCCGCTGCGGGTGGGTGACATCGACCGCACGGGCCGGCTGCGGCTGGACGCGGCATGCCGGCACATCCAGGACATTGGCCAGGACCAGCTGCGGGAGATGGGCTTCGAGGAGACCCATCCGTTATGGATAGTCCGGCGCACTATGGTCGACCTGATCAGACCGATCGAATTCCAAGACATGCTGCGGTGCCGGCGCTGGTGTTCGGGAACCTCCAATCGGTGGTGTGAAATGCGGGTGCGCATCGATGGGCGCAAAGGCGGGCTGATCGAGTCCGAAGCGTTTTGGATCCACGTCAACCGAGAAACCGAGATGCCGGCGCGTATCGCCGACGACTTCCTGGCGGGTCTGCACAAGACCACCGCGGTTGACCGGCTGCGGTGGAAGGGCTACCTGAAGCCGCGCAGCCGAGATGACGCCACCGAGATCCACGAGTTTCCGGTCCGGGTCACCGACATCGACTTGTTCGACCATATGAACAACTCGGTGTATTGGAGCGTGATCGAGGACTACCTGGCCGGCCACCCCGAGCTGTTGCAGGGGCCCTTGCGGGTGACCATCGAACACGAGGCGCCGGTGGCCCTGGGCGACAAGCTGGAGATCATTTCGCACGTTCATCCGCCCGGCTCGACCGAACAATTTGGTTCCGGTCTGGCCCACCGGACTGTTACAACGCTCACATACGCGGTTGGTGACGAGACGAAAGCCGTCGCATCCCTGTTTGCGCTCTAGCGCGCGCTCTGCGCCGCATAATCGCTGATTGACCTGCAGCTTTACCGTTACTGAGCGGTAGTTTCTGTAACGGTTCAGTGTGTTTGCGCATTCGCAAAATTAGCAAAATCGCCGAAAGTCGTTGCCGAAGTTGGCAACTGAAATGGGTGGACGAGGTTAGCGGGCTGTGCCATGGTCGAATTAGCACACCAGTGAAGTTGAGCCCTCCGCACCGTCGGGTTCGCGCTGTGGTCTCAGCAGTCCAGCAATGTTTGACCGTGAGGAGCAGTCCAATGTCTGTGGTTGGCACCCCGAAGAGCGCTGAGCAGATCCAGCACGATTGGGACCACAACCCCCGGTGGAAGGGCATCACCCGCACCTACACCCCGCACGACGTCGTCGCCCTGCAGGGCCACGTTGTCGAGGAGCACACGCTGGCCCGCCGCGGCGCCGAGGTGCTCTGGGAGCAGCTGCACGAGATGGACTTCGTCAACGCGCTGGGCGCTTTGACCGGCAACATGGCTGTTCAGCAGGTCCG
>NZ_VTZN01000124.1 GCF_008370645.1 Mycobacterium simiae
GGCGGTAACCTAGACATTTCCAGCTGTGTATCCGGAAGGACCTGGCCGACACGGCCGATGATTGATGAACCGAAAGAATGTGATCCGCACCGTAACGGCGATCGCCGTCGTAGTGCTGCTCGGCTGGTCGTTCTTCTATTTCAGCGACGACACCCGCGGCTACAAACCGGTCGACACTTCGGCGGCGGTGTTGCAGATCAAGAACGACAACGTCAAGAGCGCGCAGATCGATGACCGGGAGCAGCAGCTGCGGCTGGTGCTGAAAAAGGGCAACAGCGACACCGACGGATCCGACAAAGTCATCACCAAATACCCGACCGGCTACGCCGTCGACCTGTTTGACGCGCTGACCGCGAAGAACGCCAAGGTCACCACCGTCGTCAACCAAGGCAGCATCCTGGGCGAGCTGCTGGTCTATGCGCTGCCGCTGCTGTTGCTGGTGGGCCTGTTCGTGATGTTCTCCCGGATGCAGGGCGGCGCCCGGATGGGCTTCGGTTTCGGCAAGTCACGCGCCAAACAGCTTTCCAAAGACATGCCCAAGACCACATTCGCCGACGTGGCCGGCGTCGACGAGGCGGTCGAAGAGCTCTACGAGATCAAGGACTTTCTGCAGAACCCAGGGCGCTACCAGGCGCTGGGCGCGAAAATCCCCAAAGGCGTGCTGCTGTATGGACCGCCAGGCACCGGCAAGACGCTGCTAGCCAGGGCGGTGGCGGGCGAGGCTGGTGTGCCGTTCTTCACCATCTCTGGATCCGACTTTGTCGAGATGTTCGT
The DNA here is from genome assembly GCF_008370645.1 of Mycobacterium simiae. GTDB lineage: Bacteria > Actinomycetota > Actinomycetes > Mycobacteriales > Mycobacteriaceae > Mycobacterium > Mycobacterium simiae_A. The sequence goes on from NZ_VTZN01000124.1 coordinate 775, forward strand.
CGGAGTCGGCGCCTCGCGTGTGCGTGACCTGTTTGAACAGGCCAAACAGAACAACCCCTGCATCATTTTCGTCGACGAGATCGACGCCGTAGGCCGACAGCGCGGCGCTGGACTCGGCGGTGGCCACGACGAACGCGAGCAGACGCTCAATCAGCTGCTGGTCGAAATGGACGGGTTTGACCCGCGAGCCGGCGTGATCCTCATCGCGGCCACCAACCGGCCGGACATCCTGGACCCCGCGCTACTGCGGCCCGGCCGCTTCGACCGCCAGATCCCGGTCACCAACCCTGACCTGGCGGGTCGCCGCGCGGTGCTGCAAGTGCATTCCAAGGGCAAGCCGATGGCCCCCGACGCCGACCTCGAGGCGCTGGCCAAACGGACCGTCGGCATGACCGGCGCAGATCTGGCCAACGTCATCAACGAGGCGGCGCTGCTGACTGCCCGGGAGAACGGCACCGTCATCACCGGGCCGGCGCTGGAGGAGGCGGTCGACCGGGTGATCGGCGGCCCACGCCGCAAAGGGCGGATCATCAGCGAACACGAAAAGAAGATCACCGCCTACCACGAGGGCGGACACACCCTGGCGGCCTGGGCCATGCCGGACATCGATCCGGTCTACAAGGTGACGATCTTGGCCCGCGGACGCACCGGCGGGCACGCGGTGGCGGTGCCCGAAGAAGACAAGGGCCTGCGCACCCGCTCGGAGATGATCGCGCAGCTGGTCTTCGCGATGGGTGGGCGCGCCGCCGAGGAACTCGTGTTCCGCGAGCCGACGACGGGCGCGGTGTCCGATATCGAGCAGGCAACCAAGGTCGCCCGCGCGATGGTCACCGAGTACGGCATGAGCTCCCGACTCGGCGCGGTCAAGTACGGCTCGGAGCACGGTGACCCGTTCCTGGGCCGGACCATGGGCACGCAGCCGGACTACTCCCATGAGGTCGCCCGCGAGATCGACGAAGAGATCCGCAAACTCATCGAAGCCGCGCACACCGAGGCGTGGGAGATCCTCACCGAATACCGCGACGTGCTCGACACTCTGGCGGGCGAGCTGCTGGAAAAGGAAACCCTGCACCGCCCTGAGCTCGAGGCGATCTTCGCCGAGGTCGAAAAACGGCCTCGCCTGACCGTGTTCGACGACTTCGGTGGCCGCATTCCCTCGGACAAGCCGCCCATCAAGACGCCCGGCGAGCTGGCCGTCGAACGTGGCGAGCCCTGGCCGCCGCCACTGCCCGAGCCGGCGTTCAAAGAGGCTATCGCGCGAGCCACCCGCGCGGCTGAGGCAGCACAGGCCGCGCAGTCTGGACCCGACGGTAGCGGCCGCGTGCCCAATGGCTCGGACCGAAACCGATCCAGCTACCAACCTGACTACGGCGCTCCTGCCGGCTGGCGCGCCCCCGGATGGCCCCCAGAGGTGTCCAACCGGCCGTCGCAGCGGCCCGAGCCGGCAGCGGGTTGTACGCCGCCCGATCAATCCGTGCCGGACCCACCTGAGCCGTCCCAGCGGGATAGGCACGTTAGTCGGTCTAATCCATCGGCCCACGGCTAGGAAAACGGAGGATCTCGATGACGCAGCTGGATTCCCACCCCAACCGCGCGATTACGCGGGTATTCGACCAGCCGCGCGCCGAAGCGGCCGTCCGCGAATTGCTGTGTGCGATCGGCGAAGACCCGGACCGAGATGGCCTACGGGACACTCCGGCGCGCGTCGCGCGCGCCTACGGCGAGATCTTCGCCGGGCTGTACACCGACCCCGACGCGGTGCTGAACACCTTGTTTGACGAAGATCATGACGAGCTGGTCCTGGTCAAGCAAATACCGATGTACTCCACCTGCGAACACCATCTGGTGTCGTTCCACGGTGTGGCCCATGTCGGCTACATCCCTGGCGAAGAGGGGAGGGTGACGGGGCTGTCCAAGATCGCTCGCCTGGTCGACCTGTATGCCAAGCGGCCGCAGGTACAAGAGCGGCTCACCAGCCAGATCGCCGATGCCCTGGAGAAAAAGCTCGAACCGCGGGGTGTCATCGTCGTGGTCGAAGCCGAACATCTGTGCATGGCAATGCGCGGAGTCCGCAAGCCCGGTGCTGTCACGACGACGTCGGCGGTGCGTGGTCTGTTCAAGACCAATGCCGCTTCTCGAGCCGAAGCGCTCGATCTCATCCTGCGTAAGTGAGTTCGGCGCCTGTGCAGGTTATGGGTGTCCTCAACATCACGGACGACTCGTTCTCCGACGGCGGGCGTTACGCTGACACAGCGCGTGCCGTCGAGCATGGGCTGGCATTGGTTGCCGAGGGCGCGGCGATTGTCGACGTCGGCGGCGAGTCGACCCGGCCGGGCGCTGTGCGGGTCGACCCGCTGATCGAGGCATCCCGCGTCATACCTGTCGTCAAAGAGCTTGCCGCACAGGGTGTTACGGTCAGCATCGATACCACGCACGCCGATGTCGCGCGGTCGGCGCTGGAGCATGGCGCGCAGCTCGTCAATGACGTGTCCGGCGGACGGGCCGACCCGGCGATGGCGCCGCTGGTGGCCGAAGCCGGTGTGTTGTGGGTGTTGATGCACTGGCGACGGGTATCGCCGACCCACCCACATCAGGTGCCCGACTATCGCGACGTGGTGGCCCAAGTGCGCGCCGACCTGCTCGCTGTCGTTGATGACGCGGTAGCCGCGGGTGTCGACCCGGCGAAACTGGTGATCGATCCCGGGCTGGGTTTCGCCAAGACGGGACAACACAATTGGTCGCTCCTACATGCCTTGCCGGAGTTGGTTGCCACCGGGTATCCCGTGTTGTTAGGCGCGTCACGCAAGCGCTTCCTTGGCGCCTTGCTGGCCGGTCGTGACGGCACCCCACGGCCGCCCGACGGGCGGGAGACGGCGACGGCGGTGATATCGGTGCTTGCGGCATTGCACGGGGCCTGGGGTGTGCGGGTACACGATGTGCGGGCCTCGGTCGACGCCCTCAGAGTCGTCGACGCGTGGCAGCGAGCCGAAAGGACTGGGCACGATGGCCGACCGAATTGAGTTGCGCGGCTTGATGGTGCACGGGCGGCACGGAGTCTACGAGCACGAACGGGTGGCTGGGCAGCGCTTCGTTGTCGATATCACCGTATGGATGGATCTGGCCGACGCCGCGCGTAGCGACAATCTTGCCGACACCTACGACTACATCGGTCTGGCGCAGCGGGCCACCGAAATCGTCGGCGGGCCCCCGCGGAACCTTATCGAAACGGTCGGGGCCGAGATCGCCGATGAGGTGATGCAGGACGAGCGGGTGCATGCCGTTGAGGTGGTTGTGCACAAGCCACAGGCTCCCATTCCGCTGCCGTTTAGTGATGTCGCCGTGGTGACGCGCCGGTCACGGCGCGGAGGTCGCGGTGCGGTGGTTCCCGCGAACGGCGCGGTATGAGCCGGGTAGTGCTGTCGATCGGCTCGAACCTGGGTGACCGCCTGGCCCACCTGCAATCGGTGGTTGACGGGCTCGGCGACACGCTGGTCGCGGCTTCGCGCGTGTATGAGACGGACCCCTGGGGCGGTATTCAGCAGGAGCCGTTTCTCAATGCGGTGCTGATCGCCGACGACCCGGCCCGCGACAGCCACGCGTGGCTGCGGCGGGCTCAGGAGTTCGAGCGGGCTGCCAGTAGGGAGCGGGAGAAGCGCTGGGGCCCACGAACGCTCGATGTCGATCTGGTCACCTGCTACCAGCCGTCCGCGGCCGGAAGGGGCGACGTGCTGTGCAACGACAGTGACCTGACGCTGCCGCATCCGATGGCCCATCTGCGAGCATTCGTGATGGCCCCATGGCTAGACGTGGATCCGTCAGCCGAAATGACGCTTCCTGGGGGCACTCGCCCCATCGCAGAGCTGCTGGCTGAGCTGGAGCCGGCCGATCGAGCCAGTGTACGGCTGACCTCGCTGACGTTGGACAGCTGATGGGGCCGACCCGCAAACGTGACCTCACGGCCGCGGCAATCGGCGCAGCCGTGGTGGGCTATGTACTGGTCGTGGCGTTGTTCCGGTGGTTTCCACCGATCACAGCGTGGACCGGACTATCGTTGCTGGGCGTTGCGATCGCCGAGGCGCTGTGGGCTCGTCACATCCGGGCCAAAATCAACGACGGTGAGATCGGCGGCGGGCCCGGTCGGCTGCACCCGCTTACGGTGGCACGCAGTCTGATGGTCGCCAAGGCTTCGGCGTGGGTGGGGGCGTTGGTGCTGGGTTGGTGGCTCGGGGTGTTGGTGTATCTGCTGCCGCGGCGGTCCTGGCAGCGGGTCGCCGTTGAGGACACCCCCGGCGCTGTGGTGGCGGCCGGCAGCGCGCTGGCATTGGTTGTCGCCGCGCTGTGGCTGCAGCATTGCTGCAAGTCGCCGCAGGATCCAGCCGAGCGCGGCGCGGGGGCGGAAAGCTAACCGGCGTTGCTGGCGGCATGGTCCAGTCGACCCGAGAATCGCCGGACCGGCACGACACGCGGATTGATCTCGCCCAGGTACAGTCAGGCCATGACCGTTCTGTCCCGCGGCGCCCGGGTCCGGCGCGGCGGCCGCAGGCCGGGGTGGGTGCTCTTGACGACGTTGCTGGTTCTTGCCATCGGGGCCAGCTCGGCACTGGTTTTCACCAACCGGGTGGAACTGCTCAAGCTCGCGGTAATCCTGGCGCTGTGGGCCGCCGTCGCGGGTGCGTTCGTGTCGGTGCTCTACCGCCGCCAGGCCGACACGGAGCAGGCCCGCGCCCGCGACCTGAAGCTGGTCTACGACCTCCAGCTGGATCGCGAAATTTCGGCCCGCCGCGAGTATGAGCTGACCGTGGAATCTCAGCTGCGCAGCGAGCTGGCCGTCGAATTGCGTGCTGCTGCAGCCGACGAGGTGGCTGCACTACGGGCCGAGCTAGCCGCGCTGCGGACCAGTCTGGAAATCCTGTTCGACGCGGATCTCGACAACCGTCCGGCGCTGGAGACGGTGGACCAAGAAGCGCGAACCGCGCGCGCGTTGGCCGACCGGGTGCACCATGGCCAGAGCCCGGATGCCGACTGGATGTCCATCGATCGCGTAACGATGGCTCGCCAAGGCGAGGCGGGCAACCGCGCCAATGAAGCCATTATCGATGTGCCGGAGGTTGGCGTACTGCCCACCGCGGAGCCGGTCCTGCAACCAGCGGTTAGCAGGCGACCACTGCTGACGCCCCAGCAGCCCACCCACGCGGAGAGGGATTCCTCACCGGGTGGCCAACAGCAGTACGAGGCGCCGCCGGCACAAACCCTCCGCTATGCGCACGGCCAGCGGGCACCGCTGCCGGAACCCGAACAGCGGTCATGGCAACCTGCCGCCGCCGGCGGACAGTGGTTGCCTCCGGGAGCACCCGGAGGCCACTGGTCAGCTGAGGAACCTATCCTTGCCGCGCCCGCGCAGCCGGCGGGCCGGCGTCGCCGTTCCCGGCATACCAGCCCAGCAGACGACGGCGGCGACATGACGCTCGGCCCCGTCGAGATGCCGCGAGAATACGGTGGTCGCCGATCACGAGCTCGCCATTCCGCGGAGTACCGCGAGCATGGTGTGGGGAGCCTAGGAGCCGGCCAGACGCCGGTTGACCCTAGCCGGGATCAGACCCCCGTTTCGAGTGCGCCCGCCGGCCCGCCGGCACCCCGACTGGCCACGCCGCCGCCTCCGGAACCCGCCGCCCGGCACCGCAGCCCGGAGTCAGAACCGGACCGGCCGGCGGGGGCACACGGCTCCGACACCCAAACCGGTGGTCAGTCGGTTGCGGATCTGCTCGCGCGGCTGCAGGTCGAGCCGTCGGGAGGTGGCCGGCGTCGCCGCCGGGGCGGCTGATCGACTACAGTCGTAGTGACCGTCCGGTACCCGCTTGCCCGGCTTGTCCGAGGGACTGGAACGAACCAACAAACCTGTGAGGTCGTCTGCGATGGTGCAGTTCGACGGTTTGCGCCCGGCCAGGCTCAAGGTGGGAATTATCTCCGCCGGGCGGGTAGGCGCCGCGCTGGGGGCGGCGCTGGAACGCGCCGACCATGTCGTGGTGGCATGCAGCGCCATCTCCCGCGCGTCGCGGCTGCGGGCCGAGCGCTGGTTGCCCGATACCCCGGTACTGCCACTTCCCGACGTCGCCGCCGCTGCCGAGCTGCTGCTGTTGGCGGTTACCGACAGTGAACTGGCGGGTCTGGTTTCCGGCTTGGCCACTACGTCGGCGGTGCGGCCGGGCACCATCGTGGCGCACACCTCGGGCGCCAACGGGATCGGTATTCTTGCACCCCTCACGAAGCAGGGCTGCATACCGCTGGCCATCCACCCGGCGATGACGTTCACCGGATCCGATGAAGACATCAGCAGGTTGCCGGACACGTGCTACGGGGTCACCGCTGCCGACGACATCGGGTACGCCATTGCTCAATCGCTGGTACTCGAAATGGGTGGGGAGCCGTTCTGTGTCCGCGAGCAGGCCCGCACCCTCTATCACGCGGCGCTAGCCCAGGCCAGCAACCATGTGGTGACCGTGCTCGCTGACGCCCTCGATGCCTTACGCGCCGCCCTGCGTGGTGACGTGCTGCTCGGCCAGCAAAGCGTCGACAGCCAGCCCGGCGGCCTTGCCGAACGCATCGTCGGACCGCTTGCCCGCGCGGCGCTGGAGAACACGTTGCAGCGGGGGCAGGCAGCGTTGACCGGCCCGGTCGCGCGTGGTGATGCCGCGGCGGTCGCCGCACACCTGGCAGCTTTAGAGCAGGTAGATCCGGACCTGGCTCAGGCATATCGGGTCATCGCATTGCGGACTGCGCAACGCGCCCACGCGCCCGAGGACGTCGTGGCGGTGTTGACGCCATGAAGACCACTTTCAAGCCGGGCGAACTCAATATCTACTCCGCGCCGGGGGAGGTAAGCAATGTCTGCCGCGCGTTGCGGCACACCGGTCGGCGGGTGATGTTGGTGCCCACGATGGGCGCATTACATGAGGGCCACCTGGCGCTGATCCGGGCGGCCAAAAGGACAGCCGGCTCGGTGGTGGTCGTGTCGATCTTTGTCAACCCGCTGCAATTTGGCGCCGACGAAGATCTCGACGCCTATCCCCGCACCCTGGACGACGACCTGGCGCAACTGCGGGCTGAAGGCGTGGAGATCGCGTTCACGCCGACGGGCTCGGCGATGTATCCCAACGGATTGCGCACCACCGTCCAACCCGGCCCGCTGGGTACCGAATTGGAGGGCGGCGCGCGGCCAACCCATTTCGCCGGGGTGCTCACCGTGGTGCTGAAGCTACTGCATATCGTCCGACCCGACCGGGCCTTCTTCGGTGAGAAGGACTACCAGCAGCTGGTGCTGATCCGTCAGATGGTCGCGGACTTGAATGTCGACGTCCAAGTGGTCGGGGTGCCGATTGTGCGGGAGGCCGACGGGCTGGCGATGTCGTCGCGCAACCGCTATCTGGACCCGGCGCAGCGCGAAGCGGCTGTGGCGCTTTCGGCGGCGCTGACGGCTGGCGCCCATGCGGCAACGGACGGGGCTCAGGCCGCGGTGCAGGCGGCTCGCGCCGTGCTGCTCTCCGCGCCCGGCGTCACGGTTGACTACGTGCAGCTGCGTGATGGCGAACTTGCTCCGCTGACCAACAGCGGATCCGCCCGGTTACTCGTTGCGGCGCGGGTCGGCACCACCAGGCTGCTGGACAACGTCGGGATTGAAATAGGGACTCTCGCTGGCACCAATGGGCTGGACGAATACTCCCAATCACCTTGGAGGAAGTGATGTTACGGACAATGCTGAAGTCGAAAATCCATCGCGCTACGGTCACCCAGGCCGATTTGCACTACGTCGGATCGGTGACCATCGACGCTGACTTGATGGACGCCGCCGATCTGCTGGAGGGTGAACAAGTCACCATCGTCGACATCGACAACGGTGCCCGGCTGGTTACCTACGCACTCACCGGCGAACGCGGCAGCGGCGTAATCGGAATCAACGGCGCCGCCGCTCACCTGGTTCATCCGGGCGACCTGGTGATTCTGATCGCGTACGGGACCATGGAGGACGCCGAGGCCCGCGCCTACCAGCCGCGGATCGTGTTCGTCGACGCCCACAACAAGCAGATCGACCTGGGTCACGACCCGGCGTACGTGCCCTTCGACATACCCGACGCCGCGGAGCTCTTGAACCCTCGAATGAGTGCACGGTAGTCGTGCTGCTGGTCATCGACGTCCGTAACACCCACACCGTGGTCGGCTTGCTGTCCGGGGCCAAAGAGCACGCAAAGGTCGTGCAGCAGTGGCGGATACGCACCGAGTCCGAAGTTACCGCCGACGAACTTGCGCTCACCATCGACGGCTTGATCGGGGAAGACTCCGAGCGGCTCACCGGAGCGGCGGGACTGTCCACGGTCCCATCAGTGCTGCACGAGCTGCGGATCATGCTCAACCAATACTGGCCGTCGATGCCCCACGTGCTGATCGAACCGGGAGTGCGCACGGGGATCCCGCTGCTGGTCGACAATCCAAAAGAAGTGGGTGCCGACCGGATCGTGAACTGCTTGGCCGCTTATCACCGGTTCCAGAAGGCCGCCATTGTCGTCGATTTCGGGTCGTCGATCTGCGTGGATGTGGTTTCAGCAAAGGGGGAATTCCTTGGCGGCGCCATCGCACCCGGAGTACAGGTGTCATCTGATGCCGCGGCCGCTCGCTCGGCCGCGCTGCGCCGCGTCGAGCTGGCCCGGCCCCGTTCGGTCGTCGGAAAAAACACCGTCGAATGCATGCAGGCCGGCGCGGTGTTCGGCTTTGCCGGGCTGGTTGACGGCTTGGTTGGCCGCATCCGCGAGGATGTCAAGGGGTTTTCTGCCGCCGACGACGTCGCGGTGGTAGCGACGGGGCATACCGCGCCGCTGCTGCTGCCCGAACTGCATGCCGTCGATCACTACGAGCAGCACTTGACCCTGCACGGCTTGCGGCTTGTCTTCGAACGCAATCAGGACGCCCAGCGCGGGCGGCTGAAGACTGTGCGCTAAGGAGCTTGCGACTAGCTAGTAACCCGAGCCTGCGTTCAGCGCGGCAGACAGCCAACTTTCGCGCTGCCAGCGCAGGCTCGATGCCGTGAGCGCAGACTCGACCATTTAAGCTGGCACGTCGTGAGCTCCGCCGAGTCAGACATTCCCGAGCAGTTCCGGATCCGTCGGGACAAGCGCGCTCGTCTCTTGGCGGACGGGTGTGACCCCTACCCGGTTGCCGTCGAACGCACCCACACCCTGGCCGAGATTCGCGCCGCCTATGCTGACCTGCCGACCGACACGGCGACCGAGGACGTCGTCGGCGTAGCCGGTCGGGTGGTATTTGCACGCAACACCGGAAAGCTGTGCTTTGCTACAGTCCAGGACGGCGACGGCACCCGCCTGCAGGTGATGATCAGTCTGGACAAGGTGGGCCAGCAAGCACTCGACGCGTGGAAGTCCGACGTCGACCTCGGTGACATCGTGTATGTGCATGGCACCGTGATCAGTTCACGCCGCGGCGAATTGTCGGTTCTCGCCGATTCCTGGCGAATGGCCGCCAAGTCGTTGCGCCCGCTGCCCGTCGCGCATAAAGAGATGAGTGAAGAGTCGCGGGTTCGGCAGCGCTACGTCGACCTGATCGTCCGTCCGCAGGCGCGCGACATGGCCCGGCAGCGCATTGCCGTCATCCGTGCGATCAGGAATTCACTGGAACGCCGCGGCTTCCTTGAAGTCGAGACGCCCATGTTGCAGACGCTGGCTGGCGGCGCGGCTGCCCGGCCGTTTGTCACCCATTCGAATGCCCTGGACATGGACCTTTACCTGCGCATCGCACCGGAACTGTTCCTCAAGCGTTGCGTCGTCGGGGGTTTCGACAAGGTCTTCGAAGTTAATCGGGTGTTCCGAAACGAAGGCGCGGATTCTACCCATTCGCCGGAATTCTCCATGTTGGAGACCTACCAGACGTACGGCACCTATGACGATTCCGCAGTGGTCACCAGGGAACTTATTCAAGAAGTAGCCGATGAGGCGATCGGGACCAGACAACTTCCGATGCCCGACGGCAGTGTCTACGACATTGACGGACAATGGACAACTATCCAGATGTATTCCTCGCTGTCGGAAGTGCTCGGTGAAGAGATCACGCCGCAGACCTCGGTCGCTCGCTTACGGGACATCGCGCGCGGACTCGACGAAGAGATTCTCGACAAGTGTGGCTATGGACACGGGAAACTCGTCGAGGAACTCTGGGAACATACTGTGGGTAACAGGTTGACCGTGCCCACATTTGTCAAGGATTTTCCGGTGGAGACAACGCCACTGACTCGCCAGCACCGCAGCACCCCCGGAGTAACCGAGAAGTGGGATCTCTACCTGCACGGAGTCGAACTAGCTACCGGGTACTCTGAATTAACCGACCCGGTCGTACAGCGCGATAGATTTGCTGATCAGGCGCGTGCTGCGGCCGAAGGCGATGACGAGGCGATGCTACTCGACGAGGATTTTCTGGTCGCGCTGGAGTATGGCATGCCGCCATGCACCGGAACGGGAATGGGCATCGATCGGTTGCTGATGTCTTTGACTGGGCTGTCAATTAGGGAGACAGTTTTGTTCCCGATTGTTCGGCCGCACTCCAACTGAACTGCCCGTGTTGTGTCGGATTGAGAATTTCGCGCTCTTATGGCAGATTGGTGGTACGGGGAGTCTATCCATCCTGCACAGTAACTGCACGGGAAGAAATGCGAGGGTAAGCTAATGGCGAAGAAAGTAACCGTCACCTTGGTCGACGATTTCGACGGTTCCGGCGCCGCCGACGAAACGGTCGAATTCGGGCTTGACGGGGTGACCTATGAGATCGACCTTTCTTCCAAGAATGCCGCGAAACTGCGCGGCGACTTGAAGCAATGGGTTGAGTCCGGTCGTCGCGTCGGCGGCCGCCGGCGCGGGCGATCCGGCACCGGCCGTGGCCGTGGCGCGATCGACCGTGAGCAGAGCGCCGCGATCCGGGAGTGGGCGCGTCGTAATGGACACAATGTGTCGACTCGTGGCCGTATTCCGGCCGATATCATCGACGCATTCCACGCGGCGACGTAGCCGGGCATTACCGGCGCCCAGGCTGATGCCTGGGCGCCGGCCTTTTCGCTGCGGGCGAACTGGCCATCGGTCAGCGCATGAAACGCGCCGGGGGTTTTCGTCGTTAACGTGATGCGGTTCTGATGCTGTTATGGCCTGGAACCGATAGGGACTGCAAGGTTATGAACCCTGGCAGGCCGACCATTACAGTGGACGGCAGGTACGCGGGGCCGAGCTGGACTAGTTCGGGGCCGACCAATGTGCCGATGAGGAGAGCAGGTAACCGCCGATGTTCGAACGATTTACCGACCGGGCCCGCAGGGTGGTCGTCCTGGCGCAAGAAGAGGCCCGGATGCTGAACCACAACTACATCGGCACCGAGCACATTCTGTTGGGTCTCATTCACGAAGGCGAGGGCGTAGCCGCCAAGTCGCTGGAGTCGCTGGGAATTTCGCTGGAAGGCGTTCGCAGCCAGGTCGAGGAGATCATCGGCCAGGGCCAGCAGGCGCCGTCCGGTCACATCCCCTTCACTCCGCGGGCCAAGAAGGTGCTCGAGCTGAGTCTGCGGGAGGCGCTGCAGCTCGGCCACAACTACATCGGGACCGAGCACATTCTGCTGGGCCTCATTCGCGAGGGCGAGGGTGTCGCGGCCCAGGTGCTGGTGAAGCTGGGTGCCGAGTTGACCCGGGTGCGCCAGCAGGTGATCCAGCTGCTGTCCGGCTACCAGGGCAAGGAGGCCGCCGAGGCCGGCACCGGTGGTCGCGGCGGCGAGTCGGGTACCCCGTCCACGTCGCTGGTGCTCGACCAGTTTGGCCGAAACCTGACGGCGGCCGCGATGGAAGGCAAGCTGGACCCGGTCATCGGCCGCGAGAAGGAAATCGAGCGGGTGATGCAGGTGCTGTCCCGGCGCACCAAGAACAACCCGGTGCTGATCGGCGAGCCAGGTGTCGGGAAGACCGCCGTCGTCGAAGGGCTGGCGCAGGCGATCGTGCACGGCGAGGTTCCCGAGACACTGAAAGACAAGCAGCTCTACACGCTGGACCTGGGTTCGCTGGTCGCCGGCTCCCGCTACCGCGGAGACTTCGAGGAACGCCTGAAGAAGGTACTCAAGGAGATCAACACCCGCGGCGACATCATCCTGTTCATCGACGAGCTGCACACCCTGGTGGGTGCCGGCGCCGCCGAGGGCGCCATCGACGCGGCCAGCATCCTGAAGCCCAAGCTGGCCCGCGGCGAGCTGCAGACGATCGGCGCCACCACGCTCGACGAGTACCGCAAGTACATCGAAAAGGACGCCGCGCTGGAGCGCCGCTTCCAGCCGGTGCAAGTCGGGGAGCCGACGGTGGAGCACACCATCGAAATCCTCAAGGGTCTGCGCGACCGCTACGAGGCCCACCACCGGGTGTCTATAACCGACAGCGCGATGGTGGCCGCGGCCACCCTGGCCGACCGCTACATCAACGACCGGTTCCTGCCGGATAAGGCGATCGACCTGATCGACGAGGCGGGAGCGCGCATGCGGATCCGCCGGATGACGGCGCCGCCAGACCTGCGCGAGTTCGACGAGAAGATCGCCGAGGCGCGCCGGGAGAAGGAATCGGCCATCGACGCCCAGGACTTCGAGAAGGCCGCCAGCCTGCGTGACCGGGAGAAGCAACTGGTGGCCCAGCGTGCAGAACGCGAAAAGCAATGGCGCTCAGGCGATCTCGATGTGGTCGCCGAGGTCGACGACAACGAGATTGCCGAGGTGCTGGGTAACTGGACCGGTATCCCGGTGTTCAAGCTGACCGAGGCCGAGACCACCCGGTTGCTGCGCATGGAGGAGGAGCTGCACAAGCGGATCATCGGCCAGGAGGATGCCGTCAAGGCCGTGTCCAAGGCGATCCGTCGTACCCGTGCTGGGCTGAAAGACCCCAAGCGCCCGTCGGGCTCGTTCATCTTCGCCGGCCCGTCCGGTGTCGGTAAGACCGAGCTGTCCAAGGCGCTGGCCAACTTCCTGTTCGGCGACGACGACGCGCTCATCCAGATCGACATGGGCGAGTTCCACGACCGGTTCACCGCGTCGCGCCTGTTCGGCGCCCCGCCCGGATACGTCGGCTACGAGGAAGGCGGCCAGCTCACTGAGAAGGTGCGCCGCAAGCCGTTCAGCGTGGTGCTGTTCGACGAGATCGAAAAGGCGCACCAAGAGATCTACAACAGCCTGTTGCAGGTCCTCGAGGATGGCCGGCTCACCGATGGGCAGGGCCGCACGGTGGACTTCAAGAACACCGTGTTGATCTTCACCTCGAACTTGGGGACATCCGACATTTCTAAGCCCGTCGGCCTCGGATTCACCAAGGGCGGTGGTGAGAACGACTACGAGCGGATGAAGCAGAAGGTCAACGACGAGTTGAAGAAGCACTTCCGGCCGGAGTTCCTCAACCGCATCGACGACATCATCGTCTTCCACCAGTTGACTCGCGACGAGATCATCCAGATGGTCGACCTGATGATCAACCGGGTGGCGGGCCAGCTCAAGAGCAAGGACATGGCACTCGAGCTGACCGACCAAGCCAAGGCCTTGCTGGCCAAGCGTGGCTTCGACCCGGTGCTGGGCGCGCGGCCGCTGCGGCGCACCATCCAACGCGAAATCGAAGATCAGCTGTCCGAGAAGATCCTCTTCGAGGAGGTCGGTCCGGGACAGGTCGTCACGGTCGACGTGGACAACTGGGACGGCGAAGGCGCCGGCGAGGACGCGAAGTTCACGTTCACCGGCACCCGCAAGCCGCCGGCCGAGCCGGATCTGGCCAAGGCCGGAGTGCACAGCGCGGGCGGGCCGGGGCCAGAGTCTTAAGGGCTTCACGGAAACCGTCGTCGTCAGGCCGGAACAAGCGATACGCTTTGCTTCTGTTGAAGCCTGCGGTGTGATCGGGCGTTAGCAGGGTGGCCGCGATGTTTGTAGGAGGCAGCCATGTCGTTTGTGATTGCGGCGCCCGAGCTGGTGGCTGCGGCGGCGTCTGATCTGGCGAGTATCGGGTCGACGATTGGTTCGGCTAATGCTGCGGCGCTGGGGCCCACCGTGGGGGTGTTGGCGGCGGGTGCCGATGAGGTGTCGGCGGCCAGTGCGGCACTGTTCGGGGCGTACGCGCAGGCATATCAGGCGTATGGTGCCCAGGCGGCGCTGTTTCACGCCCAGTTTGTGCAGATCTTGAACGCGGGTGCCGGGGCATATGCGGCCACCGAGGCCACCAACGTGGAACAGAATCTACTGAATCTCATCAATGCGCCCACCCAGGCATTGCTGGGACGCCCGCTGATCGGCAACGGCGCTGATGGCACCGCGCCGGGGCAAAGCGGTGGGCCCGGCGGGTTGTTGTACGGCAACGGTGGCAACGGCGCGGCAGGCGTGAACGCGGGTGTTGGCGGCGGGAGTGGCGGGGCCGCCGGGTTGTGGGGCAACGGCGGCAGCGGTGGAGCCGGTGGGGCGGGGGCAGGCGGGGGCGCTGGTGGTGCCGGCGGGTGGCTGTACGGCAATGGCGGGCTCGGAGGTAACGGCGGGTCCGCCACGATTCCCGGCGGCAGCGGCGGCAACGGTGGTGCCGGCGGTGCAGCCTGGCTATTCGGCGCCGGCGGGGCTGGCGGGATTGGCGGGGCGGGCGCGAGCGGCGCCGCGGGGGTCAACCCCGTCACCGGCCCGGCGGCCTCAGGCCCCGACGGTGCAGATAACCCGCTCGGCGTGGGGGCGACCGGGGATCCCGGTGCAACCGGCACCCTATTCGGGCAGACGGGCGGTACCGGCGGTATCGGCGGTTTGGGCAAGGTCGGTGGCTTTGGGGGCGAGGGCGGTGACGGCGGCCCCGGCGCGCCGGGCGGCGCTGGCGGCGCGGGCGGCAGCGGGGGCGCCGGTGGTCGTGGCGGGCTGCTGTTCGGCGCCGGGGGCGACGGGGGCGACGGCGGGCTGGGCGCCGGCGGTGGCGCCGGCGCGCTGGGCGGGACCGGAGGCGATGGCGGACAGGGTGGCGCTAGTACCG
>NZ_VTZN01000125.1 GCF_008370645.1 Mycobacterium simiae
TGTCGCCGCGCTCCAGGTCCGGGGCGTTGGGAATGATTTCCTTTTCGACGAATACCCGCACCGTAGCGATGATCTGGGTCTGCACCTCGGTCAGCCCGAGGGTCTGGGCGAGTCTTGTCATCTACTGTTGTTCCCTATCGTTTTCCCGCTCTCCAAGCGCTCAATGTCGGCGGTCGTCAACCCCAGGTATTCAGTGAAAACGGCAGCGGTGTCTTGCCCTAGCCACGGAGCGGGCGCGCTGGCCGGGTGGACGCCGTCGAACTCCGTGGGCATAGCGGGAGCCAGATAGTCACCGAGTCCTGGTTGCTGCAGCCGGGAAAATAGCGGGTTGGCAGTCACTTTCGGACCTTCGGCCACCTGCGCGAAGGTGCGGTACCGTTCGAACAACACGGTCGTACCCGACAGCGCCGCCTCGACCTCGTCGCCGGTGTGCTCGGCGAACCAAGCCGCGAAAAGACCCGTGAGCACGTCGCGATACCGGTACCGATCGCCCTCCGCAGAAAAGTCCACTCCCAGCGCCGCGGCCAATACCGACACCGCCGATCCAGTGCCCGTTACCTCGACCAAGTCGCGAAAGTGGCTCCCGGTCAAGGCGACAACCATGAACCGGGCCCCATCGCGACTCGTGAAGTCCTGGCCGTATTGGCCGTAGATGGCATTACCTAGGCGCTGACGTTGCGTCCCATTCACTTGGGGCTCGGTCAATAGACCCAGGTTTCCCGCTGTGGCTAACGCGACGTCTTCCAGTGCCAGCTTGATCCGAGCCCCCTGCCCGCACTGGTCACGACGGCGTACGGCCGCAACCACGGCGAGCGCGGCATACAGACCGCAACACACGTCCCAGGCCGGCAGGACATGGTTGATCGGACCGGCGAACCCCACGGGTCCGGTGACAAGGGGAAAGCCGGCGGCAGCGTTGACGGTGTAATCCACGCCGGTGGAGCCGTCTCCTCGCCCAAGGAGCTGCACGTGGATGACATCGGGGCGCTTCGCGGCCAGCAGCTCATAACTGAGCCACGACAGGCTGGCGTTGCTCACCAGGATCCCGTCGCTCTCGATGATCAGCCGGGCGACCAGCTCCTGCCCCTCGCTAGAGCGCAAATCTACAGTGGCCGAGCGCTTTCCCTTGTTCAGGCCAGTCCAATAGATCGACGTACCGCTCGCTGCAAGGGGCCAGCGCTGCACGTCGGAAGCGCCGCCGATCGGATCGACGCGGATCACCGTCGCACCCAGCTGGTTCAGCGTCATGCCGCACAATGGCGCGGCGACGAAGCTGGACACCTCGACGACGCTGACGCCGCTCAGCGGTAAACCGGAAGTGTTCACGCCGACCTGACCCGTTCGAAGATCGCGGCCAACCCCTGCCCGCCGCCAACGCACATGGTCTCCAAGCCGTAGCGCACCTGGCGGCGATGAAGCTCGCGCGCCAAGGTGGCCAGCATCCTGCCACCCGTCGCACCGACCGGGTGACCCAGCGAAATTCCTGAGCCGTGCACGTTAGTTCGTTCCCGGTCAGGAGCAGCAAAATTCCACTCCCGCATTACCGCAAGCGCCTGCGCGGCAAAGGCTTCGTGGAGCTCGATGAGATCGACGTCGGACAGTCGCAGGCCCACCTTGGCAAGCGCGGCCTCGGTCGCAGGGGCCGGACCGAGGCCCATGATGTTGGGTGCGACGCCCGCCAGCCACCACGACACCAGGCGCACCAACGGCCGCAAGCCGTCGTAGTCGGCGGCCTGCTGCGGTGTGGTCACCACGCACATGGATGCCGCGTCGTTCTGGTCGCTGGCGTTGCCGGCCGTCACCGTAGCTTCCGGATCATCGCTGCGCAGAATGGGCGCAAGTTTGCTCAACGATTCCACCGTGGCATCGGCGCGTGGGCGCTCATCGGTGTCGATCAACTGCTCACCCTGGCGGTTCCGCACGGGACGGCAATGATCTGCTCGGCTAGCCGGCCGTCCCGTTGAGCGGCGACCGCCCGCTGATGCGACGTCGCCGCAAGCTCGTCCTGTTCCCGACGTGAAATGCCGTATTGGCGGCGCAGATTCTCGGCGGTCTCCAGCATTCCGCCCGGCACTGGGTAGTGCCGGCCACCCGCGGTGGTGCGGCCGCGAGCCAGCCCGTCGTGTACCTGGATACCGCACCGGGCGCCACCCCAGCGCATGTCCGTGGAGTAGAAGGCGACATTGCTCATGCTTTCGCAACCGCCGGCGATGACGAGGTCGTTGTTACCACTGCTCACCTGCAGGCATGCCTGAATCACCGCCTGCAGGCCCGACCCGCAACGGCAGTCCACGTGCATACCGGGAACCGTCACCGGCAGACCGGCGTCCAGCGCCACCACGCGTCCGATAGCCGGTGCCTCGCTGCTGGGATAGCAATGCCCGAGGATCACGTCCTGCACCGCATCCGGTGGGATCTTGGTTCGGCTTAGCAGTCCTGTCAGCGCTGCGACTCCAAGATCAACAGCGCTGTGCGACTTGAATATTCCGCCGTATCGACCGATCGGTGTCCGGACCGGTTCACGGATGACGGCGTGACTCATATGAACCGGCCGCCGGTGACGTCCAGCACGGTTCCAGTCATGTAGGAGGATAGATCGGACGCCAAAAACAAGGCAACGCTGGCTACTTCGCTCGGCTCGCCAGCCCTGCCCATCGGGACCTCGGCGAGTTTCTGGTCCCAGATACGTTGCGGCATAGCCTCGGTCATCGCCGAACGAATCAACCCTGGCGCGATCGCGTTGACTCGAACACCGACGTGGGCAAGCTCTTTCGCTGCGGCTTTGGTCATGCCAACAATCCCGGCTTTTGCCGCCGAGTAGTTGGTCTGACCGACCATCCCGACCTTGCCCGACACCGAGGACATGTTAACTATTGCGCCTCTTTTGTTTTCGCGCATGAGGGCCGCCGCCAATCGTGTGCCGTTCCAGGTACCTTTCAGATGCACAGCGATAACCTGATCGAACTGCTCCTCGGTCATATTGCGCATCGTCGCGTCGCGGGTGACACCGGCGTTGTTGACCATGACGTCGAGTCCGCCGAACCGCCCGACGGCTTTCTGGATGAGGGTGTGGACTTCGTCGGCCTTGGTTACGTCGCACCGCACCGCCGCGGCGACTCCATCGCCGCCCAGCTTCTTGGCCGCAGCTTCGGTCGCTGCAAGATTGACATCGCCGAGAACGACACGTGCGCCCTCGGCGACGAATCGCTCGGCGATGGCAAAGCCCAGTCCTTGTGCACCACCGGTGATTACCGCGGTCTGACCGTTCAGCAACGACATCGATTCCCCATCCTGTTCAGCCCGTCGGGGGCGCATCGTTCAAATATTATATTTCATATATGATGCTGGATGCCCGTGACCGTGCCGACGGCCGGCCTATTTGTGGTCTTTCGCACGCACGCGACCCGCTGATGATCGCGTTGGCATCGCGGTCTTTCTGGTGCCCGCGGACGCCGATGGGATTGAAGTGGGCGCCAAGGACGCCAAAATGGGGCAGGAAGGCGCGTGGACTGCCGACGTCAGCTTCACCGATGTCCGTGTCGATGGCGACGCGCTGATCGGCGGCGACGAGGACATCGGCTATCGTGCGGCACTGACCTCGCTGGCGCGTGGCCGGTTGCATATCGCTGCGATCGCCGTGGGAACCGCTCAACGGGCACTCGACGAATCCGTGGCGTACGCCGCGACCGCGACACAGGGTGGCATGCCGATCGGGAATTTCCAGCTGGTGCAGGCGATGCTGGCCGACCAGCAGACCGGAGTGCTGGCCGGTCGAGCCATGGTCCGCGATGCCGCACGATTGTGGGTTATCGAGCAAGATCGCCGCATTGCGCCGTCGGCGGCGAAGCTCTTCTGCATCGAAATGGCCGGCAAAGTAGCCGATCTCGCGGTGCAGATTCATGGTGGCAGCGGATACATGCGCGGCGTCCCGGTGGAACGGATCTACCGGGACGTGCGGCTGCTGCAGCGCTGCGAGGGCACCAGCGAGATCCAGCGTCTGATCATCGGGTCCAACCTCGTCACGTTGACGCAGCACCGAGCGCCGACTGTGGAAACCCGTCGGTTCCCGCGCGCGACCTCGCAAAACAACAGTGCGCAAGGGGGGACTCGAACCCCCACGTCCCGAAGGACACTGGAACCTAAATCCAGGGCGTCTACCAATTCCGCCACTCGCGCATGGGCGACCAATAGACTACCGCGCGGTACCGTCGAGGAGTGTCCACTACCCGTCTTCGCAGGCCCGCGTTGGTCGCCCTGGTGATCATCGCCGCCTGCGGCTGCCTTGCCCTGGGCTGGTGGCAGTGGACCAGGTTTCAGTCGACCTCGGGTACCTTCCAGAACCTGGGCTACGCGCTGCAGTGGCCGATGTTTGCCGGGTTCTGCATCTACGCTTACCGCAAATTCGTTCGTTACGAAGAATCGCCGCCGGAACCGCGAAACACCACCGCGACGACCGAGGTTCCGCCGGGACTGCTACCCGAACGACCCAGGTCCAGCCAGCCGCCGCCCGATGACCCTGCATTGCGCGAGTACAACGCCTACCTCACGGAGCTCGCAAAACACGATGCCGAAAAACAGAACAGGACGACCGCATGACCGCATCTGAGACACCCGAGGCAAAGTCGACCACATCCTCCTTTCCGGTGGCGAAGATCCGCACCGCGCTGCTTGGTTACCGCGTCATGGCCTGGACAACGGGGATCTGGCTGATGGCACTGTGCTACGAGATCGTGGTGCGCTACGTCGTCAAAGTGGACAATCCGCCTACCTGGATCGGCGTGGTACACGGTTGGGTGTACTTCACGTATCTGCTGTTCACCGCCAATTTGGCGGTCAAGGTCCGCTGGCCCATCGGCAAAACGGTGGGCGTTCTGCTCGCCGGCACCGTCCCGTTCCTGGGCGTCATTGTCGAGCACTTCCAGACCAAGGACGTCAAAGCGCGCTTCGGGCTCTAGACCTTTAAGCCAGCTCTCGCAGTGCCGGCAATAGCAGTGCCAGCGCCCGGCCTCGATGCGATACCGCGTCCTTCTCGACGGGGCTTAGCTGCGCCGCGGTGCGGTGGTCGCCGGCGGGGATGAAGACCGGATCATACCCAAACCCGCCGTCACCGCAAGGCTCCCGAGCAATCGTGCCGGGCCACTCGCCGCGCACTACCACCTCACCGGACACCGACACCAACGCACAAGCGGACACGAACGCCGCACCGCGCCGCTGGTCGGGCACATCACGCAACTGGGCCAGCAGCAGGGCTCTGTTGGCGGCGTCGTCGCCGTGGCTACCCGACCAGCGGGCCGACAGCACCCCAGGCATGCCATTGAGCGCCGCGACCTCCAACCCGGAATCGTCGGCGACGCTGGCCACGCCGGTCGCGGTGAATGCGTCGCGTGCTTTGGACAGGGCATTGTCCTCGAAGGTTGCGCCGGTTTCGGGTGTTTCGTCGAATGGCGCAACGTCGTCGAGCGACACCAGGCTCACCCCTGACAATCCGGCGCTGTCCAGCACCCTGCGCAGTTCCGCCAGCTTCTTGGGGTTGCGGCTGGCGACGAGGATGCGGTTCAGCTGCCGAACGCTTTCGCTGGTGGTGGACCTTCGGGCAACACACCCGGATACGGCAGGGCCAACGCCTCACGCTGGGCGGCAAATAGCGTGTCGCAGGCACCTAGCGCCATGTCGAGCAACTTGTCCAGTGTTGACCGCGGGAACGTCGCGCCCTCACCGGTGCCCTGGATCTCCACCAGAGTCCCGGTGTCAGTGGCGACGACGTTCATGTCGACTTCGGCTCGGGAGTCCTCCTCGTAGGGCAGGTCCACCCGAATCCGGCCGTCGACCACTCCCACGCTGATCGCCGCAATGGCACACGACAAAGGCCGGGGATCCGACAGCTTGCCCGCCGCCGAGAGATAGGTCACCGCGTCTGCCAAAGCCACGTAGGCACCGGTGATGGCCGCGGTACGGGTACCGCCGTCAGCCTGCAACACATCGCAGTCGACAGCGATGGTGTTCTCCCCCAGCGCCGCCAAATCGATGCATGCTCGCAGCGACCGGCCGACCAGCCGGCTGATCTCCTGGGTGCGCCCGCCGATCCGCCCTTTCACCGATTCCCGGTCGGAGCGAGTGTGGGTGGCCGACGGCAGCATCGCGTACTCCGCGGTGAGCCACCCCAGACCAGATCCCTTGCGCCATCGGGGCACGCCTTCGGTGACGCTGGCTGTGCACATGACTTTGGTGCGACCGAATTCGATCAGCACCGAACCCGCGGGATTCTCGGTGAAACCGCGGGTGATGACTAGCGGGCGAAGCTCGTCATCGAGGCGGCCATCTTCTCGTTTCGACACGACGCCAACCCTAGCCCGCCGACCTGGTGCGTCCGAGCGCGCCAGTAGGGCGCGTTGAGGAGGCGGGCAATCGAGTGGGCGTCTACGGCTTTCACTGTGTGATGAGGGCGGGCCCAGGCGCCTGCTGGCCGCCGTGTGCACACACTGGAAGCCGCCGCCACGCACTCGAGGTCAGGGCATCTCCGCAGGCGCTGTTCAGGCCCGCCGGACTTCGAACGTCTCGCCGCACACCACCGCGTGCACGGGTCCGTCGAACTCGGCCTTGGCTTCGCTGATGACGTGTTCGCGTGAGGTCCATGGCGGGATGTGGGTCAGCAATAGCTCGCGAACCCCTGCCCGCGCCGCAGTCCTTCCGGCTTCGGTGCCCGACAGATGCAAACCCGGCGGGCGGTCCGGGGCGTGCGTCCAGGACGCCTCGCACAGGAAGACGTCAACACCGCGAGCCAGTTCGACCAGCTCGTCGCAGATGCCGGTGTCGCCGCTGTAAGCCAGTGACGCGCCCGTGGTGTCGGTAAAGCGCATGCCATACGACTCGGTCGGATGAGCAACCACCCAGGGTACCACCGTGATCGCGCCCAGGGTCACCGGTTCACCGTCGACCCAGTGGCGAATATCGAAGATGTCCGAACAATCGTCGATCTCGCCGCCATACGGTGACGACGCCGCACCCAAGCGTGACCAGGTGTCGCTCGGCCCATACAGCAGCGCCTTGCCTTGGGGGCGTGACGGGTGGTATCTGCGCCATACGAATAAGCCCGGCATGTCTAGGCAATGATCGGCGTGCAGATGCGACAAGAGCACGTGCACCGACGCCGGATCCAGATGCCGCTGCAGCGCGCCGAGAACTCCCCCGCCGAAGTCGATGACGATCGGCGGGGTATCTGGAGCCCTGAGCAGGTAACCCGACGCGGCCGAATCCGGACCCACGACGCTGCCCGAGCATCCGAGCACGGTTATTTGCACGGACACTACTGTGCCATGCCCGATCCGGTGATGAAGAAAACATCGCCGCATTGAGTGAGCAGAATCTCGTGTGGCGCTATTTAGCGGGCCAGTGTCGAACGGATTCCACCCCGCTAACCGCGGGTCCCAAGAATCTCGCCGCTAACGCAGTGAATGCCGCCGGATCACCGGTAGCTTCGAACACCCGGGTAGCCGGCGGCGCATCGTGCGGGCGCAGCAGATCCATCTCGGTAAGCACCCGCAGAACTTCTTTGGCGGTCTCCTCGGCGCTGGACACCAGGGTCACGTTGTCTCCCATCGCCAACTGGATCAGTCCGGACAGCAGCGGATAGTGCGTGCAACCCAGCACCAGCGTGTCGACCCCGGCGCGCTGCAGCGGCTCCAGGTAACCCTCCACCAATCCCAGCACCTGACGGCCACTCGTAACGCCGCGCTCCACGAAGTCGACGAACCGCGGGCAGGCTACTGCGGTGATCTCGGTGTCACGGGCGGCGGCGAACGCGTCCTGGTAGGCGTGCGAGGCGATGGTTGCCTGCGTGCCGATAACGCCGATCCGACCATTGCGGGTGATGGCAACCGCCCGACGCACAGCCGGCAGGATCACTTCGACGACGGGCACGCCGTATCGCTCGCGGGCATCCCGCAGGCAGGCCGCCGACGCCGAATTGCAGGCGATCACGAGGACCTTGACACCGCGGTCGACCAGGTCATCGCCGATGGCCAATGCGTGCGCACGGATCTGCGAGATGGTCAACGGACCATAAGGGCCATTGCCGGTGTCACCGACGTAGACAATGTCCTCGTCGGGCAGTTGGTCGATAATGGCTCGTGCGACGGTCAGTCCGCCGACGCCGGAGTCGAAGATGCCGACGGGCGCCAACGGCCAACTCATGATTTCGGATGCACAGACCGGTTCGCCCGAGTGCCGGCCTTTTTCACTGCGCGGGCTTTACGTTCCGGGGCGGACAGCAGATAGGCCGCTACCACGCCGGCCAGCGCACCACATAGATGGCCCTGCCAGGACACGCCGCCGCAAACACCGAGTCTCGGCAGCGCACCCAGCAGGACACCGCCATACACGAACAACACCACCAATCCGATGATGATGTCCCACACCTTGCGGACGAAAAGACCGAACACCAACAGGAAAGCCAGCCAACCGAAGATCAGTCCGGAGGCTCCGATGTGGTCGGTAGGGCCGCAGCTGCTGCCCACATTGCCGATGAGCCAGGTGCCGAATCCGCCGAGGATCCACACGATCGCGGTGGCCCAGATGAACCGGGACAATCCGGCCAGCGTCATCAGAAAACCCAGCACCAGCAACGGAACCGTATTGGCCATCAAGTGCGCCCAGTTGGCGTGTAGCAGCGGCGCGAAGATGATCCCCCACAGGCCGTCGGTTTCCAGCGGCCTGATGCCGTTGACGTCCAGCGAACGCCGCGACAGTTGGTCGATCAGCTCGACGAGGTACAGCAGGGCAACAAAGGTAAGGATCGTCGCCCCGCCCACCATCCAGCGCGGTCGCTTCTCCGCCTGCGTCGCGGGTGTGCGCGGATGTTTGGTCATGGCGTTACCAGGCTACCGGCGCTGGCGCGGGCCATGCCCGCCGCTTAGCCACCCGCCACCGCGGGCAGGATGGTGACCGAGTCGCCGTCGCATATCGCGGTGTTTAGACCGCCGGAAAACCGCACGTCCTCGTCGTTGACATAGACGTTGACGAAGCGGTGCAACTTGCCGTTATCGATCAGCCGCTCGGAGATACCCGCATAGTTGGCCTCGAGGTCTTTGATGACCGCGCCCAGCGTGTCGCCGCTGGCTGAGACGCGTTTCTCGCCACCGGTGTGGGGTCGCAGGATGGTCGGGATGGACACGGTGACGCTCATGGTTGCCCTCCTAGTACTTTCGTGGGGCTTTCGGGGACGGTTCAATACTGCGCGACGACGTGGACGGATTCCTCGGTGACAGCACCGTCGCTGATGCGATAGCTACGCAGCTCGTCACGGTCTGGATCGCGGGTTGACACCAACACATAGTGCGCCTCCGGTTCGGCGGCCAGGTTCACGTCGACGCGGCTCGGGAAGGCCTCGGTTGCTGTGTGCGAGTGATAGATGACGACCGGCACCTCGCCGGCAGTTTCCATTGCCCGCCATACGCTGAGTTGTTCAACTGAGTCGAAACGGTAGAACCTTGGCGAGCCCTCGGCGTTGCACATTGGGATATGCCGTTCCGGCCGGCCGAAATATTCCCGGCCAGCCAGCACTCCGCAGGCTTCTATCGGGTGATCGCGGCGCGCATGGGCGACCATCGCATCGACCAGGTCGGCACGAATCACCAGCACGCCACGTCACCGATTCCCTTGCTCAGCCGTTCCGACGGCTCCGGGCAACAGGTCGCGGTAGCTCAGTATTCCGGCCACCGATTTCGCAGCGATCACAGCACCCAGCACCGCGCGGGCCAGGCAGTCAGCGCCGGCCGCTCCGACCGCGCTGACCAGCCCGGTCTCTGGGGACAGCGCAGCAGGTATGCCGGGCTCCGGGGGCACCTCTACGGCTCCGGTGGCCAACGCGAAGACGGTATCGCCGTCCAGCGGTGTGTGCGCCGGCCGGATCGCGCGGGCCAGCCCGTCGTGTGCGGCGATCGCAACGCGCCGGCATGCTGCCGGGCTCAGGGCGGCGTCCGTCGCGACCACCGCGATGGTGGTGTTCAGGGGGCTCGCTGCCGTCGATAGCTGTGCCAACGCCTGGATCTGTTCGGCCGGCGGGGCCCTGAGCGCGAACTCGTCGATCAGGTCCGCCAGCCAGGGCAAACCGGTCGCAGGATCGACGACGTTGCCCACCGAATTCACCACTGCGAACGCTCCAACCGTCACGCCGCACGGCAACGTGGTGGATGCGGTGCCGACGCCGCCCTTGAGGACGCCGGCACGCGCACCGACGCCGGCGCCCGCGGTCCCGCTGGCGACATCGGTCCCAGCGGCGTCACATGCCAAGTAGCCGAATTCGGCCGTCGGTCGGCACTCCCAACCGCCCACGGGCAAGTCGAAAATTACTGCAGCCGGGACGATGGGAACCACGCCGGCGCCCAGCGCCACCCCGCGCTGGTTTTCCTCCAGCCAGCGCATGACGCCGTCGGCAGCGGCCAGACCGTACGCGCTGCCACCGGCAAGCAGCACCGCGTCGACGAACCGGACGCTGTTGACCGGGTCCAGTAGATCGGTCTCCCGGGTCCCAGGTGCCCCGCCACGGCAATCGACTGCACCGACCGTCCGCGGAGGCGGCAGCACAACGGTGACGCCGCAGGCCCAACCAGCACCGAGGGACGCATCGGGATCGAGCCGCTGGTAGTGGCCGACCCGGATCCCCCCGACGTCGGTGATGGTGTTCATCGGAATGCCATCGCGATCATCGGGGCCCCATCAGCACTAGAACCAGGTATTCCTGCAGGACCGTCAGCCACTGGTACACGTCGTAGTGGGCGGACAGCGGGTGGTCGGCAGGTAGTCGTTCCGGTCCCTGCGGGCCGACGTTCAGCAACACTCCCAGGGTCAGCCGCAAATCGTTGACCGCGGCGACCCAGGCGTTGGCGTCTTCCTCGGTCAGCTCCAACCGGCCGCCCTTGTCCGGAACGGTGTCTAACAACTGCTGGGCAGCACCGCGTTTGGCGGCGATGATCGCCGGCTCATGCAAACTGCGCAGGGCAGCGTTGAGGGTCTCGGAAGCATCGAGGGTCATCGGGTCGCCCGCGTCGGGTTTGTAGAAATCCGGCAGCAGCCGACCCAGCGTCGGGTCACCCGGGCGGTCCGGATGCCCGGTCTTGATGCCGGTAATTTCTTCGAGTTCGTCTGAGGGAGAAGAGGAATCGCGTTGGTCCAACAACCCGACCATGGCGCCGACCAAGTTTTTGAGTAGGGCTGCCTCGTGTGGGGCCAACGAGGACCGAAAACGGGGACCGTTGCGAGTCTCGACGCGCTTCCATTTGCGCACGGTAAGTCCGGATACCCTCGTAGGTCACCGGTCCTGCTGCATCGTCGCCCACAAACCGGCGGCGTGCAGCTTGGACACGTCAACCTCCATAGCTTCGCGGCTCCCGGCCGACACCACGGCCTTGCCCTCGTTGTGCACCTGCAGCATCAACTTGGTGGCATGCGGCTCGCTATACCCGAACAATTTCTGGAACACATACGTCACGTAACTCATCAGATTGACGGGGTCGTCCCACACGATGGTCACCCAAGGACTGGCCGTCACATCGACCGGCGCGGACTCGCGTTGCCCGGTGGAGCCAGGCTTGGCGGGCGCTGACGCAACAACCATGGCCCTAGGATAGCGAGCTGCCGCTGCGGATACCGAGTCCCTCATGCGAACCGCTACGGTTGCGGGGTGAATGACGCGGCCTTCGCTGGACTGCTGACCGACAAGTACGAGTTGACCATGCTGGCGGCCGCCCTGCGAGACGGCACCGCCAACCGCCGGACCAGCTGGGAAGTGTTCGCCCGACGGCTGCCCGCGGGCCGCCGGTACGGGGTGGTGGCCGGAACCGGCCGGCTGCTTGAGTTGTTGCCGCAGTTCAGGTTCGACGACGCCGCGTGCGAACTACTGGCCCAATTCCTGGACTCCGAGACGGTGAGTTACCTGCGGGGCTTCCGCTTCGGCGGCGACATCGACGGCTACCCGGAAGGCGAACTTTACTTCCCCTACTCGCCCGTGCTCTCGGTGCACGGTACTTTCGCCGAATGCGTGCTGCTCGAAACTCTGGTGCTGTCGATCTTTAATCACGACAGCGCCATCGCATCGGCCGCGGCCCGCATGGTCAGCGCCGCCGAAGACCGCCCACTAATCGAAATGGGCTCACGACGGACCCACGAGCGCGCCGCGGTCGCGGCCGCCCGGGCCGCCTATGTTGCTGGTTTCGCAGCTTCATCGAATCTGGAAGCCCAGCGACGGTACGGAGTACCCGCGGAAGGCACCACCGCGCATGCCTTCACCATGCTGCACACTCAGCAGGGCAGGCCCCCAGGATCGGCAGAGCTGGCCGCCTTCCGCGCTCAAGTGGAAGCGCTGGGCACCGACACGACCCTGTTGGTGGATACCTATGACGTGACAACCGGGGTGGCCAATGCCGTCACGGCCGCCGGCGAGACGCTGGGCGCGGTCCGTATCGACTCCGGGGAGTTGGGGGTGCTGGCCCGCCAAACCCGGGCGCAGCTCGACCAACTCGGGGCCAGCCAGACCCGCATCATGGTCTCCGGCGATCTTGACGAGTTCTCCATCGCCGCGCTGCGGGCGCAGCCGGTCGACAGCTACGGCGTCGGGACGTCACTGGTCACCGGCTCGGGTGCACCAACCGCGAGCATGGTCTACAAGTTGGTCGAGGTGGACGGCATTGCGGTGCAAAAGCGCAGTAGCCGCAAGCAATCCCGCGGCGGCCGCAAGGAGGCGTTGCGGCTGTCGAAACCAACCGGCACCATCACCGAGGAGATCGTGCATCCAGCCGGCCGTTCGCCTAACGCCCCCGAGCCGCACCGGGTGGTGACCGCGCCGCTGGTCCGCGGCGGCGACGTCGTGGTCGATACTGGCCCAACTGCTTTGACGGCGGCCCGAAAACTGGTCGCGTCGGGGTTGCGCAGCCTGCCGTGGGAGGGTCTCAAACTGTCACCGGGTGAACCGGCGATTCCGACGAACACCGTCGCACCCTGAGAACCGGTTGCAAGACAAGGGAGTCGCTACGTCCGATCTGTCCGTTCCTGAGCTGCTAGGCGTCGCCGTGGCGGCGCTGGGCGGTAGCGAACGCCGCGGCCAGCTGGACATGGCCAACGCAGTAGCGCAGGCTTTCGACACGGGCGAGCACCTTGTCGTGCAGGCCGGCACCGGCACCGGTAAATCGCTGGCGTACCTGGTTCCGGCGATCGTCCGTGCGGTCAGCGACAACACGACGGTCGTGGTGGCTACCGCGACGATCGCGCTACAGCGTCAGCTCGTCGACCGCGACCTGCCCCGCCTGGCCGAAGCGATCGCCGACGCGCTGCCCCGCCAACCGCGGTTCGCGTTGCTCAAAGGCCGGGGAAACTATCTGTGCCTGAACAAGATTCACAACGACAGCGCGAGCGATGAGCCCGAGCCGCAAGAGGAACTCTTCAACCCCAAGGCCGCCTCCGCGTTGGGCCGCGACGTGCTACGTCTCACCGAATGGGCGGCCACCACCGACACCGGTGATCGCGACGACCTGCGGCCCGGTGTGGCGGATCGATCGTGGTCTCAGGTCAGCGTCTCCGCACGCGAATGTACCGGTGTCGCGCGTTGCCCGTATGGCTCCGAGTGCTTCTCCGAACGGGCCCGCGGCCGGGCCGGTGCTGCCCATATCGTGGTCACCAATCACGCGCTGCTGGCCATCGATGCCGTTGCCGAATCGGCAATACTGCCAGAACACACGCTGCTGGTCATCGACGAGGCGCACGATTTGATCGACCGGGTGACCTCGGTAGCCACCGGAGAGCTGACGTCAACCAATCTCCACGCGGCCACCCGGCGGATCGCAAGGTTAGTGAGTCCCGAAGCGACACAACGCTTGGAAGCTGCCTCGGCGACCGTCGCCTCCGCCATCCATGACGCGCCTCCCGGCCGCATCGACTTTCTCGACGACGAGCTGGCGACCTACCTGACCGCGCTGCGCGATGCGGCCAGCGCAGCGCGCAGCGCGATTGGCAGCACCAACGACGCGAAGGCGGCGTCGGCCCGCGCCGAAGCCGCCGCGGCGCTGGCCGAGATCTCTGATACCGCGTCGCGAATCTTGACGTCGTTCGCGCCCGCCATTCCTGACCGCACCGACGTGGTCTGGCTGGAGCACGAGGAAAACCGCGGTTCGCCACGCGCCGTGCTGCGAGTGGCGCCACTATCGGTGGCCGAGTTGCTGGCCAGCCGAGTGTTTTCCCGCTCGACGGTGGTGTTGACGTCGGCGACGCTGACGATAGGCGGGTCCTTTGACGCAATGGCCACGGCCTGGGGCCTGACCGCGGACGAATCCGCGGCCACGCCTTGGCGGGGCCTGGACGTCGGATCCCCCTTCCAGCATGCCAAGTCGGGAATCCTCTATATCGCAGCCCACCTGGCGCCGCCAGGTCGCGACGGAACTGGATCGGCCGAGCAGCTGACCGAAATCGACGACCTGATCACCGCCGCCGGCGGGCGCACGCTCGGGTTGTTCTCCTCGATGCGCGCGGCGCGCGCGGCGGCCGAGGCCATGCGCGAACGGCTCCCCACGCCGGTGCTGTGCCAAGGCGACGACAGCACTTCCGCTCTGGTCGAGCAGTTCACCGCCGATCCCGCCACTTCGCTGTTCGGCACCCTCTCGTTATGGCAGGGCGTCGACGTACCGGGGCAGTCGCTGTCGTTGGTGCTGATCGACCGCATCCCGTTTCCCCGCCCGGACGACCCGCTGCTGAGCGCGCGCCAGCGTGCGGTGGCTGCTCGCGGCGGCAACGGCTTCATGGCTGTTGCCGCCAACCATGCGGCGCTGCTGTTGGCCCAAGGCGCCGGCCGGTTGTTGCGCCGGGTCAGCGACCGGGGTGTGGTAGCAGTGCTGGACTCGCGGATGGTGACCGCGCGCTACGGCGGCTACCTGCGAGCCTCGTTGCCGCCGTTCTGGCAGACCACCAACCCCAGCCAAGTCCGGGCCGCACTGCGCCGATTATCGGCGCTCAGCTGAGTCAGCCCCTGGCCAAAGTGAGCAGCCCAAGTTCGTTGCTAGCGGCGAGCATCGGATGGCGCGGCAACACCCGCACGGTGTACCCGAGGGCTCCGGCCAGCGGCAGCGGGGTGGTGGTCGAGAAGATTTCGTTGACGCCGTCGCTGCCGGCATGCGACATGTCGACGGTGACCGGGTCCAGCAACATATCGCCGGCGTCGACCCTGCCCAGCACCGCTTGCACAGTTACCTCATCAGGTTGTAACCCGGCCAATTGGACCATCGCGGTCAACGTCAGCTTCGACCCGAGCAGCGGAGTATCGGGCAGCCCGGTGCTGTCGACGTCGGTGACCTCGATCCGCGGCCACGCATCCTGCACCCGCTGCCGGTAGGCAGCTAGCTCCCGGGCCGGGCTGAACTCGACACCGCCGTCCACAGCACCGATGGTCTTGCGTCGAGATTGCGCCGCCGGCACGTAGTAGCGCTCGACGTAGTCTCGGACCATCCGGGAAGCCAGCACTTTGGGCCCCAGCGTCTGCAAGGTGTGCCGGACCATTTCGATCCACCGCGACGGTATGCCCTGTTCATCACGCTCGTAAAACTTCGGCGCCACCGCTTGTTCCAGCAGGCTGTAGAGCGCGCTGGACTCCAGGTCGTCGCGTCGTTCCGGATCTGCCACCCCGTCGGCAGACGGTATCTCCCAACCGTTTTCGCCGTCACACCATTCGTCCCACCAACCGTCGCGGATGGACAGGTTCAGCCCACCGTTGAGCGCACTCTTCATCCCCGAAGTGCCGCACGCCTCCAACGGCCGCAG
>NZ_VTZN01000126.1 GCF_008370645.1 Mycobacterium simiae
CGGCGCGACCGCCATTCCCGCCGATACCGCCCACGGGCTGCGTTGTGAGCGGCACTGCGGCCGTAGTGCCGGCGCCAATGCCGCCAGCGTTGCCGCCGACCCCGCCGAAGCCGAGCAACTGAGCGTCGCCCCCTTGGCCACCGAAACCGCCAGAGCCGGCGAAGCCAGTGGTGGCGCCAGCGCCACCTGCGCCACCGAGTGCGCCGTTGCCGCCGGACCCACCCACGCCGTAGAACAGTCCGCCGGGGCTGCCGTCGCCGCCGAGCCCACCGACACCACCATTGCCCCCATCCGTAGCACCAGCGGACCCGTTCCCGCCGAGGCCGCCGTTGCCACCGGCGGCGCCGTTACCGAACAATCCAATCGAGCCGCCGTTACCTCCGGAACCGCCATGGCCTCCGGGGTTACCAACGCCAAGCACCGCCCCGTCGCCGGCTCCGCCGACTCCCCCCGCCCCACCGCCGCCCGGGGCGCCGAACACCAGTCCGCTCTGTCCGCCAGGACCACCCATGCCGCCGAACCCGCCCACGCTCGCAACAGTCGAGTTGCTGAGCCCTCCGGCACCACCGGTTCCGCCCATGCCGCCGACGCCGAATAGCACTGCGGACCCACCGCCTGCCCCACCGGAACCGCCGACACCGCCCGCGGGAATGATGGTCGGCGAGGGGCCGGTGACCGGCGCGGCCCCGCCGACCCCGCCGTTGCCGCCCGCACCGCCAAACCCGTAGACCAGTCCGGCGCCGCCACCGTTGCCGCCAGCGCCGCCAGTGGTGCCGACGCCGCCGGCCAGCGGGGCCGGACCGCCGTTCCCACCGGCCCCGCCGGCACCGCCATTGCCCCACAGCAGACCGCCGTTGCCGCCGGCGCCTCCATTGAAACCGTTGAGGCCGGCGGTGGTCGAGTTTCCCGCGGCTCCCCCGGCGCCGCCATTGCCCCACAGCCCGGCATCGCCGCCGTTGCCGCCGCCCTGGTTGGGTGCCCCAGACCCGCCCTTTCCGCCGTTTCCTATCAAGAACCCGCCGTCGCCGCCGCTTTGACCGGTCCCGTCTATTCCGTCGGCACCGTTGCCGATCAGCGGACGCCCGAATATCGCTTCGGTGGGCGCGTTGATCAGGCTGAGCAGATCCTGCTCGACGGATTGCGCCGTGGCATTGGCAGCCTCGGCGATGGCGTAGGAGCCGGCCCCCGCGGTAAGCGTCCGCACAAACTGCTCATGAAACGCCGCGGCTTGCGCGCTGAGCAACTGATACGCCTGAGCATGCGCACCGAACAGCGCCGCGATGGCGGCCGACACGTCGTCGGCACCGGCAGCTAGCACTGCCATCGTTGGGGCGGCAGCGGCGGCGTTGGCCGCGCTGATCGACGAACCGACGTTCGCCAGATCCGTTGCCGCGGCAGCTACCCACTCCGGAGCTGCGACGAGATACGACATCAGGGACCTCCCACCACCTCGCGGAAACCCGGCGGTCGCCCGGTCGCCATCACCCACGGCACAGGGTATCGCCGTCGAATCGGCACACCCCGCATTTCCGCTAGACCTACCCAGCGTTTCGCCAGTCGGCTCGGGAACGTTTCAGGTGAAGGCCGTACCGGCCGTAGTCACGGACAGCCCGCGCCGCTATGAAGGCTTCGATTCCGCGAATTCGCAAAACGCGGTGTAGGCCCGCGCCCCGTAAATAGTGGCCGGTCCACCATGCATGAGGATCGTTACGCCGATGGCCTCAGCAGCTTCCTCGCAGCTAGCCCCAGCCCGCGCGGCGGCTTGGGCGTGGGACGCAATGCAGCCGTCGCAACCCTGCACCACACCGATCGCCATCGCCATCAGCTCCTTGATCTTGCGGCTGAGGGCGCCATCGGCGAACGCCGCGCCACTGAGAGCCGCGAATCCCTTATAGACGTCCGGGATTTGTTCGCGCAGCGCACGATGCTGCGGCAGCAGCTCCACGAGGACCTCGTGATAATGGTGGTCTGACATGACGGAAACTATACCCCCGTGGGTATCAAAACCGGTCCGGCGCCGTAACGATCACGCCTAGGGTTGCTCGGTCCGGTCCCAACGTTCCAGCTCGTCGATCACGGCTTGCAGCATGCCGGAGACTTCTTCGGCAATCGGCACAAGCTTCGCTTCACCGGTGACGTCCGCCATCAATCGAGGATTCATGGCTTCGACGAGCACGGCACCGGCCTGGTCCGGGTCTGATCGCAGCACCACATTGCAGGGCAGCAGCGTGCCGATCTGACGGTTGACCCCAAGCGCACGATGAGCCAGCGGCGGGTTGCACGCCCCAAGGATTAGATAATCCTCCATCTCTTCGCCGAGTTTGGCTTTCAGCGTCGACTTCACATCGATCTCGGTCAAAACGCCAAAGCCCTGCGCGGCGAGCGCTTCGCGGGTGCGCTTAACCGCGTCGTCGAAGCTATGGTGCAGCGTGGTCGACAGTGCAAGGTTCATGACCAATGCCTTTCTCTTCTTTTCGGAACAGCTGTTCAGGCGAGAGCCAAAAACAGCTTCTCCAACTCGGCTTCAGTGAGGGGCGTGGCGCCGTCCGCTTTGGCGCCGAGGGCACATTCCCGCAGACCGGTAGCAACGATCTTGAATCCAGCGCGGTCAAGGGCACGCGACACCGCGGCAAGCTGGGTAACGACATCCTTGCAATCGCGGCCCTGCTCGATCATCGCTATCACTCCGGCCAGCTGACCCTGGGCGCGGCGCAGCCTGTTCAAAACCGCGGCCATGCTGTCTTGATCACCAATCACGCTGGATCCTTCCGTCTCCTTGGTCCTCACCACGATAGTACCCCGGGGGGTATAAATCGTCAGCCGGCGCTACCCCAGAATTTACCCAGCCGGGTATCGGTTCCGCTCGGGCATTATGCCCGTATGTAAAGGCCCTTACCCATGCCACGATCGAGGCAATGGTCGTCGAGTATTCCGATCAGCGCGATTCGTGAGACGGATCGATTAGGCCCGCGCCAGCAGCCAGGCTTGGCCCTGACCTTCACCAGTGGCAATCAGGTCGAGTTCGGCGAATACCGTGGGCAGCTCGCCGCGTGCGGCGCGAAACGGGCCAGGAGCGGCATCGACTTCGCTGAGCATGGCGATCGCCAGTAATCCGCCTGGCGCCAATCGCTCGACGATTGCATGGTAGAGACGGCGATCGTAAAACCTGTTGCAGATGACCACGTCGGCGGGCGGCCCGGCCGGTAGGCCCCCATCGAGATCGAAGACGTCGAATCGACAGCGGTTCGCGACCCCATAGCGCTCGGCGAGGTCACGTGCCTGGTCGATGGCGACCGCAGAAATGTCCAGCCCCCACACCTGCAAGCTGCGGCGGGCCAGCCAGACCGCACTAGGCCCGCGACCGCAAGCCACATCGAGAGCCGTCCCGCTCGTTGGGAATACATCCGCGTAGGACACGAACACAGCAGGAGGCCCCACCGCGGCGACCGATGGGGGCGGTTGGCTTCGGTACCGCTCGTCCCAACGGCGTCGATCCTCCTCGGCCACATGCGCCACCATACGAAGTGGCAGCCGGTTATGCACCATTCCAATCATTACCTCGCGTGGCAGAAGAACATCCCGCACAGTGCGCACGACAGGGCACCAGGGCTGCTGCTGAAGATCATGGGGCTGAAAGTGCCGGCGGCGCATCGTTCTACGAGTACCGCACCATTACGACGGCCCTGTCACAAACCTGTCTGTGCGGTTGCGCTCACCACGGAGCAGACAAGTTGACCCAGCGCCCAACCGGTTTCACGCGCAACCCCGACGGCCGCGTCCACCGCTGTCCGCTGCGCATGAGGATCAGCGCCTATAGTCCTGCTCGAAGCACGCAGACGGCGCTCGACCATCTGACCGTGGCGGTTGCCGCAACCCTCTTGTTCAGCGCCCCGCGCCGACCTTGACGGAATGAGCTCAATGGAGGAGTAGATATGTCTAGCCTGGGACAAATCGCGTTGGGCAGTGCGCCCGTTTTCGGTGGTGTCATGCTGGCCATCGCGGCTGGGCAATTCAAAGGGACCGACTTTCGCGGTCAGCTGAAGCAGGACATGGACCTGCTCGATCGGCTCCCCACGGAAGACCCGCAACGTGCCGACCTAAAGCGCACGATCAACGAACGCATCGCCGACCTGGTAGACGCTGCCGATCGGAGTCGCGCGCTGCGCAAGGCCGCGACGTCTTATCAGGGCAATTGGCGGGACATCGTGCTGCTGCTCTGTGTGTTGTTGTTCACCGTCGTCTGGTGGGATGTCAATCACAGTCGCAGTAATTGGCTGCCGACATTCATCCTGCTGATCGCACTGTCGGTGGTGGCTGCCGTCTACGCACTGCGCGGCGCCCTGCGCAGCGTCGCTTCGCTAGCGCGCAAAAAGAGCAGCGCCTAACCCGCCGGGGCATTTCAGCAGCAGGCAGAGCGGAGTCGTTGCCCCGGACGTTTCACGGTTGCACGATGACTGACCGGAAAATACCCAGGGCGTCATGTCCAGGCCCGATCTCGGCGAGGATGATCGGGGCCCCGGTCTGCCCGATGCCGGGGATTTTGCTGAGGCGTTCGACCATGTTCGGCCCGGTGGGGGGCCTTAGGCCATCGTCGAGCGGGCTTGCGCCGCCGCTCTTGTCGTCTGGTTCGACCGCGTCCAGCAGGTCGTCGATGCTGGAGTGGCGCCGGTCGGATCGGACGCACGTCATCCAGAACCGACCCGGTCATAGGATGCCGATACGGCAGACGCTGGCGCTTGACGCGTCGTACGCTGACGCAAACCACAGAAGGGGCGTCTGCATATGCAACCAAGCTCGCTTGATCCGGTAGCCAGTGAACGTTTATCGCACGCGGAGAAGTCTTGGACCTCCGACTTGTCGATCAATGAGTTCGCGTTGCTGCACGGGGCCGGGTTTGAACCCGTCGAGCTCGTCATGGGCGTTTCGGTGTATCACGTCGGCTTCCAGTTCAGCGGCATGCGACAGCAACAGGAGTTGGGCGTTCTGACCGAGGCGACCTATCGGGCGCGCTGGAATGCGATGGCGCGCATGCAGGCCGAGGCCGATGCGCTCAAAGCGGACGGAATCGTCGGCGTTCGGCTCAACTGGCGCCATCATGGCGAGGGCGGCGAACACCTTGAGTTCATGGCGGTTGGCACCGCAGTGCGCTACACGGCCAAGCCCGGAGCATTTCGCCGCCCCAACGGACAAGCGTTCTCCAGTCACCTATCCGGCCAGGACATGGTTACCCTGCTGCGATCCGGCTTTGCTCCGGTGGCCTTCGTGATGGGCAACTGCGTTTTCCACATCGCCGTGCAGGGTTTCATGCAGACACTGAAACAGATCGGCCGCAATATGGAGATGCCGCAGTGGACGCAGGGCAACTACCAAGCGCGGGAGTTGGCGATGTCGCGCATGCAGAGCGAGGCGGAGCGTGACGGTGCGACAGGTGTCGTGGGGGTGCACTTCGCCGTCTCGAACTACGCCTGGGGACTGCACACGGTCGAGTTCTACACAGCGGGAACCGCTGTACGCCGCAGCGGCAGCGGAGAAACCATCACGCCGTCGTTTGTCCTGCCCATGGGCAACTGATGGCCGATTTCGATACCGAGCGAATCAGCGGAACCATCGCGGCCGCGCTCGCTGGTCCCGGCGGAGTTGCGTTGGTGGTCAACGTGTTCGCTGGCCTTCCGGGAGTGATTCACACCCCCGCACGACGCGGACTGTTCCGATCCAACCCCGAGCGAATCCAAATCGGCGACTGGCGTTATGAGGTCGCCCGCGACGGTCGGCTGTTGGCTGCGCACATGGTGAACGGCATCGTCATCGCCGAGGACAACTTGGCCGCCGACGCAGTCGGTCCGCACATCACCCGTGCGCTGGGGCAGATCGTCGCCAGATATGGGCCGACAGTTTTACCCAACATCGACGCGGCCGTGGAGATTCTTGACACCAGTACCGGTTATCGATTCTGATCCGCATCCGCCGTCACGCGCCGAGCTGATCCGGATGCGTTCACCGACGCGGTGCTAGCGGTAGCAGGCCGAGCACAGCACTCTTTCCGTCCGATGGCTCAGGGCCATGGATGTCTGTGCTTCGGTTCCGCAGGGCGGGGCAGCCGACGAGAAGCTTCGCCCGACCACAGCTGGTCGACTCGATGGTCGCGGCACCCGCAGTTGCGGTAGCGGCCATTCGAGGCGGCCGACTAACCTGCCTGCGGTGTTCAGGCGTTCAAGAGTTCGGGCTCCGGCACCTCGCCGACCGATCGACGCGGCCAGAAGAGCCAGCGGTTCAACACAACCATCATGGCCGGTAGCACAAAGGCGCGCACTACCAGCGCATCCAACAACAGACCGATGCCCACGGTGACACCGATCTGTGCCACGCTGAGCACACCACTTATGGCCAACGCGAACATTGTTGTCCCAAGGATGATCCCAGCTGCGGTGACCACAGCTCCGGTCGCCGCATAGGCGCGGATGATGCCGATGTGGGGCCCGGCAATTGATTCTTCCCGTATTCGCATTGCGAACTGCAGGTTGCAGGCCGAACCCACGGCTACCACTAAGACGAAAGCGATCGGCAGTACCGCCCAATGCAATTCACGGCCGAGGAGGCGTTGCCAGATCAATACGCTCGCGCCAAGGGCACAGATGTAGGACGTTGCGATGCTGCCGACAACGATGAGCCCGGCAACCGGACTTCTGAGGAGCAGAGTGCATATCGCGAGAACAACGCCGAGCGTGATGGCGGCCATCATGAGGAGGTCATGGCCGACGATGTCCTGCAGGTCGCGGGTGGCTGGTCCTACTCCGGTGAGTTGAACGGAGGTTGGCTTCAGGGTGCCTTCCCTGGTGGCGTCGTTGACAGCAGCCAGGATGGCGCGGGCACGTTCGGCGCCTTCCGCGCCCCATTCGTGGCCTTCGCCGTAAACGATCAACCGGGTGGCGTGTCCATTTGGTGAGACGAAGTCCTTGAGAACCGCGCGCATCTCAGGGTCGGTCAGAATTCTGCGGGAGGCGTAGAGATCCACGCCTGGTCCAGCGTCGGAAATGGCGGCGAGTTCATGCAAGTAGTTGGGAAGCTCTCGTATCGGGGTAGCGCCGACGTTGTTGAGTACCTCTTTCAGGCTTGCCGCGGACGCTCGGAGTTGCCCGAGTTGAGCACTGACGCTGTTCAAAGCACCCGATAGGCCGAGCGCACCGGACGTTGCCGAGGCAGCATCCGCAATAGCTTTCGCGAGTTGCTCTGCCGCATCAGCCAACTTAGTTGTGCTCTCGACCAACGAATTTGCCCACTGCACCACCTCTTGGGCGGCAGCACACACCGGGTTGGATGGGCAGTCTGGTATGGCGGCGACAAAACTCCGCAACGGATCGAAGATGTCGACGACGTCACCCGCGCGGGCTCGAATTCTGCTGATCGAGTCCTGCATCAGGTGAACCGCTAAACCTATCTGACCGATGCCGTAGGTGCCCTGCTGGACCCCAGTCGGAAGCAAATCGAGCGAACTGACCAGGTCCCCTATTGAGGTGTCGAGAGCGGCGAACGTCCCCTCCCGGGAATTGAGCTGGTCGGAAAATTCGTCGAGCCGATCACCGAGGTTGCCGCCCGAAGGGGTCAATGCGGCTTGCTTTGACACCATCCCAAGGGGGTGACTGGCTGACCGCACCATGCGCACGCCACGAATCTCCATAACGGCAGCGGTGATTCGTTCGATGGCGGTCAGGCCGGCTGGATTGCGGATATCGTGGTCGGTCTCGATCGTGACGACAGCGGGCAATAGTTGGTTAGGGGGGAAGTGGCGGTCGGCCGCCTGGTAACCTCGGTTGGACTCATACCGTGCTGGGGTTGCGGCGGCTTCGTCCCAGCCGATCGGCACGCCCGGTAGGGCGATCATCAGGATAAACACCAGTACCCCGCTGCTCACCAAGATCGGTGCCGGCCAGCGTGCCACATTCGTGCCGATGCGCCGCCACTGACGCTTTGCGTATAGGCGTTGGGGAGGTTTGGCCAGGCCAGCGCGGGCCAGGAGGGCTATGAGGGCCGGTGTCAGTGTCAATGCGGCCAGGCCAACCACGAGAACGCCTATGTCGCAAAGGAATGCGGTTGTCGCTAATATGCTGATCCGGGCCAGGCTAAGCCAGCCCAGCGCGGTCAAGGGGGCGATAACCGCAAGTATTGAGCCGCAGATCACCGGCGCCACGGCGCGGTAGGCGTCTGATAATGCTGCCGGTGGGGCGAAACCTTGCCGGCGCCGTTCGTGATAACGGGCAAGCAGAAACATCGCGTAGCCGGTGCCGGCGCCTACAGCTACGGCAATGCTAAGTCCAACCGAAAACAGCGAAACCCCCATGAAGCCGTGGGCGACGAGAACGGAAACGATTGGCTTGGCCATCGTCAAGGCAACTATGACCGACACCAGAGGCACCATCGCCGTCATCAGTGATCGGTAGATCAGCGACAACAGGATCAGGAGCGCCGCGATCGTCGTTGCTGTGATCAGTTGGATCTGTCTGTCTATCGCCTCGAACTCGTCCATGACGGTGGCGCCAGCGCCAGTGACGTATACGTGCAAACCATCGGGCGGGTGCAGGTGTGCCACGATGTTTCGGGCCGCGGTTATCGACTCCCTGGCTTGCGACGTGCCGACCATGCCAGCTAGGCGCATGGCTGCCGTCACCGCGTGGTGGTCCCTGCTCAAGACTGCATCAGCGATGGCCGGGACGCCCCACCAGTCCACCACCTCGACGACATGGCGGGAATCCCGGCGCAGGGCCGCGACGAGCTGGTCGTAGAACGTGCGGTCGCCGTCATTGAGAGCCCCATCGCGTTCTAGGACCAGGTATCCGACATTGTCGCCGGGTGATTTTTCGGAGAACGCCGCCGCCGACCGTTGCACCGCAAGCGAAGTGGGAGTGCCATACGGCGAGAACGGCTGATCCTCGGTGCTGATGAGCTGCTCGATTTTGGGGGCGAGACTGTTGCCGACGATGGCGGCCACCGCCCAGACGCCGACGATCAGGAGCGCGAATCGCTGGATGAATCGTCCAATCACCGCATGAGCCTTAGTGGCACCGGTCAGGTATCGGGCCGCAGCCGGCACGGCTTACTTGGTGCATCCGCTTCGCCTCATGTCACATGCAATCCCCGACCGAATCGGCTAATTCAACCACTACCGGAGCCAGACCGACAGTGGTTTTGATGTGTTCGGTCGTGATCGTGATCAGCGAAATCCTGCTCGTCTGCAGTCTTGACTCGATTTCGGGTTGATCTTCGCGCGGTCGCTGGTCAAGCCACGGATAGTTTACAGGGCTCGTGGGCACGGGTAGTGCACGCCAATGTCGGTCCGTGACCGTCTACAGCGGCAACCGCACCTGGACTGTGATCCATCCTTTCCTGAACGGCCACCCGTCTTATGCGCTGCTTCTGCTGATTACCGCTCCGATCCCGGTCGTGATGGTCGCGGCAACCGTCAACCAGGGCGACAGCACCTTCTACTACCGGGCGTTCGGCATCGTCGGGCTGATCCTACTGCCCATCTCGCAACGTCGCCTGGGCTGGGAGATCGCCTGGAAGCCGGAGCTGGTCTTGGTGGTGGTGATGTACGCGATCGTCTGCCTCCCGTTAGGTGCGATGTGGTTGAACGAAAAGCGCACAATTGCCGCGTTCGTGAGTACGGCGTGTGAACGGCACCGTGGTGTCCGAGGCCGTCTATTGGGCGCCGCAAGGCCCTGGCCGCGGCGGCAACAATTATGGCGGCGCGCCGGGTGCTCGTGGCGCTGCCGTCTAGCGGCGAGGCACTCTTGCCGGCCGATTCGATGGCGGTGCCGGATATTGATGACGTATGGCTCACGTTCACAACAACGAGCTCGGGGCTACCGGCAAAGTGATCGACAACGCGACCGCAACCCAGCACAAGTAGAACGGATTCGACGAAAGGCGTTCCCCGAGCGGTCTGCCAGGGGCGACCTACGTTGCTGCTATCCAACCCCTGAGCTGCTCTAGGGACGAGCATCGCTGCGAAGATGGCGCTGGTCGGCTGCAGCGAGAACGCAACCCTCCGACTACAGCACGGAACTGTCGACAGGGAACCCGAACCGATCAACGTCAGTGCCGCGGCACAACGGTCTCGGGACTTTCGCCGCAAGGTGCCAAGGGGGTGACGGTCTAGCTGTTCGCCGAAGGTAGGACGTCCACGGAACAAGAATTCGAGGGACGGCCCGGTTATTTGGTGCATTTTTCCTTAAACGTACTGCGGCAAAAGTATTTTCGATGCGATGAGTGGTGTGAAGGTCGCTTCGCCGTCAGCCGTGGGCGGTGGCGGCAGATATGCACCGACATGCTGATCGCCGATGCGCAGCTGCAGCTGCGCCCCGACTCACGCCCGCTGACGACCTTGATCGATGAGCGGGAGTCTCTGAACGACAATGAGATTCGCGACGTCATCAGTCTTCCTGATCGCCGCCGGCGACGAAGTCACCAGCGCAGCGGTGGCCTGGGCGATGCACGCGTTACTCACCGTCCTGCGCCCGACTCCGGCCGAATCCCGGATGGCTGGTCACCGACTGCGAAAAGCCGCGACGAGCTGACCTACCTCAGGCGCTCGGTGAAGCATGACCTGTGGTTCACCGGCCCACCGCATCTGGCGGGCCCAGGCGAACACTCACAATCTTGTGACGTGATAAGGCGGGTTGTCTCTTAGACGGCCTTGGTGACGCCGACGTAGGACAGCACCACGTCGGATTCATCGGTGACGCGCGTCAGGGTCGAATAGGAGCGGATGTATGACTGTCCAACGCATCCGTCGATCTTGACGTGGAATTCGTGGATCATCACCCAGGGATTGGGACCCTTGAACTCTTTCCTGACCACCGGCACCACGATGACGAATCCAGGCTTGAGCCCTACGCTCACCACACCGGTGTACTGCGCAGAAATAATCGGAAGCAGGGCCGCTCCTTCAGTACCGGGGCCTACCGGTATCTGCGCACCGAGGGATGGGCCTACGCTGCCCCCATTCGTCTGCACGACGCCGTTGGCTGTGCTCATGTCGATTCCGCAGCCGATCTCGTAACCAACTTCGAGGACACCTTGAGGCGTTTCCGGTCCAGTGAGCGACGCGACGAAAGTTCCGCTTGAGAGGTATTCGCGAGACGACACTGCGGTGGTCAGCGCTGCCACCGGAACTTGCCGCTCGTCTTTAGCGCCGAGGGCTAGGGTCCAGCCGTCCGGAGTGGTTATCCTGGCTGGTTGGCCGGAGGGCAACCACCCGTCGGCCGGTGGCGTCGCGCCGGGCGGGAGTTCAGCGTCGGGCTGAGCGCTGGCCGAAGGCGTGGTCACCGATACGACGAGGCACGCTGCAAGCACCGCAGCGCGGCGAACGACCGCGGCAATCGGCATCACGGCCTTCACCGTAGGTGCGGCCCAATTCGGTTGCGACGTTTGCTGGTCGACCAACTCAGACTTGTTGCGCGTTTGTGGCTAGTTTGCGACCGAGACGAGGCAAGCTGGAAGAACCGGTGACGCGTTGCCGGCAACCTGTGCCGGCAACGCATCAATTGCCTCGTTCGCCTGACCGCTGACCCGGTCGGTGGCGAGTAGACTGAAGGTTCCCCCGACGGCGCGCTGCAGACGGCAGAGAGGCGAGCCAATGAAACTTCATTTTGTCACTCGGGGACTGCTGGCCGGTCTGATAGGGGCCGCTGCTCTGGTGGGCGGCACCGGCGTAGCTCGCGCGGACCCGGATGATGGGGACCCTGATCCGCTACCTTCGATAATCGACGATTTCGCTACCCTGCTTCCTTCCCTGACGCTGGATCCTCGGGAAAGAGGCGGCGCCAAACACGATTGGAGTGGTACCGGAATGTACTGTCAGAATCAATTTGTCCGGTGCCGCGTGCACGGATTCTAGAGCCGTTGCGCGTCTTTGCCTGTGCGGTTGGCTCGGATGGGCAACACAATCTAGACGTCGTCATCGGGTAAACACCGACTCAGGCGACGCCA
The DNA here is from genome assembly GCF_008370645.1 of Mycobacterium simiae. Classification (GTDB taxonomy): domain Bacteria; phylum Actinomycetota; class Actinomycetes; order Mycobacteriales; family Mycobacteriaceae; genus Mycobacterium; species Mycobacterium simiae_A. The sequence goes on from NZ_VTZN01000126.1 coordinate 11,986, forward strand.
TGCGACGGATTGGCACCCCGCTCCCGTAGTCCCCGTGGCCCTGCCCGCACACGTTGTCCTGTGCAATCGGAATCTGCCCCGATGTCGCGACCTAACTTCGGCCTTAACGAATCCGTTAGTGTCGTACCGTTCTCACGAGGGCATGCCTCGTCGTGAGGCGGGTGTGAAGGCGATCTAGGGGTTGGCGTGCGGAGTAAACCAGTCACTGTTCTCGCGGCCGGCGCAGTGCTGCTGTGTGCCGGGTGCGGCGGGTCCAATAGTCACCAAGGCGCCGACAATCGGTCGGCGGCGCAACCATCCGGCCGGGCCTCAAACCCGGCCACAACGATCCAGGCCGCTGCGTCGGGAAGGATGAACATTCGCTACGAAGACGCCCAGACAGCGGAGGCGCAACAAGGCCGCCAGCTCATGACGCAAGCAAAGCTGCTGGAGGCTGTCGCGCAACAGGTCAACGATATTTTGAACCTGCCCTACGACGTGGCCGTCGTCGGTAAGCAATGCGGAGAGCCCAACGACTATTGGGACCCCAGTGCCAACGAAATTCAACTTTGCTACGAAGACATCCAGCAAAGCGAGCAACGGTTCGCCGCCAATAGCAATTCTGACCCGGTGACCGCCGCAATCGACGCGACCACCTCGGGGTTTTATCACGAGCTGGGGCACGCCACCCTGGCGATCTATGAGCTCGCGTTCACCGGGCGTGAAGAGGATGTGGCCGACCAGCTCTCAGCGTTCATGCTGCTGGCTCCGGGTGCCGACGGAAAGCCGTATCCCAACGGGGTCCGTATCGCGACCAATACCGCTCAGGACTGGAAGTTGGGCGCCCAAGAGGCTGGCGACGCCAACGATCTTCCCTTTTGGGACGGGCATTCGATGGACATCACACGCATGTACAACTGGGAGTGTTGGATCTACGGGTCAGATCCGGTCGCCAACGCCAATATGGTCACCTCCGGTGATCTGCCGGAAGACCGTGCGGGCAATTGCGAAGACGAGTTCCAGACCATGTCTAAGGCATGGCATCAGATGCTGGGACCGCACCTGAAGAAACCAAGCTAATCGCGGCGGATCGGCCGCGCCTAGCCAGTGCCGCGCTAGTCTCGGCCGATGTCTGAACAGCAGAGCAGCACCGGTCCCGACCCCAAGGCTGTCGACTTCCTAGCCCGTCTGGGCGCCGCCATGGTGGCCGCCAACTATCCGGTCACCACGATCCGACGCACCTTGACGCTGTCTTCGGACTGGTACGGGCTGAGCAACCAGGTCCTGTTGCTGCCCAACTTCATTCAATTCGGCGGCTCGGACCATCTTGCCGGAACCACGGTACGGGTGGTGCGATCCGAGGACGATCTCCGCTTCGATCAAGCGTTTCCGCTAGCCGCGCTGGTCGACGCTCTTCTTGCCTGGTGTCGCGATCACCTTGGCGGTCGTCGACTGGACTACCAGGGAGGTGGTTTCGGGCGCGGCGCGACTTGTTGCCGGATTCATGCGGCTCGCCCAGCTCGCCTATGGAATTCTGATCGCGGCCCAGATCCTGGATGTAACCGCGACTGAGCTAAACGCGTTACAGCTCAACGAGATTGGCGTCTGGGCACCGTGGGCGGGGGTGGCCTTGTATGCGTTGGGTATCCTGCTGTACCTGGGACCGCCCAACCGGTTTTTGCCGTGGCTGGTGGTGACCCTCGTGATCACCTACGCCGGCCAGGTAGGCGCGAACGAGCTATTAGGCAGTTACGCAAGCGGATTCTCACGCTGATGTTGTTCGCGATGGCAGTCTCGCGACGTCACGACGCTCCGCCGGCTGCGACGCTGCTGCTGCCCGGGTTTTGGCTGCTGGTCCCCGGGTCACTTGGCCTGATCGGCGTCACACAACTGGTCAGTGCCAACGCCGCTGCGGCCATCGCGGTGACGGTGGTGTCGATGATCTCTATCGCGCTGGGCCTGCAGGCCGGTCTGCTGATTTGGCGTGGCGGAGGCCAACTCGTCGGAGCCAAGATTTCCCCGTGAACAGGAGTTCATGCACTGTTCAGACATCTGTTGACTGCACCTCGGTGATCGCACACAAGGGGCGGTTTCCCTCACGGTATGCGTGTCGTTCAGGTGGCCAATTTCTACGGACCACATTCCGGTGGACTTCGGACGGCTGTCGACCGGCTGGGATCCGAATACTGCGCGAGGGGCCACGAAGTATTTCTGATCGTCCCTGGTGCCCAACCTACGAGCCGTCACCTGCCGACCGGCGTTGTTCGTATCACTTTGCCTGCCAGCCTTATTCCATGCACCGGCGGTTACCGCGTGGTGCTGCCCGGTCCGGTGCGGGCAATGCTGGAAACATTGCGACCAGACGCCTTGGAGGTCTCTGACCGGCTCACCTTGCGGTCGCTGGGCCGCTGGGGCCGCGACCATGGCGTCACCACGGTCATGATCTCCCACGAACGTCTCGATAGATTTGCGGGTCAGCTGCTTCCGCAACGCGTCGCACAGAAGTTCGCCGACACGGCGAACAGGCGGACCGCCGCCAATTACGACGCCGTGGTGTGCACAACGGGATTTGCGCGTGAAGAGTTTGACCGAATCGGCGCGACGAATACCGTCACTGTCCCCCTGGGTGTCGATCTGCAGACCTTCCATCCGCAGCGGCGCTCCGCCCCGATGCGACAACGCTTTGCCGCACCAGGGCAGCTATTGCTGGTCCACTGCGGCCGGCTGTCGGTCGAAAAACATGCCGATCGCAGCATCGGCGCGGTCGCCGCCTTATGCCAGACCGGGGTCGACGCCCGACTGGTCATCGTCGGCGAGGGCCCGTTGCGCCCCAGACTGCAGCGTCAAGCGGCCGGTCTACCGGTTGACTTCACCGGGTTCATCGGCGATCGGCGCACCATAGCCATGGTGCTGGCTTCGGCCGATGTGTCGCTGGCACCGGGACCGCACGAAACGTTCGGGCTGGCGGCATTGGAATCACTGGCCTGCGGTACACCGGTGGTGGTGTCCCGCACGTCAGCACTTACCGAGATCATCTCGACAAACAGTGGCGCGTTGGCCGACAACGACCCAATGGCGATCGCCCGAGCGGTCCGTACCATCGTCAGCCGGCCGGAGCACGAGCGCCGGCGTTCGGCAAGGCGCCGCGCCGAGTTGTTCACCTGGCAGCAGGCGGCCACCGGGATGCTGAGCGCCTTGGGCGCTGACAGTGCCCACAGTGCCGGCCGATGCCGCTACGAACGCCATACCGCATAGCCGTCGTTGCTGGGCCGAATCCACTCAGGTGCAAGGTATCCCGTGTGGACCACCAAGCCAGTGACCGGGTGGAGATTGCCAGGGGCACACGCGCTGAACTTGGCCGGGGGCTAACGGGCGCCACCCGGTCGGATCATCGATGTGCGGGATTGGTGGACGCGGTATCCGAGGGCCCGGGTCGGCTTGTGCCGTACCGGCACCTAACCCAAAGACGGCTGCGCTGACTGCACCGGCGATGGCTAAGTTTCCCGTCACCTTCATGAACTTCATTGTCGTCGCCTCCCGGATCCGGACTCATTTCGCACGATTTCCAGGTTAGTCATCCCTGACGAGGCGGGGTGCTGTCCGATAGCGAACGAGCGGAGTTTTTGCTGATTTTCGGGCTCCGTGTAGACGGCGGCACATGCCGACGCATATTTCGGCGGACGCCGGGAGCGCCCGCGGCAGGCTGCGCACCAAGATTTCCCTGCG
>NZ_VTZN01000127.1 GCF_008370645.1 Mycobacterium simiae
ATGTCACCGTGCCGCAAATACTTCGGATTGTCGGCCTGACGCGCAAAGAATGCCTTCCACTTCATGGCCGGCGGCAGCAGATTCGCGATGAGTTGCGCCGGTTTTGGTGGGGCGCTGAGCGCTGTGCCTCCAGGCGTACCGGTCAGCACCAGGTCGCCCGGGGCGAGTTCCTGGAATTGGGCGAGCGAGTGCAGCGCCTGTTGCGGCCGGTAGAGCATGTCGCCCTCGACGAGGGCATTTTGCCGCTCTTCGCCGTTAACAATCAAGCGCAGCCGCAACTGTCCAAAGCGGCTGATCTCGTCGGCGTTGAGTAGTACCAGTTGCGGCCCGACCGGTGTGAAAGTCGGGTACGACTTGCCTTCATAGAACTGGGTTTGCGGGAGCTGAATGTCGCGTGCCGAGACATCGTTGGTGACGACCAAACCAGCGACAACGTCGGCTAGGTTCAGGTCGGCAATGCTGGTGCCGACCGGGATTGCGCGTCCGATCACCAACCCGATCTCGACCTCGTAGTCGAGTAGTTGAACGTGTGCGGGTTTGACGATGTCGTCGAACGGTCCGTTGATCGACGCGGATGCCTTACGAAAGAAGGTCAACGGAACCGCCGTCGGGTTGTGGCCGGCGTCTTGGCGTGCGATTCAAACTTGACCATTTGCGCCACCACCCGGCACGGTCGAGTCACCGGCGAGATCAGCTTGCGACTGTCGAGAGCTACAGTGCCAGTGCTGCGGGCAGCAAGGTCGATTGCGGCACGGTCGGCCAGCAGTGCGCCGGTGGTGGTCGCAGTAGTGGCGATCTTCGCGGCCCCGGCCGGGGTCTTGACCCACCAGCCATCGGTAGTGTGCAGAATGGAAGTAGTCATCGGGTCAACAACTTTCGGTAGACCGATCAGCCGGTGGATGTCGAAAGTAATTCATCGCGAGCTGGTTTGGCAGCTCTTCCGCAGAAGTTTTGGGGATTTCGCGGCCTGGGTGTCATATCCGGTACAGGCGTTGCGCGGCCGTTGACCAGATCGTGGGGCAACGCTCGTTTCTGGGGGAGCCCACGCCCGGGCCTCACCACGAAAGTGCCGCGACCAACGTCTGACGCGGTCTAACTCGCGCGGGTCAGCAGTTCGAAGCGCGTTATTCGCCGACCGCGGACTGGTCTTGCTGGGGCTGACATGCCACCAGTACCAACCCGACGGCGAAAACGGCGACCGCCAGCCAGGGAAATTTTCCGGACGGAGCAAAGCCCGCCGTGGCGATGAACCACAGAAAACCTGCCGCCATCGCGGCACCGACTAACATGAGCGGTTCGCCCCACCGGTTTGTCAGCGGTACCCGCATCATCGGCAGCGGCGCCGCGAAGAAGCGTCGCAGCCACAACAGCATCGTCAGCTCGACAGCCGTCACGAGGCTGAGGATGAGCGCCCACTGCAGCCGGGCCAGCCACCACGCCGCTGTTCCTTGCTCCGGTTGCGGCAACAGTCCGATCGGGTAGGCGACGATGGCTACGATCACCACCGGCACCATGTGCCAGAGGTAGAGGGCCATCACGTTGTTGTTGGCGACCGACAGTAGCCACTGTGTCAGCCGGGAACGCAGCATGCGGTGGAGCGTGGGAGCCATCGTCACCGCAACTGCGGCCTGCGCCCCGGCGAACGCCAGCATCGCTGCCGAGGGCGGCGTCGTGTTCTGTATCGGTTGGCCAGGAACCTCGATCATGCTGACCGGGTAGGGGCCGATCCAGATCAGCAGCATCAAGGCGAGTCCCGATCCTGCGGCAAGCACCATCGGTCGGTAGCCGGTCAACAGGCCGCCGTGCCAAGCGATCCCGAGCTGGTAGAGCCCGCCCCAGCAGAACAGGTAGTTCAGCCAGCCGAGGTGAGGGATGTCGGCGCCTATCGAGGCGATGTCGACCGCTACCACCGCGAGCGCCAGTACCGTTGGGGCCCGGAGTCCCCAGCGCCGGTGGGCGGCTACCGCAAGGGGGGGCAGGGATACCACTAGCAAGTAGATGGCGAGGAACCACAGGTGCATCGCCACCGCCCAGCCCGCGTACTCCAGTAGTGAGCCGGGCACGCCATAGGCGAGCAGCGCCACCACGATTGCCGAAATCAGCCCGACGTATGCCGCGGTAGGTCCCAGTACGCGAGCCAGCCGGCGCTGCAGCCAGGCCCGCCGCGATCCTGCGCCGTTGCCGCAATGACGCGCCCACGACACGGCCCCGGCATAGCCGGCCACCAGAAAGAAGACAGGCACCGCCTGAAAAGGCCAGGTCAGCCACTGTGTCCAGGGCTGGTCTACGAGTGGGTTCTCCCGACCGAACTGTCCGTTGTGATAGGTAACCGATCCCGCCAACCAATGGCCCAGCACGATGAGGACCACACCGGATACGCGGTAGAAGTCGACGGCCAGGTCGCGGACCGGCTGTGCGGTGTCGGTGTGCTTCATCTGATCGCGGGAAGCTCGACGCCGTGCACTAGCGCGAGGGTACTCGTCGCGGAGCTGAGTCAGCCGTGGACAGCTATATCTTGCACACCAAAGCGGCCGCACGTACGTCGTCGCCGACGACGAAGTGCATGCGTATGCAGTCCTCACGCTGATCGGATCGAATGGTTAGGGGTTCGCCCAGTTTGATCGGGCTGCGGTACTCGAGCACGGCCCGATGCGGAGCAGCCGTCAGGTCGGCAACGGCCGCGAGTTGGCCAACTATCTCGACTACGCCGTGCCAGTAGATGGTGTTGTTGACGTGTTCGAAGGGATCAATATCAGTGCGGCGCAATGGAAATGGTGTGTCGTTGGGATAAGTGCCCGGGCTGCCGTCGCGGACCGATTCGGCGAGCCAGGGCCGCCACTTGAGCCGATGGTCGGCAGTGGTGCTGCCAAAGCGAGCGATGCACTCATCGGTGAGTCGTGACGGCGTCAGGGTGTCCTTGTTGACGCAAAGCCAGAAGCCTTCGGTTTCGATGCGCCCGCCTGCGGAACCTTCGAGCTGGACGCGCATGGCGCACCATCTGGTGGACAGAGCTGCGCACCAACGGCGGAAAATGATGTCACTGGGCAGCTCAATGGGTTCGATGACGTCGATCACCGTGCGCAAGACGATCCAATGGGGATGGACTTCTGCCAACCCGGCATCGGCGAGATGCTCGGCGCCGACTTCTTGGATGTAGCGCGCGACTCCGTCCAGGCGCAGCCTTTTGCGCTCGTCAATGTCAGTGGTGCCCAGCCGCCAGCCGGTCTGGTAGACGTACCCGGTGGCGGGCAGGTCGACCAGTGGAGCGTCGAGCTCGCTGCGGTGCGGCACGGGCCTCTCCCTAATGCTGATCTGCGTCATCGCGACCGTAATCGCTGAGCAGCTTCTCCAGTTGGTCAGCAGCGGTATGCAGCTTCTTTTGGAACATCGACACCACCCGCTCGCGCACCCGCGGCTTGTGGGACAACGGCGGGAGCAGCTCGGCGAGAAGGTTCAAGCGTGCCGTGCTCAGCCAGTCGGTGAGCTCAGCGTCAGATAGCCATCGCGCAAAGCTCTGCAGGTCGGAACGTGTCAACCGCAACCAGTCCACATCAGAGTCGGGATGCGGAATCGGCACGCAGAGTTCATTTTTCACCGCATCATCATGGTAGGCGAGTTCGACGTGCGCGGTAAGCGCGGCGCTGAACACCTGTTGACATCCGCGCACAGCCTGCAGGGTGATGTGATCGGCGTCGAACACCGACTTAGCCGGACGCTGTGGTGCGCCGTCCGCGGTGCAGTCGATGTACAGAGCTGATGGCACGGAGTTAACCGATCCTTCGTCGAGCACGATCTCGGTGGGATCGATGCGTTGAACGTGGCCCATTCTGACGATGTCATCGATACGGCGCAGTTGGTCGAATTCGGGTTCTGAGACGGTGGCGCAGCGATACATGGTCGGACGTACCCCGGGGTCAAGCCGGAGTAAAGTGCCCGCCGCCTCCAGCCGGTCGAAGAGATCATCAACCGACGTCGCGTTACCGATCGCCTCGAGGGTGACACCATAGCTGTCCCGGAACTGCTTGATAAATGTCGGCCCCGGCTGCAATGTCGCGCGGTCGATCAGCCAGGCATCGCGTGGCATGATCCAGGTCAGCTGGGCGGGGCTGACGCCGTTTCGCAGCAGCCATAAGCAGACATCCATTCCCGTCTTGCCGGCACCAACGATCACGTACCGGTCCCGCCTGGTGAACTTCGGCAGATCGTTGGGCGCAATGCAGTCGACCCCCGGCGCTACTGGGTACGGCACCGGCCGCATCGACGGTACGAGAGCTCGCAGGTAGGTGGCATCGACGATGCGCCGTTTGACGGTCACCGCATATAGCGCTCCTCCCAGTGTCTGGAATCGGCCGTCGCCGAGGTATTCGCTCATGGGAAAGTAGGCAACCCGACCGGAGGGAAGAAACTGCTGCTGCATGACGGCGTCGAAGTAGGCGCATATTTCGCCCACAGGAGCCAGCTCGTTCAGTCCTTCGTTCCAGCCGACGGCATCAATGGTGTTGTTGCCCAAGGCTCTCGAGTTGACGCCGTAGTACGCAGATGGCTGGTGCAGCCGCACGAATGGGTAGGCGGTGGTCCAATGCCCACCCGGTTGATGCGCCCGGTCGACGATGACCACGCGCGCTTCGGATTCGGTGATGAGCGTATCGGTGAATGCCATTCCCATTGCCCCGGCACCCACTACGAGGTAGTCGGCCTCAATGGCTTTCGTTGGCCTTCGCATACGCCCCTCCTTCAGGCATTGGCTATGACAACGAGTCGCAACCGATAAGCGAACCAATCGACGCCGTGGCGGTGCTACTTTTCGTGCCGTTGCGGAGCCGAATGGAGTCTAAGCCCGCGCCCGGAACCGACCGTCTATTGGCCCTTGGCGAACGAGGAATCCGTTCCCCGCAGGCGTGGGAGACACCGCTGCTGCCGAGGCAGTCGCCTCCAGGCAGCTGCGGCGCGTGCCCCCGACCTGGGTAGCACCCGTCGACTCACTCCCCAAGGCGCCCGGCCCCGATGGTCTCGTTTCTAAACGACTTATTACCTCTTGACAAAGGCCGTAATGCCCTGGCGGTGGGACATATCTGGAGGCAGGCTCGGCAGGTTAGGAGTCACATGGCGCCCGGATCAGGCGGAGATCATCTCGCTCAAGGGAGTACACAGATGTTAAACAGCGTAGCGGTCCACGATAACCACGTCTCTGATCAGCACGCGCGGGACACCCAGCTGTTGAAGGACTCAGGTGCGCACAAGCTCGTCTTCGCGGACCGCGACGGCAACTGCCTAGCGTTCGTATTGGCTTGGGACAGCTTCGACTATGACGCTGAGACCGATACCTATGTGTGCGTTGCCGACCGTGATGGCCGCGAACTCATGACCGTTTACGCAGCCGGTGACGTTAAGTGCACGCCGGCTGCGAACATGTATGTCGTAACTGCGCCGGACGGGCTCAGTAGGGACAGGGCGCTGCAGGCTCTTTGAGCCTTGACACAGACCAGGGCAGCCGCGGGCCCCGGGCAGGCGGACATCTTGCGCCTCTGACAAACGACCCGTACGGAACACTTACCTCGCGAAGGTTATGATAGACCGTTCGTACGGTTAGTTTACGAAGGGTTGACGATGGCCCGATCGCCAGGTAGACGTAGCGAGATTCTCGACGCGTTTGTCCGCTATGTCGCCGAACGTGGCTACGACAGAACAAATATCGGCGATATCGCCGATGAGCTTGGCATGTCCAAGGGCACCATCGTTCATCACTTCGGAACGAAACTGCAGATGTTGCGCGAGCTTGAAGAAACCCATCTGACCCGCCAGCTTGATGTGCTAAGTCGGGTATGGGATCGCCTGGCCACGCCGTACGAACGTGTCGCCGCGATTATTTACGCCTCCGCGATGCTACAAGTGGTCGCTCGCGATGAGACCGTGGCAAGCCAGCGCGAGGTGGTTCAGTTGGTTGACGACCCGGCAATGCAGCAAGTGCACAAGCTGCGTCAGCAATTGCAAACCCGCGCGGTTGACGAGATCCGCAGCGGCATAGAGATCGGCGTATTCCGAAGTGTGGACGCCGAACTGGCCGCACTGCAACTCTGGGGATCACTGCAGTGGATGTGGGTGTGGTTCGACCCCAACCATTCCCGGACACCCGAGGAAGTTGGGGCCGCATTCGTCGACGTATTCCTCGGCGGACTGCTGCTCGACCGCTTGTTGCTGGGTAAGTGGGCGAACCCGGCCGCGAACGTTGTTTCGGTGGTGCGGGACTGCCTTGCCGCAGTGGTGGGTGCTGCGGAGTGACCGCGTAGCGACCAATTGTGCTGCGCACAACATTGATTGGCGGTAGCGACTGTTGTGCCTGAGGTACTGAGCTGGCCTTCACTAGACCCTGGAAAGCCATCTGACTGTACGTATGGTCAGCCTAGTTGGGCCAAGGTCCTCGGTCTCGGCGGTTGATGGCGGGCCGGTAACGCCGAGAACCTCGCTGCTAGAAGCACGCGCCGTCGTGAGCAGTTGGTACAGAACAGCGGCAGATGCTCAAGCCTCGCCACACCGTGGCGAGGCAGTGTTATTGACTGACCGTACGGTCTAGTGCAATAGTTGCTGCGTGGTGCAAACCAGGGCTACATCGAGTCGGCGGGTGGGGACCAAGATTGCCGGTTGGCAGGATCACGTCATCGACTGGTGTCGAGAGCGAGGTGAGGAGCCAGGCCGGCAGCCTGCTCGGAAGCCATCGTCGGTCATACCAACTGTGAAATACGCTCTGGCGCAGCGCTTATCGGAGCCCGCCAATCTTGCGAGCGACTTCGCGAATCAAGTTCACGTGCGCCGTTGCCACCTTCATCCCGCGGCTGCCCGCGGTCGGCGGGGGTGGCACCGATGAGCACCGCGCACCTCGGTGCCAGCAGAGTGGGCGCAAGAATCCGACCCGCGACAGAGGTGGCCGGCGGGTTCTTCCGCATGTGCCTGTTGACCGCAAAAGCCCTGCGGCTGCCGTTCGAATGGCGCGAGTTCATCGTGAATGGCTGGTTCCTCATGAGGGTGTCGTTGCTGCCGACGATCGCGGTGTCGATCCCGGAGACCGTGCTGCTCATCTTCACGCTCAACGTGCTGCTGGCCGAGTTCGGCGCCGCCGACGTCTCCGGCGCCGGAGCCGGAATCGGCGCGGTGACTCAGCTCGGCCCGATTGTGACGGTGCTGGTAGTCGCCGGCGCCGGAGCCACCGCGATCTGCGCCGATCTGGGCGCTCGCACCATCCGCGAGGAGATCGATGCGCTCGAGGTGCTCGGCATTGACCCGATCCATCGGCTGGTGGTGCCGCGGGTCGTTGCCTCCACAGTCGTCGCGGTGCTGCTCAACGGATTGGTGATCGGCGTCGGCCTCAGCGGCGGCTACCTCTTCAGCGTGTATCTGCAGAACGTCTCGAGCGGTGCCTACCTGGCAACGTTGACCGCCCTGACCGGCCTGCCTGAAGTGGTGATCGCGATCGTCAAGGCTGCGACGTTCGGGCTGATCGCCGGTCTGGTCGGCAGCTACCGCGGGCTGATCGTCCGCGGCGGGTCCAAAGGTCTGGGCACTGCCGTCAACGAGACGGTGGTGTTGTGTTTCATCGCGCTGTTCGCGGTCAACGCGGCGCTGACAACCATCGGTGTCCGGTTCGGAACGGGGCGCTGACATGGCCACGGCTACAGTGGCCGCCGCGCCGCATGTCCGCTTCCCGCGGGCCAACCTCGGTCGATACGGGCAGGCCCCGACCCGGCTACTGGTCGAGATTGGGCAGATGATCTGGTTCGCGCTGACGGCCGTCGTCCAGATTCCCTTCGCCTTGCACCGCTACCGCAGAGAATTGGTGCGGATGGTGGCCCAGATGGGGATGGGCACCGGCGCGATGGCCGTGGCTGGCGGTACCGCCGCAATCGTCGGATTCATCACCCTCTCGGCGGGCTCGCTCGTCGCCATCCAAGGCTTCGCATCTCTGGGCAACATCGGTGTCGAGGCATTCACCGGCTTCTTGGCCGCAATGGTCAATGTGCGGTTCGTGGCGCCGGTGGCTGCCGGTCAAGCGCTGGCTGCCACGGTCGGTGCCGGCGCCACCGCCGAACTGGGCGCCATGCGCATCAGCGAGGAAATCGACGCGCTGGAGGTGATGAGCATCAGGTCGATCGCCTACCTGGTGTCCACCCGGGTGGTGGCGGGTCTGATCGTCATCATCCCGCTCTACGGGCTGGCGATCACCCTGGCCTTCCTGTCCGCGCAAGTCACCACGGTTTTCTTGTACGGCCAATCCAGCGGCACCTACGACCATTACTTTCACACCTTCCTGCGCCTCAATGATGTGGGCTGGTCGTTCGCCGAGGTGATCCTCGTAGCGGTGGTCGTCATGACCACCCACTGCTACTACGGCTACACCGCCACTGGCGGGCCGGTTGGCGTCGGCGAAGCGGTCGGCCGGTCGATGCGACTGTCCCTGATCACCATCGTCGTCGTGGTCGTACTGACCGCGATGTCGGTCTACGGCAAAAACCCGAACTTCAACCTGACGGTGTAGCCGCCAATGACAGCCCCGACCCTGAAAATCAAGGAGAACCCCCCGCGTATCCCGCCCTACAAAACGGCGGCTGTGGCGTTCTTGTTGGTCGTCGCAGCGGTATTGGCGTTCGTGTGGTTGCAGTTTCGGGGCCAGCTGAGACCGAAGACCGCCTTGACGATGGTGGCTCCTCGGGCGGGTTTGGTGATGGATCCGGGGTCGAAAGTGACCTACAACGGCGTGGAAATCGGCCGGGTGGCCAGCATTTCGGAAATCCAGCGCGACGGGGTGCCGGCGGCGAAGTTTGTCTTGGATGTCAACCCGAGGTACATCAGGCTGATTCCGGCCAACGTGAACGCCAATATCAAGGCGACGACGGTATTCGGCAATAAGTATGTGGCGTTGACCTCGCCGAAAAACCCGTCACCGCAACGCATCACCGCACAGCAGGTGATTGACGCGAGATCGGTGACGACGGAATTCAACACGCTGTTCGATACGCTTACCTCCATCGCCGAGAAAGTGGATCCGGTCAAGTTGAACCTGACGCTAGCCGCGGCTGCGCAGGCGTTGACCGGGTTGGGCGACAAGTTCGGGCGGTCGATCGTCGACGCCAACGCCATCCTCGACGACATCAATCCCCAAATGCCCAAGCTCCGGCACGACATTCAGCAGCTGGCGGCGTTGGGCGACATCTACTCCAGCGCCGCACCCGATCTGTTCGACGCCCTTAACAACGCGGTGATCACCGCGCGCACGCTACACCGCCAGGAAGCCGACCTGGATGCCGCGTTGTTGGCCGCGGCCGGCTTGGGCGACACCGGCGCCGACATCTTCGCGCGCGGCGGGCCCTACCTGCAACGGGGTATCGCCGATTTGGTGCCCACCGCTGCGCTGCTCGACACCTACAGTCCCGCGATCTTCTGCACGATCCATAACTACTACGACGCCGAACCGGCGGCCTATGCGACGACCGGCGGCGGCAACGGCTACGCGCTTAAAACCATGACCGAGCTGACATCTGGGTTGGGCGGCATCCTGACCCTGCCGGGGCTGACCGGCACAGTGCTCACCCAGGGGCTACTGCAGCTGGCCGGACTAGTCGGCGGGGCGCCCAATCCCTATGTGTATCCGGACAATCTGCCGCGGGTGAACGCTCGCGGCGGGCCCGGAGGCGCACCGGGTTGCTGGCAGCCCATCACCCGGGATCTGTGGCCGGCGCCGAGTCTGGTCGTCGACACCGGCGCCAGCCTGGCGCCCTACAACCACGTAGACACCGGCTCACCGTACGCGATCGAGTACGTGTGGGGACGCCAAGTCGGGGACAACACGATCAACCCATGAAAATCACTGGCACCGCAATCAAACTCGGCATCGTCTCATTGGTGCTGCTGCTGATCACCGTGACGATCGTTGTGGTGTTCGGGCAGATGCGCTTCGTCCGCACGAACAGCTATTCCGCGGAGTTCAGCAATGCCAGTGGGCTGCGCGACGGCCAGTTCGTCCGTGCCTCCGGAGTGGAGATCGGCAAGGTCAAAAGGGTGCAACTGGTCGAGGGTGGCCGGCGGGTGCAGGTGGACTTCGCCGTCGATCGCTCGATACCGCTATACCAGTCGACGACCGCACAGATCCGCTACCTCGACCTGCTCGGCAACCGCTATCTGGAGCTCAAGCGCAGCGAGGGTGACGGCGCTGACCGTATCTTGCCGCCGGGCGGTTTCATCCCGCTGTCTCGAACGTCTCCGGCGCTGGACCTCGATGCCCTGATCGGTGGTTTCAAGCCCTTATTCCGGGCGCTCGCGCCGGAAAAGGTCAACACCATCGCGTCGGCCATTATCACGGTGTTTCAGGGTCAGGGCGGAACCATCAACGACATCCTCGACCAGACCGCGGAAGTGACCGCCCATATCGCCGAACGTGACCAGGCGATCGGCGAGGTGGTGAAAAACCTGAACATCGTGCTGGATACCACGGTTCGGCATCGCCAGGAGTTCGACCAGACTGTCGACAACTTCGAGCGATTGATCACCGGGCTGCGCAACCGCGCCGATCCGCTGGCCGTTGGCGTCGCGAATATCAGCGATGCGGCGGGCACGGTGGCCGACCTGCTTGCCGACAATCGCGCCCTGCTGCACAAGGAGATTAACTACCTGCAGGCGCTTCAGCAGCCGCTCATCGACCAAAGTGACCAGCTCAACGATCTGATCCACAAGACGCCGACCGCGCTCAACCTGATCGGGCGCAGCATCGGTCTCTACGGCGACTGGGTGAATTTCTACGTGTGCGATCTCACGATCAAATGGAACGGACTGCAACCCGGCGGCCCGGTCCGCACGGTCCGGATTTGGCAACAGCCCACAGGTAGGTGCACGCCGCAATGAGAACACTGACGGAATTCAATCGCCGCCGAGTCGGGATCATGGGCATCACCGTGCTGGCGCTCGTCGTCGCCGTCGGTCAAAGCTTCACCAGTGTCCCGATGATGTTTGCCAGTCCCAGTTACTACGGGCAGTTTCCCGACACCGGCCAACTGAACAAGAACGACAAGGTGCGCATCGCCGGCGTGGATGTCGGGACGGTGCAGGCGTTGGAGATCGACGGCGACCACGTCTTGATCAAGTTCTCCATTGGTGGCAACACCATCGGCACCGAGAGCCGGCTCGCGATCAGGACCGACACCATTCTGGGTAAGAAGGTGCTCGAGATCGAGCCGCGGGGAACCCAAGCGTTGCGGCCCGGGGGAGTGTTGCCGCTGGGTCAAAGCACCACCCCGTACCAGCTCTACGACGCGGCCTTGGACGTCACCAACGCCGCCACCGGGTGGGACATCGACACCGTCAAGCAGTCGCTGAACGTCTTGTCGCAGACCATCGACCAGACCTACCCGCACCTGAGTGCCGCGCTCGACGGTTTGGCCAAATTCTCTGACACCATCGGCAAACGAGATGAGCAGATCAAGCACCTGCTCGCTCAAGCCAACAAGGTAGCCAGCGTGCTCGGTGACCGCAGCGAGCAAATCAACCGGTTGCTGGTCAACGCGAAGACGCTGCTGGCCGCGTTCAACGAACGTGGTCGGGCCATCGACGCGCTGCTGCACAACGTTTCGACTTTCTCGGCACAGGTGCAGGGGTTCATCAACGACAACCCGAACCTGAATCCGGCGCTGGAGCAGTTGCGTGCCCTCAGCGACTTGTTAGTGGCCCGCAAAGACGACCTGGCCCAAACCCTCACGTATGTAAGCCAATTCGCCGCATCGCTAGGAGAATCCGTCGCGTCGGGACCCTATTTCAAGATAGTCGTGTCCAATCTGTTGCCTTACTGGATGTTGCAGCCGTTCGTCGACGCAGCCTTCAAGAAGCGGGGAATCGACCCGGAAGAATTCTGGCGCAACGCTGGTCTGCCCGAGTTCCGCTGGCCCGACCCCAACGGCACCCGGTTCCCCAACGGCGCGCCGCCGCCCGCACCTCCGGTGTTGGAAGGCACCCCGGAACATCCGGGGCCGGCCGTCCCACCGGGAACAGCATGCTCGTACACGCCACCGCCCGACGCGCTGCCGCGGCCGTGGAACCCGCTGCCCTGCGCCGGCGTAGACGTCGGCCCCTTCGGTGGCAGTTTCCCGGCGCCGATCGACGTGCAGACGTCGCCGCCGAACCCGAACGGCCTGCCACCGACACCGGGCATCCCGGTCGCGGGACGGCCAGGCGAACCGCCTCCAGACGTCCCAGGCACACCGGTGCCGCTGCCGCCCAACGCGCCGCCGGGGGCGCGCACCGAGGGACTGCCGGACGGGAGGTGACCAGAATTGAGGACCGTCAATATCCGCAACCCGTGGCTCCGCAAGGTCATGGCGGCGCTAGTGGTGGTGCTGGCCCTGGTCGCCGGATTAGTCGGCTGGCAGCTCTACCAGAAATTGACCAACAACACCGTAATCGCTTACCTCCCGGCGGCAAACGCGCTCTACGCCGGGGACAAAGTTCAGATCATGGGTGTTCGCGTGGGGTCGATCGACCAGGTCGAGCCGGCCGGCAACAAGATGAAGGTGACGTTTCACTACAAGAACAAGTACAAGGTGCCCGCTAACGCGTCAGCCGTGATAGTCAACCCCACCCTGGTGGCATCGCGAAGCATTCAGCTGGAGCCACCCTACAAAGGTGGACCCGTGATGGCCGATAACGCGGTGATCCCCATCGAGCGAACCCAGGTGCCGACCGAGTGGGACGAACTGCGCGACAGCGTTGCCAACATCATCTCCAAACTCGGCCCGACACCCGAACAGCCCAAGGGCCCCTTTGGTGACCTCATCGAGGCCGCCGCATATGGGTTGGCCGGCAAGGGCAAGCAGATCAACACCACGCTGAATAGCTTGTCCGAGGCGCTGACCGCGCTCAACGACGGCCGTAGCGACTTCTTCGCCGTGGTACACAGTCTGGCGTTGTTCGTCAATGCCTTGCACAAGGACGACCAGCAGTTCGTCGCGTTGAACAATAACCTGGCCTACTTCACCGACAGGTTAACCGGGTCGGATCAGGATCTCGCCAAGGCGATACAGCAGTTCGACGGCCTACTTTCCACCCTGCGTCCGTTCTTGGCGAAGAACCGCGAGGTGCTCGCCCATGATGTCGACAACCTGGCCAGCTTGACCACCACCCTGGTTCAACCCGAGCCGCTGAACGGTTTGGAGACCGCCCTGCACGTGCTGCCGACCCTGGAGACGAACCTCAGCCAGATCTACCACCCGTCACACGGCGCGGTCATGTCCATCCCGGCGATCCCCAACTTCGCGAATCCGATGCAGTTCATTTGCAGCATGATTCAGGCCGGCAGCCGGCTGGGCTATCAAGAATCCGCCGAATTGTGCGCGCAATACCTGGCGCCAATTCTCGATGCGATCAAGTTCAACTACCTGCCGTTCGGGCTGAACCCGTTCAGCACCGCCGAGACGCTACCCAAGCAAGTTGCCTATTCCGAGCCTCGGTTGCAGCCGCCGAACGGGTACAAGGACACCACGGTGCCCGGGATTTGGGTTCCGGATACGCCGTTGTCGCACCGCAACACTCAGCCGGGCTGGGTTGTGGCGCCGGGCATGCAGGGTGCGCAGGTGGGGCCGATCACGGCGGGCCTGTTGACCGCAGGGTCTTTGGCGGAGTTGATGGGCGGGCCGGATACCGCACCCCCGGCATCAGGACTGCAAACCCCCCCGGGGCCGCCGAATGCGTACGACGAGTACCCGGTATTGCCACCCATCGGCTTGCAGGCCCCGCAGGTGCCGATCCCGCCGCCGCCACCGGCACCCGGCGTGGTCCCGGGACCGGTCGCACCGACGCCCGCACCTGCTACACCACCGCTACCTGCGGAGGCGGCCGCGTCGACAGGACCGGGCTCATGAGCGCGGTGCCTGCGTTGGGCGCTCGCATCCGGCGCCGGGCTCGGCTGGGACTCGCGCTGCTGGGGGTTGCCGTTGCGCTGACGTCCTGCGCGAGCTGGCGCGGCATCGCGAATGTACCGATGCCCGGCGGCCCGGGTTCCGGGCGCGGCTCTTACACCGTTTACGTGCAGATGTCCGACACGCTGGCCTTGAACACCAATAGCCGGGTGCGGGTGGCCGATGTGTTCGTTGGGGCAGTGCGCGCGATCCAACTGAATAATTGGGTCGCCACGCTAACGCTCCGTTTGGACAAGAGCGTCAAACTACCCAAGAATGCCACCGCCAAGATCGGGCTGACGAGCCTGTTGGGGTCTCAGCACATTGAACTCGCCGCGCCCCCCAATCCGTCTCCAGACCGACTGAGGGACGGCGACACGATCCCGCTGAAAAGTTCGTCCGCTTACCCCACGACCGAACAGACGTTGGCCAGTCTCGCGATGATCTTGCGCGGAGGTGGCGTGCCCAACATCGAAGTACTCCAGAACGAGGTCTACAACATTGTCAACGGGCGGGCCGACCAGATCCGGGCCTTCCTGGGCAAGTTGGACACCTTCACCGCCCGACTCGACGAGCAACGCTATGACATCACTCGAGCCATCGATGCCACCAACCGGCTGTTGGCATATGTGGGTGCCCGCTCGGACGTTCTGGATCGGGTCCTCACCGAATTCCCGCCGCTGATCAAACATTTCGCCGACAAGCAGAACCTTCTGATCAACGCGGTTGACGCGGTCGGAGAGCTCAGTGGGGTTACCGACCAATACCTGTCCGCCTCCCGTAACGACCTCCACCAGGATCTGCTGTCGTTGCAGTGCCCGCTGCGGGAACTCGGCCGTGCCGCCCCGTATCTCATTCAGGCGCTGAAGCTAATTACCGTTCGGCCGTTCGACATCGACGCGGTGCCGAAGGCGTTCCGCGGCGACTACTTCAACCTGTCGCTGACGCTCGACCTCACCCTCAGCGCCGTCGACAACGCCGTCCTTACCGGAACCGGATTCTCCGGAGCGCTGCGCGCACTCGAGCAATCGTGGGGTCGCGATCCCGAAACGATGATCCCCGACGTCCGGTATACCCCAAACCCGAACGACGTTCCGGGCGGGCCTCTGGTCGAAAGGGCGGATAGGCAGTGCTGACCCGCTTCGTCTGGCGCCAACTGATTCTGTTCAGCATTATCAGTGTCATCACGGCCATTGTGCTTGGCTGGTATTACCTGCGGATTCCCGCTGCGGTAGGCATCGGCCAGTACACGCTCAAGGCGAACTTGGCCGCTTCGGGCGGTCTATACCGCACAGCCAACGTGACTTATCGCGGTGAGACCATCGGCACGGTGACCGCTGTCGAGCCGACCGAAACAGGCGCCGAGGTGACCATGAGCATCGCCGACCGCTACCAAATCCCAATCGATGCGTCGGCCAACGTGCATTCGGTGTCGGCGGTCGGTGAGCAGTATCTGGACCTGGTGTCGGAAGGTAACCCGGGCAGATACTTCGCGCCAGGACAGACCATCACGAAGGGCACCGTGCCCACGGAGATCGGACCGGCGCTGGACGCCGCCAACCGCGGATTGGCTGTGTTGCCCAAGGACAAGATCGCGGCGCTGCTCGACGAAACCGCACAAGCGGTCGGCGGGTTGGGCCCCGCGCTGCAACGCCTCGTCGATGCGACGCAG
>NZ_VTZN01000128.1 GCF_008370645.1 Mycobacterium simiae
CATGAGCCTACTTTGGTAGGCGTGCGGGACGTGCTTGCCGAGCTGATGCCCATCTGGCGCGCGGGTGACACCGCGGGGCTGGCCACCGTGGTGCGAACATTGCGATCGGCGCCCCGACCACCCGGTGCCTCGATGGTGGTGGCACCGGACGGTTCGGTGAGCGGCTCGGTGTCGGGCGGGTGTGTGGAGGGCGCCGTCTACGAAGTCGCTGTCGAGGTTGCCCACAGCGGGACGCCACGGCTGGAACGGTACGGGGTCAGCGAGGATGCCGCCTTCGCGGCGGGCCTGACGTGCGGCGGCATCATCGACGTCTTTATCGAATCCATCTCGCGGGCGACGTTTCCCGAACTCGGCACGGTGGCAGACGACATCGACGCGCAGCGGTCGGTCGCCATCGCCACCGTCATCAGCCACCTGGACGCCCAATGGGTAGGTCGCAGGCTCCTGGTGCGGCCGGGCTCGCTGTCGGGATCGCTGGGTTCGGCGCGCGCCGACGCAGCGGTCACCGACGACGCGCGGGGTCTACTCGCGTTGGGGCGTGCCGACATTCTGGAGTACGGGCCGGACGGGCAACGCCGCGGCGAAGGCATGGAGGTGTTCGTATCCAGCTACGCCCCGCGTCCGCGCATGCTGGTTTTCGGCGCCATCGATTTCGCCGCTGCGGTGGCGCGGCAGGGATCGTTCCTGGGTTACCGGGTCACCGTCTGCGATGCGCGGGCCGTGTTCGCCACCCCGGCCCGCTTTCCGACAGCCGACGACGTCGTGGTCGAATGGCCCAGCCGCTATCTGGCCGCCCAAGCCGAGGCGGGTGCCGTCGACGAGCGCACGGTGATCTGCGTGCTGACCCATGATCCGAAATTCGACGTTCCGCTGCTCGAGGTGGCGCTGCGGCTTCCCCGGGTGGGGTATGTCGGGGCGATGGGATCACGCCGGACCCACGACGACCGGATGCACCGGCTGCGGGCGGCCGGGCTGACCGATGCCGAGCTGAGCCGGCTGGCCAGCCCGATCGGACTGGACCTCGGCGCGCGTACGCCGGAGGAAACCGCGGTCTCGATCGCCGCCGACATCATCGCTCGGCGCTGGGGTGGGGATGGTCGTCCGCTGACCGAGACGAGCGGGCGCATCCACCACGACGCAGAGGTCCAAGGCGACTTCAGGGATCCCTTAACTCGATATTGACGGCCATTTCAGGTGGGTCGACACTGTCGGCATGCAAGTACCTGGGCCCTTCGAATACGAGCGTGCGACCAGCGTTGACCACGCCGTCAGATTACTGGATCGACTGGGGGAGACGGCGCGCGTCATCGCCGGCGGCCACAGCCTGCTGCCGATGATGAAGCTGCGCATCGCCAACCCGGAATACCTGGTTGACATCAACGAATTGGCGCCTGAGCTGGGATATGTGATCACCGATCCGACGCTGGTGCGCATCGGTGCGATGACTCGGCACCGCGAGATCTTGGAGTCCGACACCCTGGCCGCGGTATGTCCCATCTTCCGCGACGCCGAGAAGGTGATCGCTGACCCGGTGGTGCGTAACCGCGGCACTTTGGGTGGTTCGCTGTGCCAGGCGGACCCGGCTGAGGATCTGGTGACTGTCTGCACGGTGCTGGGCGCGGTATGTCTGGTGCGCGGGCCGGCGGGTGAACGCGAGATACCGATCGACGACTTCGTGGCGGGACCCTACGAGACCACGCTGGCCCACAACGAGATATTGATTGAAGCGCGAATACCGTTGCGTCACAGAACATCCAGCGCATACGCCAAGGTCGAGCGGCGAGTCGGTGACTGGGCGGTGTCGGCGGCCGGGGCGGCCGTTACGGTGGATGGCAAGACCATCGTCGCCGCCCGGATCGGGCTGACGGCGGTAAATCCCGACCGGGACGCGCTGGCCGAGCTGGCGGCCACGCTGGTCGGTCAACCCGCTACCGAAGCGACCTTTGCCGAGGCGGGCCGCCGCGCCGCGCAGGCCTGCGAGCCGGTGGCTGATATCCGCGGCACCGCCGAATATAAGCGGCACTTGGCCTCCGAACTGACCATCCGTACCTTGCGTACCTCGGTAGAACGCGTGCGCAGTATCCCCGAGCCGGAAGGGAACTAATCATGCAGGTGAACATGACCGTCAACGGCGAACAGGTCAGCGCCGACGTCGAACCCAGAATGCTGCTGGTGCACTTCCTGCGGGATCAGTTGGGGCTCACCGGGACTCACTGGGGATGTGACACCAGCAACTGCGGCACCTGCGTGGTCGACGTCGACGGGGTACCGGTCAAGTCCTGCACCATGCTGGCCGCCATGGCGTCCGGGCACAGCGTGCGAACCGTAGAAGGACTGGCTAGCCCCGACGGCACACTCGACGCGGTGCAGGAGGGCTTCATGCGCTGCCACGGCTTGCAATGCGGCTTCTGCACACCGGGAATGATGATCACTGCCCGCGCGCTGCTGGACCGCAACCCCGACCCCGACGAGCAGACTATCCGGGAAGCAATCTCCGGGCAGATCTGCCGCTGCACCGGATACACCACCATCGTGCGCTCCATCCAATGGGCCGCCAAGAACTCCACCGTAAAGGTCGAGTCATGACAACTATCGAGTCAAGGCCTCCCTCGCCCGAAGACACCGCCGACAACGACCAAAAGCCGTGCGGCCATGGCCGGATGCTGCGAAAAGAGGATCCTCGGTTCATCCGCGGCCGCGGTACCTACGTCGACGACGTCGCGCTGCCCGGCATGCTGCACCTGGCGATTCTGCGCTCGCCGTATGCGCACGCCCGCATCGTCAGCATCGACACCACTGCGGCCCTGGCCCATCCGAAGGTCAAGGCGGTGGTGACCGGTGCCGACCTGGCCGAAAAGGGCCTGGCCTGGATGCCGACCTTGTCCAATGACGTGCAGGCCGTGCTGGCCACCGACAAGGTGCGCTTCCAAGGCCAAGAGGTGGCGTTCGTCGTTGCCGAAGACCGGTATTCGGCCCGCGATGCGCTGGAGCTCATCGACGTCGAGTACGACCCGCTGGATCCTGTCGTGGATGCCCGTAGGGCGCTCGACCCTGCCGCTCCGGTGATCCGCACCGATCTGGACGGCAAGAAAGACAACCACATCTTCGACTGGGAAACCGGCGACCCGGCCGCCACCGAAGCGGTGTTTGCCAAGGCCGATGTGGTGGTCAAGCAGGAGATGGTCTATCCGCGGGTACACCCCGCGCCGATGGAAACCTGCGGTGCGGTAGCCGATTTGGATCCGGTCAGCGGCAAGCTGACACTGTGGACCACCTCGCAGGCCCCGCATGCGCACCGCACGCTGTATGCGTTGGTAGCCGGCCTACCCGAACACAAAATCCGGGTCATCTCCCCCGACATCGGCGGCGGGTTCGGCAACAAGGTGCCGATCTACCCCGGGTATGTGTGCGCGATCGTCGGCTCCCTGGTACTGGGCAAGCCGGTCAAATGGATGGAGGACCGCAGCGAGAACCTGACCTCCACCAGCTTCGCCCGCGACTACATCATGGTCGGCGAGATCGCGGCCACCCGCGAGGGCAACATTCTGGCGATCCGCAGCAACGTCCTGGCCGACCACGGCGCGTTCAACGGCCAAGCGGCGCCGACGAAATACCCGGCCGGCTTCTTCGGGGTGTTCACCGGCAGCTACGAGCTGGACGCCGCCTACTGCCACATGACCGCGGTGTACACCAATAAGGCGCCCGGGGGCGTGGCGTATGCGTGCTCCTTCCGAATCACCGAGGCGGTGTATTTTGTCGAGCGGCTGGTTGATTGCCTGGCCTACGAGCTGGCAATGGACCCGGCCGAGCTGCGACTGCGAAACCTGTTGAAAGCCGAGCAATTCCCGTACACCACTAAGACCGGTTGGGTGTACGACTCGGGTGACTACGAGGCGACCATGCGCAAAGCCATGGACATGATCGGCTACGACGCGTTGCGGGCCGAGCAAAAGCAGCGCCGGGCGCGCGGTGAGCTGATGGGCATCGGCATGTCGTTCTTCACCGAGGCCGTTGGCGCCGGCCCACGCCGGGACATGGACATCCTGGGCCTCGGTATGGCCGACGGCTGCGAGCTGCGCGTGCACCCGACCGGCAAAGCCGTGGTGCGGCTTTCGGTTCAGTCTCAGGGCCAGGGCCACGAGACGACGTTCGCGCAGATTGTCGCCGAAGAGCTGGGTATTCCACCCGAC
This sequence comes from Mycobacterium simiae, assembly GCF_008370645.1. Lineage (GTDB taxonomy): Bacteria > Actinomycetota > Actinomycetes > Mycobacteriales > Mycobacteriaceae > Mycobacterium > Mycobacterium simiae_A. The sequence goes on from NZ_VTZN01000128.1 coordinate 4,191, forward strand.
GACATCGAGGTGGTGCACGGCGACACCGACCAGACACCGTTCGGGCTGGGCACTTACGGCAGCCGCTCGACCCCGGTTTCGGGCGGGGCCGCCGCGCTGGTGGCTCGCAAGGTGCGCGATAAGGCGAAGATCATCGCGTCGGGCATGCTGGAAGTCTCGGTAGCCGACTTGGAATGGGAGAAAGGAGAATTCCACGTAAAGGGTGACCCGTCGGCAGCGGTGACCATCGCCGACATCGCGATGCGCGCCCACGGGGCCGGTGACCTGCCCGAGGGCATCGAGGGCGGGCTGGACGCCGAGGTCTGCTACAACCCGTCGAATCTCACCTACCCGTACGGCGCGTATTTCTGTGTGGTCGACGTCGATCCGGGCACCGGTGTGGTCAAGGTGCGCCGCTTCTTGGCGGTCGACGACTGCGGCACCCGGATCAACCCGATGATCATCGAGGGCCAGGTGCATGGGGGCATCGTCGACGGCATCGGCATGGCGTTGATGGAAATGATCGCGTTCGACGAGGACGGTAACTGCCTGGGCGGCTCGCTGATGGACTACCTGATCCCGACCGCGCTCGAGGTGCCGCATCTGGAGACCGGGCACACCGTGACGCCGTCACCGCATCATCCGATCGGCGCCAAGGGCATAGGCGAGTCGGCGACAGTGGGGTCGCCGCCGGCAGTAGTCAATGCGGTGGTTGATGCGTTGGCGCCCTACGGTGTTCGCCACGCCGACATGCCGCTGACGCCGTCGCGGGTCTGGGAGGCCATGCAGGGCCGGGCGAAGCCACCGATTTAAACCATGACGACGATCGGCGAACGGGCTCAGCAACTCGTCGCGGCGCGAACACCATTCGTGCGCGCGACGGTGGTGCGGGCTCAGCCGCCGGCGTCGGCTTCGGCCGGCGACGAGGCGATTCTGTTGGCCGACGGCACCATCGAGGGTTTCGTCGGCGGTCAGTGTGCACAGAACTCAGTGCGCAAGGCCGCGATGGGGGTGCTGCAGGCAGGCGAAAGTGTGCTGCTGCGGGTGCTTCCCGACGGCGATGTGCACTTTCCGGAGGCGCCGGGGGCGTGCGTGGTGGTCAACCCGTGCCTGTCCGGCGGGGCGCTGGAGATCTTCCTGACCCCCCAGCTGCCGGCGCCGCTGATTCAGATCCACGGCGCCACTCCGATTGCCGACGCGCTAAGCCAGTTGTGCGGCGCCCTGGGATACGAGGTGCGCGACGACACCGACCTCGCGGACACCAGCGCGGTGGTGATAGCCAGCCATGGCGGGCCGGAAGCCGAAACCATCCGCGCCGCATTGGAAGACGGCGTACCCTACATCGGCTTGGTGGCCAGCAAGGTTCGCGGCGCCGCGATCGTAGACTCGCTTGGGCTTTCCGAGGCCGAACGAGCCAGGGTGCACACCCCGGTCGGGTTGGCTATCGGCGCCAAGACACCCGCCGAGATCGCGGTGTCGATTGCTGCCGAACTCATCGCGGCGTTGCGGCACGGCGGCCTGAACCGGACTATGCCCCTGCAGGGTGCACCCCGCGAGGCCGTCGACCCGGTGTGCGGCATGACGGTGATGATCGGACCGGCCACCGCGCACCTGCGACTGGCCGACCGGGACTACTGGTTCTGCTGCCCTGGCTGCCAGGCGGCGTTCGCCGCGGGGAACGCGAGCCGATGACCGTCACCGGCGTCGTCCTGGCGGCCGGCGGCTCCCGCCGGCTCGGCACGCCCAAACAGCTGCTGCCGTACCGGGATACCACGGTCCTGGGAGCCACCCTCGATGTCGCCCGCAGTGTCGGGTTCGAGCAACTGATTGTCACCCTGGGTGGTGCCGCCCAAGCGGTGCGCGATGCGGTGCCGCTGGGCGGGGCGGACGTGGTGGCTGTGGAGGACTTTGGCACCGGGTGCTCGGCGTCGCTGCGGGTCGCGCTGAAACGGGTCGACCCGCGAGCCGCTGGTATTGTGTTGATGCTCGGTGACCAGCCAGGAGTTGATCCGGCAATAGTGCAGCAGATGATCGCCGAAGGGCCGGCCGCAGACATCCTGGTGTGCCGCTACAGCGACGGCATCGGACATCCGTTCTGGCTGCGCCGCAGCACATTTAGCGCGGTATCGCGATTGCATGGTGACAAAGGGGTCTGGAAGCTGGTGGAAGCGGGCAAGCACCCGGTGGCTGAGCTCGCCGTCGACGGCCCGGTGCCGCTCGACGTGGACACCTGGGACGACTATCGGCGGCTACTGGAATCGGTGTCGCGATGATTTTTGCTGGGCCTGAGGATGTCATCCGTCGATTCGACGCCCACGATTATTTGCTTGACATCGGCACCGCGTCGGCGATCTATCTGGCGGTGACGCTCGGCCGGCCGTTGCTGTTGGAGGGCGAGCCCGGCGTCGGCAAGACCACGGCCGCGAAAACCCTTGCCGTGGTTCTGGATACCACGCTGGTCCGGCTGCAGTGCTATGAGGGGCTGACCGCTAGCGAGGCGCTCTACGACTGGAACTACCAGCGACAGCTGCTGTCGATCCGGCTGGCCGAGGCGCGCGGGACGAGTATCGAGGAAGCTGATCTCTACACCGAGGCCTACCTGCTGGATCGGCCTATCTTGCAGTGTGTCCGGCACCGTGGGCCTACCCCGCCGGTACTGTTGATTGACGAGATCGACCGTGCCGACGACGAATTCGAAGCGCTGCTGCTGGAGTTTCTCGGTGAATCCGCGGTCACCGTGCCAGAGTTGGGTACCTTCGTCGCTGAGCGGACGCCGATCGCGGTGCTCACCTCCAACCGCAGCCGCGACCTACACGACGCGCTGCGGCGGCGTTGTCTGTACCACTGGATCGACTACCCGGAGCCGGCCCGGGCCGCCGCGATCGTGCGCCGGACTGTGCCCGGGGCCACCGCGCCGCTCATCGAACATGCCACCCAATTCGTCGGTAGCACACGCGATCTCGACCTGGACAAGCCGCCGGGCGTGGCCGAGACCATCGACTGGGTCGCCGCCCTGGTGACGCTTGGTGTCGCAGCTCTGGCCGATCCCGCCGTGACGGCTAGCCTGGGCGCACTGGCTAAGACACCCGATGACCTGACCCTGATTCGTGACGCGCTCGTCGAGTACAGCCGGACCTGAGAGGACCTCAACGATGAAGATTGCCAACCACTTCGCCGTCAGCGCGCCGATCGAGCAGGCCTGGGACGTGCTGTGCGATCTGGAGAAGGTGATCCCGCTGATGCCCGGGGCGCAGCTGACCGGCCACCAGGGCGACGACTACCTGGGCAAGGTCAAGGTCAAGGTCGGCCCGGTCACCAGCGAATTCAGCGGCAAGGTGCACTTCGTTGAGCAGGATCGCTCCCAGCACCGCGCGGTGATCGACGCCAAAGGCAAGGAGGCGCGTGGAACGGGCAATGCTGCCGCCACAGTTACCGCCCGGCTGCGCCAAGACGGGGACCGTACCAGTGTCACCGTCGACACCGACTTGAAAATCGTCGGCAAGCTGGCCCAATTCGGCAGCGGAATGCTGCAGCAGGTTTCGGAGAAGTTGTTGAGTCAGTTCGTGGACTCGCTGGAAGCTGAGCTGGCCGTTAAGGGCCCGGTGCGCCCTGCTGCTGGCGCGCCCGAGCCAGCACCGATCGACCTGCTGGAACTCGCTGGCGCCGACCGGCTGAAGAAGTACGGGGTCGTCACGCTGGCGGTGATAGCCGTGCTGATCCTGCTCTGGTTGCTGCGGCGGCGACGCTAACGCATGAGTACCCCGTTGCTGTTGCGGGGCGTCGACCTGGCCGCCTACGCGGCCGCCATGGTGGCGCGGCTGCGCACTGCCGGGGTGCAGGTGTCCGCGAGCGGCCCGGCGAGCTTTGTGCAGGCGCTGCGGCAGTTGGTGCCGCACTCGGTATCGACCTTGTACTGGGCGGCACGTTTGACCTTGGTGAACCGCTCAGAAGACCTCGCCGCATTCGACGCCGTGTTCACCGAGGTGTTCGGGGCCATCGACGCCGACGGAACCCGGCGATCTGTACCGTCGCCGACGATCGCCGGACCCCGCACCCCCGCAGCCGGGATCGCGCGTCGCTCCGGCGGCACATCTCAGACGGCCGCCGGCACTGTCCCCTGGGCCAGCCTGACCGTCGATCAGCACAACGCCTCCGGTCCCCGCCTTCGCCTGCCCGACTTTTTGCCCAGCCGCATCGCCGGGCTGGCTGATGAGCCGTTTGACCATTTTGACGCCGACGATCTGCGCGCGCTGGGAACGTGGCTAGCGCATGCGCTGCAACGCTGGCCCGCTCGACGCACCTTGCGGTTCGAGTCCAGCCGCCACGGCAAACGCGTCGACCTGCGCGCGACGATGACCGCGTCACGGTCGACCGGCTGGGAGTCCGTGCTACTCGCGCGTACTCGGCCGCGCCGGCGACCCAGGCGGATCGTGCTGGTCTGCGACGTGAGCCGATCCATGCAGCCCTACGCCGCGATCTATCTACACCTGATGCGGGCGGCCGCCGTTCGCCAATCCAGGATCCGGCCCGAGGTGTTCGCTTTTTCGACGACGTTGACCCGGCTTACTCCGGTGCTATCGCACCGATCGGCCGAGGTAGCGCTGCAACGGGCCAACGCCAAGGTCACCGACCGCTACGGCGGCACGTGCATCGGCCGCAGTGTGGATGCTTTGCTGGCCCCGCCACACGGCAACGCGCTGCGGGGCGCCGTGGTCATCGTGGCCTCCGACGGTTGGGACAGCGATCCCCCTGAAGTCCTGGACCACGCATTGGCCCGGTTGCGTCGCCGCGCCGAGTTGTTGGTTTGGCTCAACCCGCGCGCGGCCCAACCCGATTTCGCGCCGCAGACCGGTTCGATGGCCGCGGCGCTACCGTACTGCGACCTGCTCTTGCCGGCGCACTCGCTGACCGGCTTGCGGCAGCTGTTCTTGGCGTTGGCTAGCACTCGATAAGGTCGGCAGTATGGACCAGCTATGGGCCAACCGGGCTGCCACCTCGGAAACCGCCGTCACACAGCGCCACCTCAAACGGCTGTGGGCGCTGCAGGGAACGCAGCTGGGGGTGGTGGCCTGGCCGTGGGATCACAAGGACCGGATGTTCGGTACCTGGCACTACTGGTGGCAGGCGCAGCTGCTGGATTGCCTCGTCGACGCGGAGCTGCGCGACCCGCAGCCGCAACGGCGCGCCATGATCAACCGGCAGCTCCGCTCGCATCGGCTGCGTAACAACTTCTCCTGGCTCAACAGCTACTACGACGACATGGCGTGGCTGGCGCTGGCGCTGGACCGCGCCGCCCGGATCGCCGGTGTGCACCGGCGCCGTGCGCTACCCAAACTCGCCGACCAACTCGTCAAGGCATGGGTGCCCGAAGACGGCGGCGGCATCCCGTGGCGCAAGCAGGACCAGTTCTTCAACGCCCCCGCCAACGGGCCGGCGGGCATCTTTCTGGCCCGCTACGACGACTGGCTCAAGAGAGCTGAGCAGATGGGCGACTGGATCGACCGCACCTTGATCGACCCGGAGACGCATCTGGTGTTCGACGGCATCAAAGCCGGCTCCTTGGTGCGTGCCCAATACACCTACTGCCAAGGCGTGGTGCTCGGGTTGGAAACCGAGCTGGCCGTCCGCACCGGCAACCCACACCATGCCCAGCGGGTCCACCGGCTGGTGTCGGCTGTCGACCAGCACATGGCACCCGGTGGAGTGCTCAGGGGCGCCGGCGGCGGCGACGGCGGCCTGTTCGCTGGCATTACCGCCCGTTACCTCGCGCTGGTGGCCACCACGTTGCCGGGTGACGCCGCCGACGACCTCGCAGCTCGCGACACCGCCCGCAGCATCGTGCTGTCCTCGGCCAGGTCGGCCTGGGATTACCGGCAAACAGTGGACGGGTTGCCGGTCTTCGGGGCGTTCTGGGACCGTGACGCTGGCCTGCCCGGCGCCGGCGGTCAGCAGGCACAGTTCATCGAGGGCGCCGTGAACAGTTCGGAGATTCCCGAGCGCGACCTGTCGGTGCAGCTCTCGGGTTGGATGCTGATGGAAGCCGCTCACAGTGCGGCCGCGGCTAATTCACTCGGGTAGCGCGGACTGGGCCTTTTCTGCGCGGCGCCTGGAGCGGTAGCTGCGCCAGGCCGCGGTCATCGCCGGCAGCAGCGAAACGAACAGGATGCCCAGGATGATCTTTTGCAGGTTCTGGTGGACGAATGGCACATTGCCTAGAAAGTAACCCGCCAAGGTCACACCGGCTCCCCAGGTGACACCGCCGACAATGTCGAAGCCCAAAAATACCGGATAGCGCATGTAGGACACCCCAGCGACCACCGGCACGAAGGTCCTCGCGAACGGCACAAAGCGGGCCAAGATGACCGTCCACGGGCCGTACTTTTCGAAGAACGCATGCGATTCGGTCACGTAGTGCTTCTTGAAGAACCGCGAATCCTCTTTCTTGAACAGCGCCGGCCCGATCCGGCGGCCGATGAAATACGCGTTCTGATCGCCGAGTACCGCCACCAATGCAACGGATGGCGCCAGCACCCCGATGCTGACCGGCGGGTGGGCACTTGCGGCCAGCAGCCCGCCGGTGAACAGCAGCGACTCCCCGGGCAGCAGCGGGAACAGCAAGCCGGTCTCGATAAAGACGATGACCAGGATTCCGGGCAGCACGGCGGACCCGAAAATGCCGTCGGCGCCCAGCCAGTACATCGGGTCGAGGATGTCCGGCATGGCCATCACGGCGGTGTTCACGATGTCCCAACATACCGGCGTGCACGTGTTGCCATACTGAGTGCACCCAGCATTCTTCGAGGAGGAAGTTTCATGCCCATCGCAACGCCCGAGGTCTACGCCGAGATGCTGGGACGTGCCAAAGAGAATTCCTACGCCTTCCCGGCCATCAACTGCACCTCTTCGGAGACCGTCAATGCCGCACTAAAAGGCTTCGCTGACGCCGGAAGCGACGGAATCATCCAGTTTTCCACCGGCGGCGCGGAATTCGCTTCGGGTCTGGGGGTCAAGGACATGGTGACTGGCGCGGTGGCGCTGGCCGAGTTCACCCACGTCGTTGCGGCCGAGTACCCGATCAACGTCGCGCTGCATACCGACCACTGCCCGCAGGACAAGCTCGACCGCTACGTGCGGCCGCTGTTGGCGATCTCATCCGAGAGGGTCCGCGCGGGTCGCGATCCTTTGTTCCAGTCCCACATGTGGGACGGCTCGGCCGTTCCGATCGACGAAAACCTGGTTATCGCCCGGGAACTGCTCAAGCTAACGGCGGCCGCCAAGATCATCCTCGAGATCGAGATCGGCGTGGTCGGCGGCGAAGAAGACGGCGTTGCGCACGAGATCAACGAGAAGCTGTACACCAGCCCGCAGGACTTCGCAAAGACCATCGACGCCCTGGGCGCTGGTGAGCACGGGAAGTACCTGCTGGCCGCGACGTTCGGCAACGTGCACGGCGTCTACAAGCCCGGCAACGTCAAGCTCCGTCCCGACATCCTGGCCCAGGGGCAAAAGGTGGCGGCGGCCAAACTTGGATTGGCCGCGGACGCCAAACCGTTCGATTTCGTCTTCCACGGCGGTTCCGGCTCGCTCAAGTCGGAGATCGAAGAGGCGCTGCGCTACGGCGTGGTCAAGATGAACGTCGACACCGACACCCAGTATGCGTTCACGCGCCCGATCGTCGGTCACATATTCACCAACTACGACGGCGTGCTCAAGGTAGACGGTGAGGTGGGCGTCAAGAAGGTCTACGACCCGCGCAGCTACCTCAAGAAGGCCGAGGCCGGGATGACCGAGCGGGTGATCGAGGCGTGCAACGACCTGCACTGCGCCGGAAAGTCTCTAGCCGGCTGAACTCGCGCGCCCAGCGTGAACTCACTGCGAGTTTCGGGCCGGATTTTCGCAGTGGTGACACGCTCGGCGACGTCCGGCCGACTAGTTGCTGGGGGACTGGCAGATCTTCCACTGATCGTCGCGGAATTGCAGATCGAGGCTGCGCGTCGAGCGAACCTGCGGGTCATAGGCCATGAACGTGGTGATGTTGGCCTCGGCATGCTGGCCGTTGACCACAATCTGGTCGATGCTGGCGACGACCGGATACTGCTTGGCCGCTGACACCCGGTGATACGTTTCCGCCCAGGCGTGCTCGTCGTAGTCCACGTAGCCGTCGCGGGTCGCGCCGCAGGTGATACTGCGCAGCGTGGTCAGGTCGCCAGTCTGAATGGCAATGTCAAAGCTTTGGATCGTTTGGCGCACCTGGTCTTCCTGCGACACTGCCGAGTGCTTGCCGCGGGTCAGCAGCACGGTGCCCAGGACGGCGATTGCCGCCAACGCCAGCACGATCACGACGATCGCCAGCACCCAACCCCAGTTGCGTTGCTTCAGGGCCGGCGTGCTTGCGCCGCCGCGGGGTGGGAAGGATTGTGGCACAGCAGTTTTAGGTGGCATACCGGTGGGCGGCGGTGGACCTTGTGGCGTCGGCTGCAGGTGGAAGACCTCGGTGGCGGCCTCCGGGGCGGTGGCGATGACCTGGGTTTCTTTGGAGTCGAAGCCCGGAGCGGTGAAGCGGCGTTCGCGTTGCCCTTGGTCTGCCGGCTCGGGGTTGTTTTCGTCGGGCTGGGAGATCACCACGGTCTCGGTTTCGGCGTCGTCGGGGATCAGTGGGTAGCCTTCGGTGATTGCGGTGTCTGCTTTGTCTTCCGGGCCAGCCGGTTCGTTCTTGTTCTCAGTGCGGTCGCGGTCGGGCTCGGGTGCGTTGGGCATGAGTGCTGCTGTCCTCCCGCTATCGAGTCGGTCGTTTGGAGCTTAGCGACCAGACCCCGAATTGGCGTGATCGCCGAGGTAGGCCGCGATCGGGGAACGGCCACAGTGGTCCATCACGGCGCTTGGCACAATGGGGTCCATGACGCCGATGGGTGATCTTCTGGGACCCGATCCGACTCTGCTGCCCGGCGATAGTGAGGCCGAGGCGAAGCTGCTGGCCGGAGAGCATCCGGGCATCGTCGCCGCCGCTCATCCGTCAGCGTCGGTGGCCTGGGCGGCCCTTGCCGAAGAGGCGCTCGCTGACGACAAAGCCATCACCGCCTATGCCTATGCCCGCACCGGCTACCACCGCGGCCTGGACCAGCTGCGCCGCAATGGCTGGAAGGGTTTCGGTCCGGTGCCGTACTCCCATGAGCCCAATCGTGGTTTCCTGCGCTGTGTGGCTGCGCTGGCGCGGGCCGCCGACGCAATCGGGGAGACCGACGAGGTCCACCGCTGCCTCGATTTGCTCGACGACTGCGACTCCGCGGCCCGGTCGGCGCTGGGCTTCTAAACGCCTGCTAGAACGTTTCCACGCACGAATCGGCATCGTCCGGGCAATCGATCTGGACGGTGGCGTGGTCCAGTCCACGGGCTGATAGCAACGCGCGTGCCTCGCGTAGCACCGGGCCGGAGTCGCCGTCGCTGGTCAAATGCACGGTGACCATGTCCTTACCGGGCGACAGCGTCCAGACATGCAGGTCGTGCACGTCCGTCACGGCGTCGACGGCGAGCAGCGCGGAACGAAGTTCCGACACGTCGATGTGGCTGGGTGACGACTCGGAAAGGATGCGAAGTGCGGTGCGGGCCAGGGCGATCGCTCGGGGGAGCACCCACATGCCGACCAGGACCGCCACCACCACATCGGCGTAGGGCCAGCGCGTAGTGACGGTCACCACACCCGCGATCAGCACCCCGAAGCTACCGACCGTATCAGCGACGACCTCCATGTAGGCGCCCTTGACCGCCAGGCTGCCCTCGGAGTGGGAACGCAGCAACAACGCCACTACGAAATTGGCCAGCAAGCCCGCTAGCGCCACCACAATCATCGGCACACCGGGGATCGACGGTGCCTCGCGGAGACGATCGATCGCCTCGTAGACGATAAATAGTGCGACGCCGATCAGCAGCACCGCGTTGGCTACCGCGGTGAACACCTCGGCGCGATGCCAGCCGTAGGTGCGGTCCGGTGACGAGCCGCCCCGCCTGGCCAGCATGACCGCAGCCAGACCCATGAACACGGCAACGACGTCAGTAAGCATGTGCCCGGCATCGGCCAGCAGCGCGATCGAGTTGATCAGCACCGCGGTAGTCAGCTCCACCACGAAGAACGCCGCCAAGATCGCTGCGGCAGTAATCATCCGGCGGATGATCCGCGCCCCAGCGGGAGCGTGCGTGTGATTATGGCCGGCGCCCATGCCGGGTAATATATGCGAACTAGCGCATATAAAGCAACACGGTCAGATCCAGCGGCTCCAGAAGCGGGTTAGCGCGTTGCCCGTGCCCGCCAGTAGATGAGGCACCCCGGAGAAGTCGAACAGCCAGCCGACCAGGCCGAACAGCCACTGGTTCAACGCCGGTGTCAAGAGCACCAACAACAGGATGAAGACTCCGAACTGTTTGGCGGGTGCCAGTGCGCGCTGCGTGTCCGGGCTGAGATGCGGCTCCAAGGCGTCGTAGCCGTCCAGGCCGGGGACCGGCAGCAGGTTCAACACCACCGCCATGATCTGCAGGAAGCCCAGGAATGCCACCCCGGCCCATAGCACCCAGTGGTCTGCGTCGTAGCACAACCGGGTTGCGCTGAGCAGTAGCACCGCCAGCACCGCGTTGGCCGCCGGTCCGGCCAAACTGACCAGGGTGCGCCGGGCTGGCGTCATGAACCAGGTGCGCAGATACACCGCGGCGCCCGGCAGGCCGATCCCGCCCAGCGCGATGAACACCATCGGTAGCAGCAGTGACAGCGCCGGGTGGCTATAGCGCCGCGGGTCCAGGGTCAGATAGCCACGAATTGCGACGTCGTGATCGCCGAATCGCCACGCGGTGAACGCATGACCGAACTCGTGTAGGCACAGCGAGACCAACCAGCCGGCGATCACCAGGATGAACACCCCGGCGTAGGCAAGTGGCCGCACGCTGTCACCGGCCAGCCAGGCCAGCGCCCCTCCGACGGCGGTCAATCCGATCAGACCCAGAAATATCGGGCTGGGCCGAACTGACTCGTGCAGGCCCATCTCTCTCACCTGGGGAAAACTACCGGACCAGCAGCCAGCCTTCGACGTGGCGGTAGAACGTGGACCGCCGCACCGACCGGGGCGCCGCAACACCGTCGCGCACCACGTCGGCTCCGGTGCTGCCGAGCTGGGCGGCGCGCCCGCTGACCCAGCGGAACCATGGACGGGCGCCGGGGGTGGCCCGCAGCCCGGGAAGTGTGAGCGTCGGCTCAATATGCACCCCGGCGGCCGCACCGTCGAACAACACGGTGTCGTCGACCACCGCCTCGCCGTGGATCACCCGCGCCCCGTGCGGCGGCAGCCAGCTGGCCCGGCCGACGATCACGGTGCCGGTCTCGTCGCGGATCAACGGCACCCGGCGGGCAGTCCCGCCTCGTGCGCGCCGCGCCG
>NZ_VTZN01000129.1 GCF_008370645.1 Mycobacterium simiae
GGCGCTACCGAGATCTCGTCAGGCAAACCGGCCAATGCGTCGCGCCAATAGGAAAGCTGCGCCTGTCCCCATTCGGAGTCGAGTGTATGCCGTTGCCACAGTGCATAATCCACGAATTGGATGGGCAGTGCGGCCCACTGCGGCACTATACCTGCCCGGCGAGCGCGATAGGCGACGATAAGGTCGTCAAACAGGATGCCGAGCGACACGTGATCGCTGACGATGTGGTGGACGATAACGAAAAGCACGTGCTGATCGCGGGCCAGCGCCAGCAGGGTGGCCTTGATTAGCGGCCCGGACTCCGGCGTAAGTACATGTCGACGCAGCTGCGCCAGCGCCTCGTCAAGGTGGTCGCGGGCAATGGTGCGGACCGGTAGCTCCACCTGCAGGCTCGGATGCACGATTTGATAGGGAGCACCTTCATGCTCAGCGAAGTTGGTGCGCAGCGCCTCATGCCGGGCCACGACGTCGTTGAGCGCCTGGGTGAGAGCGACAATGTCGAGCGGCCCGTCCAATCGAAGCGCAAACGGCAGGTTGAAGCCGTCCTGCGCGCCCTCCATTCGATATTGAAACCACGCGGCGAGCTGAGAGTAAGACAGTGGGAGGCGCTCCGGCCGCACCGACCTGGCGAGTTCGGGACGGGCAGACTGCACACCCGGCCTTGCATCGTCGACAGTGTCCTCGACATCAAGCGTGTCCAGGTCGATCTCGAATTCAGCGCGAAACTGCTCGACGAGCTGGGCGGCTAATCCGGCCGGGGTTGGGCTATCGAACACGGCGCGGACGCTGAGCTCGATGCCGAATTCGGCCCGAATCTGCGCGACCAGCCGAGCTGCCAGCAGCGAATGGCCGCCTAGCCCAAAGAACGAGTCCTCAGCGCCGATTCGCTCCCACCCGAACAGCCGGGCGAAGATGGAGCACATCCGGCGCTCGGTGGCGGTGGCCGGCTCACGGTAGCGGCGTAACCCGACAGCAGTGGGTGCGGGCAGTGCCCGCTTGTCCAATTTGCCGCTCGCGGTCAGCGGAATCTCCGGAATCACCGCAAAGGCGCTGGGCACCATGTATTCAGGCAGCACCGATGCGGCATGTGCACGTATCTCGCTCAAATCTGGTTCAGCCGCGAGCGTCTGGTGAGCTGCGGGCACCAAGTAGGCCGCGAGCATGGGGCCGGCCTCGGCATCTTCCGCGACGACCAGACAGTGCCGCACCGCCGGATGGGTCGCGATCACGGACTCAACCTCGCCGAGTTCGATACGGAAGCCGCGGATCTTGACTTGCTCGTCGGCTCGCCCGACGAATTCTAGCTCGCCACAGATGTTGCGGCGGACCAGATCTCCCGTTCGATACAGGCGCATCCCAGGGTTGAACGGGTCTGCGATGAAGCGCTGCGCGGTCAACCCGGGACGCCCCAAGTACCCGCGCGCCAATTGAACACCGCCCAGATACAGCTCACCGATTACCTCGGCGGGAACCGGCTGCATCTCCTCGTCAAGTACGTAGGCGTAGACGTTGCGGTTCGGCACGCCGATGGGCACCATGCGCGCACCGTGCGAGCCCTGGACCAGCAGGTGTGTCGAGCAGACGACGGCCTCGGTCGGGCCGTAGTGGTTGCGTAACTCTGCGTCGAAGTGGCTGGCGAATTTGTCGGCTACCTCACCGGGAAGGGCTTCTCCGCCCACCGGCACATGGCGCAGCGCCCGCCATTGTTCGACCTGCGGCAGCATCAGCAGGGTGCTGAGCATCGACGGCACCATATGCAACACGGTGACGCTCCGGCGACTAATCACCTCGGCGAGGTAACCGACGTCGTTAAAGGCGTTGAACGCCTCGGGCTTGGGCACAATCAGCTGGGCGCCCAGCGACAACGGGATGAAGATGTCGGCCAGTGAGGCATCGAAGCTCACCGACGACGACTGCAGCCAGCGGTCTTGCGCGGTCACGCTCCACTCTGCGATGAAGCCGTTCACGTGCTCGGCGATCGCGCGATGCGATACCGCCACGCCCTTGGGCTGGCCAGTGGAGCCGGACGTGTAGATGACGTACGCCAGGTTGTCGGGACGCAACGGATTTCGCCGGTCGGCGTCGCTGAGCGCGACGGCCGAGAGTCCCGCGGCGGCATTTTCGGCGGCCTTGAGTTCCTCCCGCCCGATCACCGTCCGGGGGCGTGCGTCGCAAAGGAGGTACTCGATGCGCTCGTCTGGATAGGCGGGGTCAATCGGCAGATAAGCCGCACCGGCTTTGAGTACGGCGAGCAGCGCAACCACGAACTCGATCGAGCTGGTCATCCGCAGACCGATGACGTCCTCGGCACCAAAGCCCTGCCCGATCAGCCAGCGCGCCAAGCGATTCGCGCGGCGATGCAGCTCGCCATAGGTGAGTTCGGCCTCGTCGGAAACCAGCGCGATGGCGTCGGGGGTGCCCGTCGTTTCCAACGCGGCCGCTTCGAGCACCGCGACCATCGTGGTAGCCGGCGTGGCGACAAGCTCGCCATGCGACTGCGCCAGGACGGCCTTCCACTCGCCGCTGCCGAGCATGTCCAGGCTAGTAAGGCGACGTTGCGGCTCATCCAACGCGTTGTCGAGCAGCTGTTCGTAGTGGGTGAGCATCTGATCGACCAGTGCAGAGCTCAAAACATCCGTCTGATACTCGAATTCGACCATCACCCGCTCCGGGTCGAGCACGACCGACAAGGTCAGCGGCAGGTGCGCTGTTACCGCGCCCAGGCCGAGCTGTTGCACAGTGACATCGTCCAACGCGAATCCGCTGGCGCACTTGCGCATACTGAAACCCAATCGGACCAACTGGTTCATACCATCGTGGCCCATGCGCTCGGGGTTGACCTCGCGTACCACTCGGTCGATGCCGACGGACTGATGAGCGAAGCCGTTGAGACAGGTTTCGCGTACCGCATCGACCAGCGCGGTGAACGTGTCGCCGGAGCGCGCAGCGATGCGCAACAACAGCGTGTTACCGAAATAGCCGATGGCGCCCTGGGCGGTTGCCCTACGCTCGGTGACCGGCACCGAGATCAGGAAATCGTCGGCGCCGGTATAGCGACGCACCAGCGCGCCGAAAGCCGCCAACAACACCATAAATGGTGAAGCGCTGCGCTTTTGGGCGAAGTCCGCTACCCGACCGAACAGGTAGGCGGGCAGCGCCCGAGTGCGGCGATCGGCCCGCCTGGACGGATGAATAGCGGCTGCCCCGGGAAGTTCCAGCGGCTGTGGTGACGGCCGCAAAGTATCCGCCCAGTAGCCGACGTCAGCAATGCCGGGTTCCACCCAAGACTGCTGCACCTCGACCGCGACGAACTGCGGTGCCGGGCCGCTCAGTGGACGTCCGTGATATGCAGCGCTGAGGTCGCGGAAGAAAACGGCCCAGCAGTCGTCATCCCAACAGATGTGATGCACGGCGAGAAGCAGCACGAATTCGTCTGTACCGGTGCGGATCAGGGTTGCGCGCAGCGGCAACTCGGTCGTGAGATCGAATGGCCGGCCGAAATCGTCTCGAGCTCGGGCCTGGACTTGCCGCTCACGTTCCGCAACGGGGAGATGAGTCAGGTCATCGGTGCGCCAACTGACCTCAACGTTGTCGGAAAAGACCTGGTAAGGCTCCCCCTCTGAGTCCACTCCGTAGAGGGTGCGCAAGATAGCGTGGCGCGCAACGACAGCACCGAACGCGGCGTGCAAGCGGGCCTCGCCCAGGCGACCCGTCAGTCGATAGGCCACACAGATGTTCAATGTGACGTCACCTGTGTCCATCGCCTGCAGAAACCACATCCGCCGCTGGCCGGCCGACAAACGGTAACGTTTTCCCGCGCGGAGGCGGGTGAGCGATTCTCGGGCTGCCGGCATACCGCTTTCCGCGATGCGCCTACGCAGCAGTTCCTGGCGCCGTTCCTGCAAGGTCTTGACGTCATCGGCCATGGCCGTTGCACCCCCGGAACCGGCGCGACACGTCACCCATCAAACGACCCCTTTGACTCGCCATCTGCGGTAGGCCTGACCTTGCGATGGATGCTCTTCGGCGAGCACCATCCAGCAGCCCGGGGCTTATGTTAGCCTTCGCTAAGTTGGATGGCTGTTGCGGCTGTCGCGGCGACGACATCGGACCCTTTGCCCGGCGTGCTCATGAGGGATCATGCGGGCCTTTCGGTCGGGAGGTGCCCGGGTGAACATTTTGGAGCCGCGGCAATGCCGCACAGCACTGGATCATGAAGCCTTTGCCGCGGAGTTCGCACTGCGCCGCCTGGACCCCGAGCAAGATCTCGAGCTGGTGCACCTCTGGATGAATGACCCAGAAGTGGCCCGCTTCTGGAGGAAGCCGTGGCCCCGGTCCCAGATCGCGTCCTATCTGCGCCGGCAGCATCACAGCACCCACCTGGTCCCTTATCTGGGCCTGCTGGACGGCGTTCCCATGAGCTACTGGGAGCTCTACCGCGCCGATCTTGACCCGCTCGCCCAGTACTACACCGCCGGTGCACACGATGCCGGTGTGCACCTGTTGCTGGGTCCACCCGAATACCGCGGTCGGCGGCTGGCCGTGGACCTGCTGCGCACGGTCGCTACCTGGCAGCTGGATGCGGATCCGCGCGCCGCCCGAGTGGTCGCCGAGCCCGACGTCAACAACGTCCGAGTGATCCGGGCGCTCGAGCGTGCCGGATTTCGGCGCATCACCGACATCGATCTGCCGGACAAGCGGGCCGCCCTCATGGCCCGCGACCGGGAGTGAGCACTGAGCCGAACCCCAGGGTCGAGGGCCGGCACGCCCCCGTCGGGCTCGAAGGTTATGTTAGCCTTCGCTAAGTCGCACGCTTTTGCGGCTGCCGCGACTGTGAGAGACACCAGGTAATCGAGAGGTATCGAGAGGTATCGAGAGGCGTAGTGCATGCCGCGCACACTGGGATGGATCAGGCAGTTCCATCAACCGGATTCGGCCACGAGCCTTCCGCTGCTGGTGTTCCCGCACGCCGGGGCCGGCGCCTCGGCCTATCGCGAATTCTCCAAAATTCTCAGCGCGCGATTCAGCGTCCTGGTTTTCCAGTACCCGGGACGCCAAGACCGGGCGGCTGAGACCTCCTTGCCGTCGCTGCCCGACATCGCCGCGGGAGCTTTCCGGGAATTCACCACATCGCAGCACAATCGCGGACATCCAATCGTCGCCTTTGGTCACAGCATGGGGGCGTTGGTCGCGTTCGAGTTCGTCCGGCTCGCCGAAAGCAGGGGAATCGATGTGCGGCACCTCATCGTGTCCGCAGCAGTCGCACCCTGCAACGTCGCCGCCAAACCAGCACATCCAAAAGACGACGAGGAGATCCTCAATCATCTGGCCGCGCTTGAGGGTACCGACTCGGATGTGTTCGCCAACCGTGAACTCATGAGGCTCGCGCTTCCCGTGATGAAGGCTGACTACAACGCCTTTGACGCGTACTCCTGCCCTGACGACATCAACGTAACGGCGCCGATACACGCGATGGGCGGGGACCAGGATCCGTATATCACGCTGGGTGATCTTTACGGCTGGGGTAAGCACACCGACACCGTCAACGTCACGATGTTCGACGGCGGGCACTTCTACCTGAACACACACATCGAGGCCGTGGCGGAGTTGTTGGCGTCCAGCGCGCAATGCGAGCAGACAACATGACCGACCCGATCGTCATCTCCGGGCTGGCTGTCGAGGCGCCTGGGGAAATCGACACCCCGGCGGCGCTGTGGTCAGCACTTGCCGAAGCCAGGGAGCTGATCGCACCCTTTCCACGTGATCGCGGCTGGCCGATCGACGATCTGTTGTCGGTATCGGAGCTCGACGGCTGGGGGCCAGTTTGCGATGCAGGCGGCTTCCTTTCCAGTGCAACAGCATTCGATCCGACGTTCTTCGGCATCACCCACCGCGAAGCTATCGTCATGCACCCTCAGCAGCGGGTGGCGATGCGGGTTGCGTGGAAGGCGTTGGAAAATACTGGGATAAACCCCGGCACGCTCGACGGCGCCGACGCGGGTTGTTTTGTCGGCATGTCACCGATGGAGTACGGTCCACGCGCGGCCGTGGCCGATGCCTACAGCGGGCACCGGATCGCCGCGTTGGGACAACTGGGGGCCGCGGGTCGGATCTCGCACTGCCTTGGGCTGACCGGTCCCTCAATCAGCCTCGATACGGCTTGTGCTTCGTCTTTGACCGCGCTGCACCTGGCCGCCGCGGCGGTTCGAGACGGCGAGTGCGAATGGGCGCTTGCCGGTGCCGTGTGCGTGATGGGTTCGCCCGGAGCATTTTACGAGTTCGCCAGGCTCAATGCGCTTGCCGATGACGGACATTGCCGGGCCTATTCTGACAACGCCAGCGGCACCGTATGGGGCGAAGGTGCGGGAATGGTTGTCGTCGAGCGGGAATCACGGGCACGTCAACTCGGGCACTCGGTCTACGGACGGATCCTGGGCATCCGCACCAACCACAACGGCAAGGGCAAGCCGATCCTCGTTCCTCGAGTGCGCGCGCAAGAGCAAGTCATCCGCAAGACGCTCGACGCGGCGGGAATCGATCCGGCCGATGTGGGAATGATCGAGGGACACGGCACGGCGACCCCTGCAGGCGACCCGGTGGAGTTGATCGCGCTGTTCAAAACCTACGGCGCGGCGGGATCCGAGGCGCTGCTGGGCTCGATAAAGTCGAACGCCGGACACGCGCAAGCGGCATCCGGGATCCTTGGACTGATCAAGCTGCTGCTGGCCGGCCAGCACGGTCATATTCCGCCAACGCTATTCTCGGACAACCCGACCAAGATGGTGGACTGGGATCTCACCGGGCTGCGCCTGGCCACCAAGCTGCACGGGTGGGAGCCCAAGGACGGCTTCCGCTACGGTGCCGTGTCGTCGTTCGGCGCTGGAGGCGCCAATGCCCATGCAATCATTGCCATGCCCGCCAGGGAGCACAGTGATTGCTAGTTACCGGCTACCCAACGGCACCATGCCCGTCCTGCTGTCGGCGGATACGCCCAACCTACTCCACGGCGAGGCCGCGGCCCTGCTTTGTTATCTTGCAACCCATCCCGGGGTAGCGCCCGATCGGATCGCCGCAATGCTGTTTCGGACCAGGATCGCGCGCCGACACCGAGCCTTGGCCATGGTGACCGACCGCGACGAGTTGGTCGGCGCCCTGCAGGCGATTATTGACAATCGCGAACACCACTCGTTGGTGCGCGCCACAACACCTGCCACCGGCCGCCGGCTGGCTTATGTCTTCCCCGGACAGGGCGGGCAACGACCCGGAATGGCGCGGCTCTTCTATGAAGCGATTCCCGCATTCCGCGCCGAGGTGGATCGCTGCGCCGAGACCTTCCAGGCACAGTTCGGCGAATCACCGCTGGATTACCTTCTCACCGAGCATTTTCCGGCCGAAGACAGCGCGAGAACTGTTCAACCCGCGTTGTTCACCAACATGGCCGGGCTGGCCGCGGCCTGGCGATCATTCGGCATTGCGCCCAGCATCACTGTTGGGCACAGCCAAGGAGAGATCGCCGCGGCTTACGTATCGGGCGCGGTCACGTTGCCAGACGCCGTCCGCGTCGTTGGGATCCGGGCACGCGCAGTCGACGAGTTCGCTTCCGGTGCGTACGCCATGGCAGTCGTCGCCGCCGGCCGCGACACCTGCGAAGACTTACTGGCCCGTCGCTCTGGCTGGGCGCAGCTCTCGGTAGTCAATTCGCCTAGCATGGTGGGTATTTCGGGCGAGCGTGAAACGGTGCAGGGCATCGTGGACACCTTGACCGAGCAGGGTACTTTCGCGCGCGTCATTGCGGTCCGATATCCCGCGCACACCAGCGCGATCAATGAGCTCGCCACCCTGGTACGTGCGCCGATGCAACACCAACTGCAAAATTCCACTTTCCTCGACACCGACATCGACTGTCTTGGCGCCACTCTCGGCGGTGCCCTCACGCCGGAACTGCCGGTCGACGAATATTGGTTCTGGAACCTACGCAACACTGTTCGATTCGATAAGGCGGTCGCGGCGGCGGTGCAGCGCGGCGTCGACACGTTTGTCGAGCTGGCTGAACATCCCACGCTGGCGTTGGCGATTCAGGAGAATCTTGCCGGATTGGCTGACTTAGGTCCGACCATGGTGGTCGGCACGTCGGAGCGAACGGCCACCGATCTCAACGCGTTCACAATCAATCTCGCCCAGCTGGCGGTTCATGACCAGGACTACTCGTGGGAGAGCCTGCGCATCGAGTCCGACGGTCCGGCACCGCTGCCGTTGCTCGATTTCCCCAACACCCGGATGAGCGAGACCCAGCTGTGGTTGCCCTACGACGAGGTCTTGCCGCGGCGTGGCCGCCAGACGTCGGCAGTCGCAGCGGTTGCCCCCGTAGCGGAGTCGGCCCCCGACCCGATCGCAGAAACCACACCGGCACGCCTGATGGTCGAGAAATGGATTCGGCTGTCGCAGCACTCACTCGTAGCCCCGCGTGCCATCGGAATCGTCGATCACACCGGAGCCTGCGCGGAGCTGGTCGACGCCGTCTGCGCGGAGGCCGTAGAGATGGGCGCGAAGACCCGCCTGATCGACGCCGAAAGCGACAGCGCCAGCAGCGATTTCAATACCATGGCGATACTGGTTCCGCAGTCACCGAAACTGGACCACGCCGCCGCCGCAGCCGAGGTCGCGGCCTTCTTTTCCGACCGCAGGTGGTGGCCCGGAGTAGCTGACTCGGCGACCGACTACTGGCTGGTGACGGTGGGCGGTGAAGCGGTGCTCGCTGACGATGTGGCGCCCGATCCGGTGCATGCGGCAGTGAGCGCCGGGTTCCGCAGCATCGGCGCCGAGTATCCTGGCCTGCGTTTCCGCCACGTGGACCTGCCGGGCGAAGCTACGACGTCCGATGCCGCACGTGCAGTCCTCTTGGCGCTGCACACCGCCGAAGAGCCCGAGCTGGCCTTCCGCAGAGGCGGCCTTTACGCCAAACGGATCGCCGCGTCCGAAAGACCGGTAGCCGACCCAGCTGGCGCCGCCCCGGAACACGTGCTCATTATCGGGGGCACCGGACACCTGGGGCTCGAATTCTGCGAGCACTTCGCGCGCCGCGGCGCGCGGCGAATCACGCTGGTGAGTAGATCGGGCGAAACCGCTGCCGTCGCAGAACGGGTACAACAGATCCGGTCGGCCACAGCGACACTGATCCGGGTCGCCCAGTGTGACGTAAGCATCCAAGCTGACGTATCGCGGCTTTCGGCGGAGCATCAGGAGGTACCAGCGGACTTGATCATCCATGCCGCCGTTGACTATTCGTCTATCGGGTTCAACGACATCACCGCAGCGAAGGTCGACCAAGCGTTGCGCGCCAAGGTTGTCGGTATCGGCCGGGTATTGGAGACGTTCCCCAGAACCGACAACTGTCGGGTAGTACTGTGCTCCTCGGCCAGGGCCACCATCGGCGGGCGAGGGCAAGTCGTCTACGCAGCGGCCAATCGGATGCTCGACGCCATGGCGCACCAGCTCCGGTCCGAGGGCCTGGACTGCGTTTCGCTGCAGTGGGGGCAGTGGACGGTCCATTTTGATCTCGATGCCGCCAGCATGGTTCAGCTGGCTGCCATCGGGGTTGTCCCCATGGCTCCCGCAGATGCAATCGCTCTCGGAATGAATTGGATTGGCGGAAATGCCATTATCGCCGCATTCGATTTCGACCGCGCCCGCCCGGCTCTGGAAGCTTTCGGCTACGGCCCGTTGATAGCACAGCTGACCGCGCCTGTCGTCGCGGCCTCTATCCTGGAGACCCCCGCTGCCGTGGCAACGACGGGCCTGCCGCAACGGTTGCTGAAAGTGTGGGCCGACGCCATCGGGGTCGACCGCGCCGAGACTGTCGACACCACCATCCCCATGGTCGCGATCGGGCTAGATTCATTGCAAGCATTGGAGTTTCGGCGCCAGGTCAAAGCCGAGTTCAATCACGAGTTGGACGTCGCGCAACTCCTCGGCGGGGCATCCCTGGCAGACGTTCTACAGCAGTTGGGCGCCTAGTCGGAGGCCATCGCCGCCCGAAGGCTCTTGGGGCGAATATCGGTCCAGTTCTGCTCGACGTACGAGAGGCAATTCGCGCGAGTATCCTCGCCGAACACGACGCGCCAGCCCGCCGGCACGCCGACGAAGGTTGGCCACAGGCTGTGTTGTTCTTCCTGGTTGACCAGGACATAGAAGGTGCCGTTATCGTCATCGAACGGATTGGTAGTCAACGCTTCTCCCCGTCGGTTGAGCTAGGACAGCCATCTCGGCGCCGAGCACCCGGTCAGAAAGTAACCCCAGACAGCTCAAATTGGGAAATCCTGGACCCTGGTTGACGCCAGCCAGATTGGGCAGAAAAAGTCTCGGGCTGACCCCGGCGACGGCCAAGTCATGACCTATGGATTCCTCCAGCCGCTCCCCATTCAAAGGCCCGCCCAACCCCAGCTGCAGCAGGTCCAGGGCAGCCGGGCTCAAGACCGGGACGAACCACAGCGGATCGGCGCCAGATCCGTCGATGACGAGGTCAAAGCGATGCAAGGTCTGCAGGGGTTCACCGCAATTGTCGGTGCAGAGCATGATCCAGATTCGGCCGTCACGCTCGACTACGCGCGTAACACGCCCACGCAGATGCTTGATCCTCTCATCGGCCAGCAACGATTCCTGGACGCGCGCCGAGAAGACCCCGCGGTCCGTGCGCGCAATACAATCGCGACGTTCGGCTTGGGTGAGGCTGTGCCAGCCCGTTGGGTCGGAAAACAGCGAGTTCTCGAAGAACCCCTCGCCCCGGGTGAAAAGTGTTGCTTGCGGCGAGATCGAGGTGATCGCCGAAACCCGATGATGAAACAGCTCGTTGAGAATCGATGCTGCGGTCTCTCCACCACCGATGACCGCGACATTCTCGGCAACAATGCGGTCGTGGCGCGCAGCGCGCTGCCAAAACTGCGCGATCGACAGCACTCGCGGATCACCGGAAAGCATCGACCGCTCAGGCTGACCCGGACCGGTGATCATGACCGAATCCGCAGACACGCTCGATTCGCGCGTGTGTACTACCCACCGGGTTGCGTCGACGGAGAGCCCAACCACTTCGCCGCGAACGACTTTCAACCCCACCACGTCAGCCACCCAGCACAAATACCCAGCCCAGGTATCGTGCGTGGGCGCAGGCCTGCCGCGGTCGATCCAACCCACGAATTGCTCTGTTGCAACAAGATACGACTGCCAGCTAACCCGCATCAGCTGCTCGTCGAGTTCAGCGTTGCGCCCCGGCACCAGCGCCGACCGGTAGGGGAAGCCGACATCCTTCTCCGGGCTGGTGCCCAACCGCTGCCTACCATCGGTCCAGCCGCCGCCCGCCCGCCAATTTGCCGCCACATAGCCGCGTTCGACGGCAACGACGTCGGGCGCTCCGACACCCATTTCCCGCAGGACCGCCGCCTTGGCGGCCACCGCTACGGCTTTTGCGCCAGCCCCGACCACCGCCAGCGTGCTGCTCACGAGGCGGCCACCCGGCACCGATCGCGGATGCACGTTAAGCAAGAGGGGTGGCGTTTGCCGTGAGCCAGCAAGCCGGCGAACGATGTGTCGCCCACAACCCCACCTCCTTGCTTAGCCCAGCCTTCCCTAACTTCGTGTACGCTACCCTACGTCCGCGGCGTTAGACACGCTCGCCCCAAGGAAGTCACTCAGTGTCTATTTCTCCTGCCCCGCTACCGCGGTCAGCGTCGTCGGACGGCTTTGTTCCCTTTCCACCGCAACGGGCAGCCACATACCGTGCGGCCGGCTACTGGACTGGCCGCTGCATTGACTTGCTGTTACGAGAGGCCGCGTCGACATGCCCCGACCGGGTGGCGGTGGCGGACGCCGCCACCAGCCACACCTACGCGGAACTGGACAAACTCGCTGACCGAGCCGCAGCATCCTTCGCCGCACTCGGGATGGCGCCCGGAGAGCGAGTGCTGCTGCAGCTGCCCAATACGTGCCGATTCGCCGTCGCGCTGTTTGGCCTGTTGCGCGCCGGAATCATCCCCGTGCTGTGCCTGCCCGGACACCGATCGGCCGAACTTGGGCACTTCGCAGCGGTCAGCGGAGCGGTCGGCTTGATCGTCGCCGAATCGGCGGACAGTTTCGACTACCGCCTGATGGCCCGGCAACTGGCCGCGGCGCACCCGCAATTGCGCCACGTGGTGCTAGCCGGAGGCGCCGCAGATACCGGCCCATTCGTCTCGTGGTCGGAGCTACCCGCTGGCGATCCGCCGAAGGTTCTGGTCGACACCAAATCCCCGGCGTTATTGCTCGTGTCCGGCGGCACCACCGGCACCCCGAAGCTGATCCCACGCACCCACGATGACTATGTCTACAACGCCACCGCGAGCGCGCAGCTGTGCCGGATGACGCGTGATGATGTCTATCTCGTGTCGCTTCCGGCCGCGCACAACTTTCCGCTCGCCTGCCCCGGCATCCTCGGCGCGGTGGCGGTCGGCGCCACCGTCGTGTTCAGCACCGACCCCAGCCCGGAAGCCGCATTCGCCATGATCGATCGGCACGGTGTCACTGTCACCGCCTTGGTACCGGCCCTGGCCAAGCTATGGGCCCAGGCCTGTGACTGGGAACCGATAACACCAAAAACGCTGCGACTCTTGCAAGTTGGCGGGTCGAAGCTGGAGCCAGAAGAGGCGCGGCGGATAAGAACAGCGCTGACCCCGGGCCTGCAACAGGTGTACGGAATGGCCGAAGGATTGTTGAACTTCACCCGTCTCGACGACCCCCCGGAGGTGGTGGAGTTCACCCAGGGGCGGCCACTGTCGGACGCCGACGAACTGCGTATTGTCGACGCCGAGGGAGAGCCAGTGGCACCCGGCGGCGAAGGCGAATTACTAGTGCGCGGGCCTTACACCATCAACGGATATATCTGCGCCGAACTCGATAACGTGCGCTGCTTTGACGCTGATGGCTTCTACCGCAGCGGCGACCTGGTCCGCCGCCGCGACGATGGCTACCTGGTGGTGACCGGTCGGGTCAAAGATGTCATCTGCCGGTGCGGCGAAACCATTGCGGCCCCCGACCTCGAAGAGCAGTGGTTGAGCCACCCGGCTATCTGCGCGGCCGCGGCGGTCCCGCTGCCCGACCTTGATTTAGGTGAAAAGATTTGCGCTGCAATCGTTTTCGCCAGCCAACCGCTGACTCTGGCGGAGCTGAACCGCTATTTGGACGAACGCGGGGTGGCCACGCACGCCCGCCCCGACCTGTTGATCGCGATGACGTCGCTGCCCACCACGCCCGTCGGCAAGGTCGACAAGAAGGCCATTGCACGCCAGGTCGCCGGCGCAGAAATACCCGAGCAACCCTGATCACGAAATTGGGTGACCATCAACTGGCGAGCACAGGTGGTGACCCGCCGGTGGCGAGCTAATGGCCGGGTGCGAGTTTATGCGGTATCGGCGAAGGGTTGGAGAGTGACGCGGTAGCCGAGAGCTTACGGCTGTTCGATGGCGTGGGCTTTGGTCTTTGCTGCCGACCCGACCACGTCAGCCTGATCTTTAATCACCGAATCATGGGCGGGCGCAAGCGCAATACACCGGGCCGGTTCCGTACCCCGGGTGATCACCGACGCATAACCATCTGCTCCGCGCCGGTCTCGCCCAGGCCACCGACCCCGACCCGCCACCAAAAACCAAGCCGCACAACGCCGCTCACGTCTACCAAGCCGCCATCGACGAACTCACCCCAGCAGGTCCGACTCGCCGCCTGACCACTCGCGACCCAAGCCACCTACTTAACTCAAGATTCACGGCTGGGCCGCCTAAGCCGCCCAAGCACCTGTTCACAAACCCAGGTGACTCAAGTGATAGATGATAACTAGGTGATATGGATTGTCGCGCTGTGGCATAAGATGGTGCCCGCGGTACCAGATGGACACCACATCCCTTGCTGCTGCCGGCTGCTGGTCGTGGTCGTTACCGGGCGATGCAAGACCGCGACGCCGCGTTTCGGTTGCTGGGCGCGGCGCGGGAGCGCTTCTCCACAATCTCGCTGGTGTGGGCCGACGGCGGCTACACCCGGACGCCCGGTCGATTGGGCGAAATCCGTTCTGGCACTTACCGTCCAAATCGTCAGGCGCAATGACGACAGGGCTGGCTTCACGCGCTGCCGCGCCGCTGGGTGGTCGAGCGCACCTTCGGCTGGATACTGCGCTCGCCGCCTGGTCCGCGACTCCGAACGCCGCCCCGACAACCACGAAGCCATGGTGCTACGGGCCACCGTCACAATCATGACCCGCAACCTCCAACAAGCAACATCAGGCGCGCCACCCCATCCCAGATGGGGACATCCCCGTACCGGCACGCCAACGGCCAACAAGCAGCATAGCCATTTGTGAACAGGCTCTTAAAAAGCACCAAAACGAAGACCCGCACGATTTACGCCGTGCGTCACGTCGCTCGACTTGACAAATAGCTTGTGTAAAAATATTTGACAAATGTTACTTGTAATTTCCCGCGCTTCGCCGCGTCAAAGATCAAAATCACTAAATTCCACGAAGTGGATTACCGCCGATATGTTGCGGCGTGATAATCGACCACTATCATTAGCCCGGACGTTTCGTAGGGTTGGGAGCTGCAGATGTCGTATATATCAATAACACCAGAACTGGTAGCGGCTGCCGCCGCCGATCTGGGCAGCCTTGGAGCACGTGTTTCGTTAGCCAATTCGGCTGTGGCAACTGCGACAACGAACCTGCTTCCCGCTGCCGCCGACGAGGTATCGGCTCAGATCGCAGCATTGTTCGACTGGCACGGTCTCGAATACCAGTCAGCCAGCTCGCAGATAGCGGTGTTCCACGAACAGTTCGTGCAGGCCCTCCGGTCCGCCGTGGGGTCGTATGTATGGACCGAGACAACCAATGCCGAGCAAAATCTGCTCAATGTTATTAACGCACCTTCCTTGACGTTACTTGGCCGTCCGCTGATCGGTAATGGCGTCGACGCAACGACTCCCGGCGGGGCCGGTGGGGCCGGCGGGTTGTTGTACGGAAACGGCGGCAGCGGAGCACAAGGTGCGGTTGGTCAGGCCGGCGGATCGGGCGGATCGGCAGGTCTGTGGGGCAACGGCGGGACCGGTGGCAGCGGCGGGACCGGCGCTTCCGGCGGGCCGGGCGGCAACGCCGGGTGGATTTTCGGTATCGGTGGCACCGGCGGGGCCGGTGGTGTCGGCGGCGGCGGGGGTAATAGCGGAGCCGTCGGGCCGGCCAATGCCAGCTATATCAATGGTTTGGCGGGGGCCAGCGGTGGTGTCGGCGGTGCCGGTGGTGAGGGTGGTGCTGGTGGTAGCGGCGCGACCGCAGGAGGTGTTGGCGGTGTTGGCGGTGCCGGCGGGACCGGGGGTCGGGGCGCCGACGGTGGTTCGGCGTTCCTCGGCGGGAT
>NZ_VTZN01000013.1 GCF_008370645.1 Mycobacterium simiae
GTCGCGCCGTATCCCGGACCCACCGGCGAACGCGCCCAATGGTGGTGGTACGACCCCTTCCAACCCCAGCCGCCACCGTCAACCAACTAGGCTGGTCGCAAGCAGCGTATCGACGCCGAAACGGATTGCAGCATAGAGCATTTCGTTGCGCCACCCGCTGCCCTCCGACTTTTGATATTCAAGATCGCCCAACCAAGCCGGCCACCGGAGCGAGCCGATACCCGAGCAAGTGCGTGACGTCTCGGACAGCTCCGGCATATCCTGAGACACATAATTGAGAGCTGGCTCACATCCGCCCTACGCCGGTAGGGTGGGCCGCTTTGGTAGGCGACATCGGAAAGCCGGCACCGGCGCGTCCGATGCCTTAGAAGAGCATTAGTGGAGCCTGCAGGCGAGCAGAGATGGCGGGAGTAGCGGTGACGGGCGATCGGGGACTTCGCGCCAGACGGTCGGCGACCTATCGATCCTGGTCGCAGTTCATGTCGGGCCAAACACCGGCCGACATCCGTCCGGAAGTGTTGTCATCATGGTGTCGCACCCGCCGGCTGCTCGCTCCCGACATAGCCATAGCCCCGCTCGGACACGCCGAAGCGAACCATGAGGCGTTGCTGGCATCGACCCGGGTGCTCGACGACACCATGCGGGACACGCTGCGGGAGTCGAACGTGGCCGTGGCCATCGCCGATCTGCGGGGACAGATCGTGTGGACCACCGGTGAGCCGAGGCTGATGAGGGTGGCCGAAAAAGTCAACTACGCGCCGGGCGGGTTATGGGACGAAGCCAGCATCGGCACCAACGCCATGTCGTTGGCGTTGAGCTGTGATCGCCCATCGGCCATCTGCTCCGCGGAGCACTGGTCTTTGGCTTTGCATGACTGGTCGTGCTACGCGGCACCGATCCGGGACCCGAAGACGCAGCGGCGGTTTGGGGTGCTGAACTTCTCCACGCCGTGGGACCGAGCTCACCCGGCGATGTGCATGGCAGTGACCGCGTTGGCCCAGCGGTTGGGTGCGGAGACCGCCGCCAGCGCCGCCGCCTCCGATCTGGGTGGTGACGGCATCCGGCTGAGCGTGCTTGGCGAGCATCTGCTCACGGTGGCGAGCCGTCCGGTGCGATTGACTCGCCGCCAGACCGAGATCATGCTGCTGTTGGCGATGCACCCGGCCGGGGTCAGCCTGGCGGAGTTGCACGCCGACCTGTACGGCGATGAGGCTGTGCAGCTGGGCACCCTCAAGGCGGAGGTGTCGCACCTGCGCCACCTTCTGGACGGGCGGGTGTCGCGTACGCCGTATCGGCTCCTCGGCAAGGTCAGCGTGGACGCGTTAGACCTGCTCGAGGATCTGCGCAAGGCTAGGGTCGCCGACGCGGTCATCCGCTTCGGCGGCCCGCTGCTGCCGTGGTCGGAGTCACCGCGCATCGTGCGCCTGGCGCGAACCGTGGAGGTTGCGGTTCGCGACGCCGTCCTCAACAGCAACGATTACGAGTCGGCGTTGGCGCTAGTGCCCCACATGGAAGAGGACACCGCGCTCGCCGACCACATCATGCGGATTCTGCCGCCCGGCGACGGCCGCCGCCATATTCTGCGCGGCCACCTGACCAGCATCGACTGACCTGGCGAGCACAACCTACCGGGGACCAACGTTGGCCGCCTAACTTCGCCAATGTGGATGCTCCCTGTGCGGTCGGCGGGTACGCGCTGGGCGCTCCCCGCTGCACCCAATACCGGTCGATTCAGGAGCGCCAATGACAGCCATCAGCACCGACCAGCGCGTCAACGACTTCCTCGCTGCGCAGCGGCAGCTGTTCATTGGCGGGCAGCAGCAAATGTCGTTGTGCGGCAAGACTTTCGACACACCTAATCCTGCGACGGGCGCGCGGCTGGCCACCGTCGCCGAGGGACAGGCTGAAGACATCGACGCCGCGGTGGCGGCCGCCCGGGCCGCCTTCGACGGGCCGTGGAGCGCGATGACCCCGGCGCAGCGGGCCAAGATCTTGTGGAAGATCGGCGACCTCATCGAAGAACATGCCGAAACGCTGGCCGAAATCGAATCCCTCGACAACGGCAAGCCGAAATCGCAGGCGCTGGTCGTCGACATCGCGGCCGCTGCCGAAATTTTTCGCTACATGGCGGGCTGGTGCACCAAGCTGGACGGCAAGACCGTTCAGTTGTCGACACCCTATGCCCCCGGCGCGGTCTTTCACGCCTACACCGTGCGGGAGCCCGTCGGTGTGGTCGGTCAAATCATCCCGTGGAACTTCCCACTGTTGATGGCGGCGTGGAAGCTTGCCCCCGCGCTGGCCTGCGGCAACACCGCCGTGCTCAAACCCGCCGAGCAGACGCCCCTGTCCGCGCTCTACCTTGCCGATCTGATCGACGAGGCCGGGCTGCCTGCGGGAGTGGTCAACGTCGTCACCGGCTTCGGCGACACCGCCGGCGCCGCGTTGGCCGCGCACCCGGGCGTCGACAAGATCGCTTTCACCGGCTCCACCGAGGTCGGCAAGCTTATCGTCGACGCCGCGCGGGCAAACCTGAAGAAGGTCACCCTGGAACTGGGCGGCAAAGCACCCAACATCGTTTTCGCCGACGCCGACGTCGAGGCGGCCATCCGCGGCGCGGCCGAGGCCATCTTCTTCAACCAAGGACAGGTGTGCTGTGCGGGGTCCCGCCTGTTCGTCGAGAACCGCGTGTACGACGACGTGGTCGCCGAAGTTTCCGAGATCGCCGCGGCGATGAAGCTCGGCGACGGCCGCGCTCCCGACACCACGATGGGACCGCTGGTGTCGGCCGAGCAGCGCGACCGGGTGTCCGGGTACGTCGACGGCGGCCTGGCCGAGGGCGCCGTGGCCGTGACAGGCGGCGCGCCCGCCGCAAACCAGGACGGCTACTTTTACCGGCCGACGGTGCTGACCGGTACCCGTCCCGACATGGCCGTGGTCCGCGAGGAAGTCTTCGGCCCCGTGCTGGTCGTGGACCGGTTCGACGACCCCGCCCAGGTGGTGCGGAGCGCCAACGACACCGTTTACGGGCTCTCCGCGGGCATCTGGACCAAGGACGTGTCCAAAGCCCACCGCATGGCCAAGGCCATGCAGGCCGGCACCGTGTGGATCAACTGCTTCAACATTCTCGACGCAGCGCTGCCCTTCGGCGGCTACAAGCAGTCCGGCTGGGGTCGCGAGATGGGCCAGGAAGTGCTCGACGCCTACACCCAGACCAAATCCGTTGTGACCCTGATCTGACCGGCAGATCAAGGCAAACATCAACTCTTCAGAAAGGAATTCCCCGCACCGCCGTAACACTCCCGTCACCATTGCACTGGCCCGCGGACAATGCGAAGTTATAGGCATAGGCCGTAACGCGCACCGCTGACCGCGATGTCGTTCCCGCCTTGGAGGTACCCCGATGCCATTCGGCTCGACACCACTGCTGAATACCGCACAGCCCGGCGACCCGTCCGGCGTCCAGCTCAACGCCGACGGCACCCGCATCAAACACGTGATCTGCACCGTCTGCGACATCGGCTGCCAGCTGCGGCCCGTCGTCGAGGACGGCGTGTTCACAAAGGTGTTGGCGCACGAAAACCCGTTCCTGGCCAAGAACATCTGCTACAAAGGCACCGCCGCGCCGCGCATCCACAATCACCCGGATCGGCTGCGCGTGCCGTTGAAGCGAATTGGTCCGCGCGGCTCCGATCAGTGGGAAGAGATTTCCTACGCACAGGCGCTGGACGAGATCGCCGAGCGCCTGACGGCGCTGGTGCGG
This sequence comes from Mycobacterium simiae, assembly GCF_008370645.1. Taxonomy (GTDB): domain Bacteria; phylum Actinomycetota; class Actinomycetes; order Mycobacteriales; family Mycobacteriaceae; genus Mycobacterium; species Mycobacterium simiae_A. The sequence goes on from NZ_VTZN01000013.1 coordinate 3,761, forward strand.
CGCTACGGCCCGGAGACACTGGCCGTGTCGACGTCGGGCTGGAACACCTCGGTCACCAACGGCGCCGACCGCCGCTTCATGAACCTGCTCGGCAGCCCGAACTGGATCAGCGGCGTCGCGCTATGCGCCGGCAACACCGCGGCCGTGAACAAGCTCACCTACGGCTGGTATCCGTTCCCGGACCTGATCAACACCAAGTGCATCCTGCTGCTCGGGCACAATCCACGGCGCCACTCCTGGTCGCCGATTCACCACATGATCAACGACGCGCGGGCGCACGGAGCCAAGCTCATCGTCGCCGACCCCCGCGTCTCCGAGCAGGCCGAAAACGCCGACCTGCACCTGCGGTTGCGGGCCGGCACCGACGCCGCACTGTTATTGGGCTTCCTGGCGGTCATTATCGAGGAGAAGCTTTACGACGCCGACTTCGTGCGCGACTGGACGGTCGGCTGGGAGGACCTCAAAGCCCGCGCCGCGGAGTATCCGCTGCAGCGCGTCGAGGCGATCACCGGCGTGGATCGACAGCAGATCGCCGCGGCCGCGCGGATGTATGCCACCGCACGCGGGGCGGTCATCCCCTGGACCCCGATCACCGACCAGCAACTGTCCTCGACGTCGGCGATCCGCCTGCAAAGCATCCTGCGAGCGATCACCGGCAATATCGACGTGCCCGGGGGCGACACGTTTTCCGGGCTCAACCCCGACTTCATCTCCGATTCGCAGATGGCGCTGCACGAGCTGCTCACCCAGGAGCAGCGCGACAAGCAGCTGGGCTCAGACCTGCACCCCGTCTACACCTATCGCGCCCAGGACATGCTGGGCGACTACAGCGAAAAGGTGTGGGGCTATCGGTATCTCGACCTGGTCATGGGCTGCTACATGGCCAATCCGTCGGCGGTGTTCCGTGCCATGGCCACCGAGCAGCCGTATCCGGTCAAGGCGTTCTTCGCGTTGGGGAACAACGCGCTGCTGAGCTACCCGAACCAACAGCAGATCTATCAGGGCATGATGAACCAGGACCTGATCGTCGTCCATGAGATCTTCCAGACCCCGACGTCGATGCTGGCCGACTACATCCTGCCCGGCGACGTGTTCAGCGAACGCAACAACGTCCATGACTTCTGGAACTGGGTCGCCCGTCTCACGTTGTCGGAGAAGGTGGTTGAGCCGCCGGAGCAGGCCTCGAGCACCTACCAGTTCTGGCGCGACCTGGCGATCCGAATGGGTTTCGGCGAGTACTTCCCGTGGGAGACAGTCGAAGACGTCCTCAACTACCGGCTCTCGCCGTCGGGTATGACGTTTCAGCAGTTCTCCGAACAGCATTACATGAAGGCCGACGTCCCGGTCTTCAAGAAGTACGAGAAGACGGGGTTCGCGACCCCCTCGGGCAAGGTGGAGCTGAGGTCAAGCATTCTGGAGCAATTGGGCTTCGACCCGCTGCCGTACTACCGCGAGGCACCGCAGCCCGACGCCGATTACCCGTACTCGGTGTTCACCGGCGTCCGCGAGGACCCGTTCTTCCAGACCGGGCAACGCAACGTCGACGTGCTGCGCAACCGCGCCCGCTCGCCCAAGCTGTTCCTGCACCCCGTCGACGCCGCCCGGGAGGGCATCGTGGACGGCGACTGGGCGCGGCTGGAAACCAAGCACGGCGCCGTCGTCGCGCAGGTTGCGGTCCAGCAGTCGATGAAGGAGGGCCACATCCGCGTCCCGCACGGCTGGTGGTTCCCCGAGCTACGCGGAAAAGAGCACTTGGCCGGGGCCTTCATCAGCAGTGACGCCGTGCTGTGCGCAGATGAGCCCGAAATGCTCGACCACGAGCAGGGCATCCCGCACTTCAAGGGTTTCGCCGGCCGAATCGTCAAACTCGCCGAGGCGCCGCCGCACGCGGCCGCGGCGCTGAAAGGATAGCGATGGCACGCAGGACGGGCCGCTCGGCGGTCGTGAACCGGATCCTGGCGATCTCCCCGCCACGGGGCAAGATCGCCGAGGTGCGCGCGCGGGTGTTGACCAGAATTGTGAATCGCACCCTCAAGCCCAACCCGTCCTTCACCGACCGGCTGGCCCAACAGCTCATCCTGCGGGTGTCGGGGCGTCCGCCGCACGATCCCGAGCTGGACCACGAGGCATACATGGACAGGCCGGGGTAGGCGGCCGCGGTTGTCGTCAACGCACGACGGGCATGCGATGAGTAGTCTGGGCCGCAATTTGACCGCGGCGAAAGACCGCAATCCCGACCGGATTGCGCTGCGCTGCGAGCAGCTGCAGTTCAGCTTCGCCGAATTCGACGCCGCCGCCGCGCGGGTGGCGACGCTGTTGGAGCGGGCCGGGATCCAGCCGGGGGATCGAGTTGGGCTGATGCTGCCCAACTCGCTCGCGTTCGCGATCGTGTTCTACGGGATCATGTATCGGGGCGCCGTCGCCGTCCCGATAAACCCGTTGCTGAAGCCGGCGGAGGTGTCCTATTACCTGTCCAATAGCGGCGCCAGGGCCTTGTTTGCCGCTGCGGCGACGGGTGCGCCGGGATGGGTCATCGACGATGCTGGACTGGCCGAGCTGATATCTTGCTTGCCAGCCCAGGATTCACCGGTCGAGCGCGACGCCGACGACGTCGCGGTCATCCTGCACACATCGGGCACCACCGGCAAGCCCAAGGGCGCCATGCTCACCCACGCCAATCTGTGCCGCAATGCCGACGTGGTGGTCCGTACCCTGGTCGAGGCCGGGCCCGGCGACGTGGTGATCGGCTGCCTGCCACTGTTTCACGTCTTCGGGCTGACGTGCGGGCTCAACGCGTCGGTCCTGGCCGGCGCGATGTTGACGCTGATGCCGCGGTTCGATCCGCGCAAGGCCATCGACATCATTGCGCGTGACGGCGTCACGGTGTTTCAAGGAGTGCCGACGATGTATTCGGCACTGCTGGGCGTGGCGGCGGAATACCCGCCGCACTCCACGCGCAGCCTGCGGGTCTGTGTCTCGGGTGGCGCGGCGCTGCCGGTGCAAGTCCTCACCGACTTCGAGCAGGCTTTCGGCTGCGCGATTCTCGAGGGCTACGGCCTCTCGGAGAGTTCGCCGGTGGCTTCGTTCAATCACCCGCGCCGGCTGCGCAAGGCGGGCTCGGTCGGCACCCCGGTAGAGGGCGTGCAGATGCGCGTGGTGGACCCCGGCGGCGCTGAGGTCAGCCAAGGGCAAACCGGCGAGATTCAGATCCGCGGCCACAACGTGATGAAGGGCTATTGGAACCTTCCCGAAGCCACCGAGGCCACCATTGCGTCCGAAGGTTGGCTGGCCACCGGAGATGTAGGACGAGTGGACGAAGACGGCTACTTCTACATCGTCGACCGGACCAAAGACATGATCATCCGCGCCGGCTACAACGTCTATCCCCGCGAGATCGAAGAAGTCCTCTACCAGCATCCAGCCGTGGCCGAAGCCGCCGTCATCGGCATCCCGCACGCCCGGCTCGGGGAGGAGGTCGGCGCCGCGGTGGCTCTGAAGAATGATGCGGCGGTCACCCCCGAGCAGCTGCGCGATTACCTCAAGGACCGCGTAGCCGCCTACAAGTACCCGCGGCTGGTCTGGCTGGTCGACGAGCTGCCCAAGGGGCCTACCGGCAAGGTCCAAAAACGAGACATCGTCGTTCCGGCTTATTCCGGATGCGTGCGATGACCATGGCCAAATGGCCTTAACCGCTGAACCGTTGGGGGAGTCTACGGCGGGCGGGCTGCGCCTCGAATAGCACGCTCATGCTGACCTCCGAAGGCGCCGGAGACGGTGGTCGCGGTCGGCTCGGCCGAATACTGTCAAGCCATGGTTTCGGACGCCGCCGGCGCCCTCACGTCTCTCGTCAATGCGAGCGCCATGTTGCTGGTGCCCGCGATGATGGGCTTCTCCACGGTCCTGTGCCTGGCGCGCGCGCCGAGCCCGCTGACGATGGTCGCTATCTACGAGTACTTAGGGCGCATAAAGCTTTTCGACCGAATTTGGCTGCTGGGCGGGTGCGGGTGGATCGGTTGGGCCGGCCTGCAGGGCGGTGCGCCGGGCTGGACCGTCGCGACCGGAGCCACGGCAGTGGTGCTGGCAGGCTTCCACTTTTGGTTGACGGGGTCGCTGCGCAGGATGCTTGCGCCGTTGGTCGAGGCAATACTGCGCGCTGGCCCGGTGACCACAGTGAGCGGGGACGGGCTGCTCGTCGCTCGTCGTCGGACTCGCGAAGGCACTCCCGCGCTGCCGATCGATTGGGCTGTGCGAACACTCGGTCTCGTGCTGCTCGGGTGTGCTGGGCTCTTCGTCAGCGTCGCGCTGGTCGCGGATCCGTCGTCGTTCGGCCTCGAAATCCTGGTCGGTGGCTTCTGGCTTTCGCTCGGCGTGATTGGGATCGACCTGGCCCAGGACGTGTGGCCCGGCACCACCTCACCGGCCCGCCTGGCCGAGTGCTCCCGGTACTACGTGCAGATGTTCGAGCAGAGCAAGAACGTTGGAATACTCATCGGCTTCGCCACCGTGTTGATCGGAGCACCACTCGCCTGGGCGACCGGTCGTGCTGCGGCCCCGGTGCTGGCGTTCCCGCTGTGGATCGGGGCCTGCCTTGTGTTCGCGATCTTCTTCAACCAGGTGTTGTACCGCAAGGGATGGAGTCGAAGCCGGCTGCCGCTGCCGGTGTCGGTGAACGAATACAGCGCTACGCACCCGCTTTGGGCCCACTTTTTCACCCTGATTCACTCCGTGATGGCCATCGCGTTGTTGGTCGGCCTCGTCGCGCTCCATCCGATTCGCCCCTGAGTTCGGGTGATGGATGACCTGTCAGCCGGCTGTTAACCGATATGCGTCGAGATTGACGCCAGCGCGGAAAAGTACGAGAAGGAGTGAGGCTAACGTGGATCTCGGCGCAAGAGCGCGCCAGCTCCTAAGCTGGAGCGCGGAGAATTAAGCTTCAATCACTAAACAATTCATTTGCTTAACAAAACCTGCGGACCGCTAAGCTGCTTAGTGACGGCACGCTACCAGTCGACAAGGATCGCGATGACAGCCACCTTCGCTGGCCAACCGTGAGCACTGATCCGGCCGAACTGGGGCGTCGCAAGCGGCGCCACATCGACGTGTGTCTCAACGGCGAGGTCAACTACGTTGGCGTGACGACCGGGCTGGAGCGCTACCGTCTCCCCTTCAACGCGCTAACCCAGACCAGTCTGGCCGACATCGACGTGTCGGCCCGATTTTTTGGTGCCAATCTGCGCGCACCGATTCTGATCGGCGCCATGACCGGCGGCGCTGAGCTGTCGGCGACGATCAACCGCAATTTGGCGACAGCGGCGCAGCGGCTCGGCATCGGGATGATGCTCGGCTCCCAGCGGATCATGCTCGGCAATCACCGGGTCGCGGCGAGTTTTGCGGTACGCGACGTCGCCCCAGACGTGTTGCTGATCGGCAACATCGGCCTGGCCCAACTGACCAAGGCCGCCGTGCCTGACATCGGCCAAGCGCTGGATCGAGTGGGCGCCAATGCGCTTGCAGTGCATACTAACTCGTTGCAAGAGGCGATGCAGCACAACGGCGATACCGACTTTTCCGATTCGCTGGGGCGGCTTTGTCACGCCGCCGCCGCCTTGGGCTACCCGTTGCTGCTCAAGGAAGTTGGGCACGGCATCGGCGGCTCAGCGGTTGCCCAATTGCAACAGCTGCCCGGCGGGCTGCCGGTGGCGGGCATCGACGTGGCGGGCGCCGGAGGCACGTCGTGGTCAAGGGTCGAGCAATTGGTTCGCTACGGCGAGCTGCGCTACCCGGAGCTGGCTGACTGGGGCATACCTACCGCTCAGGCCCTCGTCGAGGTGCGCCAAGCGTTGCCGAGCATCCCGCTGGTCGCCTCCGGCGGTATCCGCACCGGAATGGACGCGGCCAAAGCGCTTGCCTTAGGTGCTGATGTGGTTGCGATGGCTCGCCCCTTGTTGGCGCCTGCGATCGAGTCGGCGGCTGCCGTCGAAGAGTCGCTGCAGCATTTCATCGACGAGCTTCGGATTTGTCTGCACTGCTGCGGCGCAACGGATCTCAACGCGCTGCGTGCGGTCGGCGTGACACCGATTTCCTAGCCGAGCCAGTCAGGGCCTGCTCGGTTTGACCGCTGGCTTCCGCCGCCGACCGGTTGTCGCTTTCGACGGTTTCTCCGCGCCGGCCGACGATTCCGCCGGCGGCGCGTAGAGCTCGCTTTCGAACGTCGACATCCCTTGGATCATCGCCGAAAATACCTCGTGAGCGATACGCAGGTCTCGGTCGGGCAGCTCGGCCATGGCCGAGCGGAGGTGCTCGCCGAGCGGCCGGAAGAACTCGTGAGCCAGTCCCATACTGCCTTGCTGCAAGCGCAGCAGCGACTTGCGACGATCTCCGGGATCCGGCTCGCGACGGATATGCCCGGCGTCGATCATGCGATCGGCAAGGTAGGTGATCGCCGCGGCCGAGACGTCCAGGCGCTGGCTTAGCTGGGCGGGCGTCAACGGTGTTCCGACGGTTTCGGCGACCATCAGGTGCAGCAATGCGTGAAAGTCGCCGTGACTCAAATCGTTCTGTCGAGCGTAGTAGCGGCCGACCCGGTCAGAGTGGGCATTGATCGCCCGCAGATCAGCGGCGAGCAGTCTTTCCAGCTCGGGTCGACTCGGTTGTCCACTCGCAGCGACGCGCTTGGTCACTTGCCTGCATCCTTCTTGGCGATAGGCCGCCAGCTTATCGCTGCGGCTCCCAACGTGGTCGCCGACGCGGCCTTTTCTTTGGGTGTTCGCTCGGAACTGCCGATTTTCCAGCAAAGGCCCGCTGGTGTATTCGGGCCAGTGCTCTAGGCGCCCACCAGTTCAAGCTGCCGAACACCTGCATGAAAGCCGGGACCAGCAGCACTCGCACCAACGTCGCGTCCACCAGTACCGCAATCGTCAGGCCCACCCCGAACATACGCATGAAGGAGACTTCGGCGGAGATCAGCCCAGCGAATGAGATCGACATCAACAGCGCAGCGGCGGTGATCACCCGTCCCGTGTGGGCCAGGCCCAATGCGATGCTTTCGTTGTTGGCGGCGCTTGTCTGCGACGACTCGAGCCAGTATTCGCGGATGCGCGCTAAGAGGAAAACCTCGTAATCCATCGACAATCCGAATGCGATACAGAACATCAGCACCGGTATGTTCGCCACCAGCGTGCCGGTCGGCGTGGTGCCCAGCGCGCCCAGATGCCCGTCCTGAAAGATCCATACCAGGGCGCCGAAGGCCGCGGTGAGCGAGAGCACGTTGAGCAGCACCGCTTTGATTGGCAGCACCACACTGCCCGTCATGAGAAAGAGCAGCACCAATGTCACGACCGCGATGAAACTGAACACCAGCGGCAATCGTGACGTGATGCCGTGGATGGAGTCGCGATTCAACTGGGCAATGCCGGTCATGTGGACGTCGCGCCCGCCCGGCGGCGTGACCGCGTGAAGCAGGTCCAGCTGAGTCTCCGAGGCCTGCGTATACAGCGGTGCGACGCTGTCCACGGTGAGGTAGGCGCTGCCGTCTGCCAGTGCGGCTGGGGCTGACGGCGGTCCTTTGAGCTGGCCGGTGACGAACGTGCCCGTCGGCGCGGACACCGCTGCCACAGCGGTGACCTCGGACAGCTGTGCGGCGTAGGTGTCAAGGTCCGGCTTGGTCAGGCCGATGGTGTCGGGAATGACGATCGTCACGCGGGTCGCAGAATTCGAACTGAAGTCGCTGCGGATGCGGTCGCTGACCATGCGCGCCGACGCGGACGACGGCAATACCCGGTCGTCGGGATACCCCCACTTGATGCCGAGGAACGGCAGCCCCAACGTGACCAACACGGTGATGATCACCAGGCCTACCGGAATAGCCTGACGCATCACGAGTTTGGCCGTTCGGTACCAGAAGGTCTGCTCGACAGGCAGCGGCGTTGGCTGCGGGCGGCGCAGTAGCCGCCGACCCAGCTGCCAGACGTTGAGCGCATCGAGCCGGTGGCCCAGCAGCACCAACACGGTCGGTGCCACCACCACCGCCGCCAACGCGGAGAACACCACAACGGCAACGCCGGCATAGGCGAAAGACTTCAGGAAATACATCGGAAACGCCACCATCGCGACCAGCGACAAGGCCACCGTCATCGCAGAAAACAGCACGGTGCGCCCGGCAGTTGTCATGGTGCGGACCAACGCTTCGTCGCGGTCGCATCCGTCGGCAAGCTCGTCGCGGTAACGACTGATGATCAACAAGGTGTAGTCGATAGCCAAAGCCATCCCCAACGCGACCGTCACGTTTAGCGCAAAGATCGACACGTCGGTGACCAAAGCAATCCCACGCAGCACCGCAAGCGAGCCCAGGATCGCGAAACCGCCTACGGCTACCGGCAATGCCGCGGCCAGCAACCCGCCGAACACCCACACCAGCGCAACGAAACTTAGCGGAATCGCGATGAGTTCCATTCGCAGCAAGTCTTTTTCGGTTTGCTGGTTGACCTGGGTGTAGACCATCGCCGACCCGCCGGCCAGCACCGTGACGCCGTCGCGGTCGCGGGCGAGCCGATCGGCGAGGGCCTGAGCGTGCTTGGGTGCGCTGCTTTCATCCCCGTGCAGCGCCGCCAGAATTATCGCGGACTTTCCGTCGGTGCTGATCATGCCGGGGGCGGGTTGCGGTGTGTCCCAGGGCGAGACGACCTGTGCCACGAACGGCGATGCGGCAAGCTGTCGGGCCACATCGGTGCCGACGATGCGGGCCGGACCGCTTTGCGCGCCGCCTTCTGAGCTCACCAGCAGCACCAGGTCCAGGTCGCCCCGGTGGAACTTCTCGGCGAGCACTGCTGCGGCGCGGGCGGATTCGGATGTCGGATCGACGAATCCGCCCGGCGCCAGACTAGTCGCGGCGGGAATGCCGAAGATGGCGGTGCCGAGCATCACCAGGATCGTGGCTGCGATGACCCGTCGTGGCGCGCGGATGCAGATCCGGGCCATTGTCGCCAACATGTGACCGTCCTTTGGGGTGATCTGCTACTAGCTGGTGCTTCGTCTCAAGACCCCCCGGGTCCGTAACGCGCTGCCTTCACCGACATGCAACCGCTGGCGCTCCCACAGCAGCAACACGGCGGTCACCAGCGCAAACCCAAACAGGAAATCCTCGATCGGGATATCGAACGGGAACCGCAGGCCGCTGGTCTGATCCTCGTCATAGCTGACGATCGGAGCGCTGAGTTTGGTCAGCCAGCCGTCGACCGGGACCTGGAAACCCAGCACGATCACCATCGACAGCCAGTACGCCGGGCGCCGAAACAAGCCAGTGCGCAGTCGCGCGAGTTCCAGTGCGCACACGGCCAGCACGGCCAGCGCGGCCGGCAGGGTGTATCCCAGCCCGCTCATCGGCGCCGTAGCCGATCAAGGATAGTGCTGACGGCGTTATAGGTCAGCAGCGCGCACAGTGGGATCACCAGGAAGAAGAGCACTTCTTCGATCGGCACCCGAAACGGGATGCTCAGCCCAGTGATATAGCGCGCGTCGTAGCTCCACACCCCGGCCGCGACGGCCACCTCGTCCCAGACCAGGAAGACCGCCGCCGCCGGCAGGATTGCCTTGAGCAGCCGCCGCGGCTGCCGGTAGACGCCCTTGCCGAACACTTCCAGCGGTGCGGTGATCGCCAGGCAGGCGGCTAACACCAACAGGTACTGCCAGTGATCGCTCATGCGGCACCCGACTCGAACTCGGAAACGTCCGAAGCGGCGCTGCGGGCTCGCCAGGCTTGGATCAGTCCGGCGCCGGCGACCCGGAGTCGCCGTGCTTGCCCGACCGTGGCACGCTGACCAAATACCTCGAAATCTTTGTCTTCGACACAATCCAGGATTTCCGAGTACAGCGTCAATGCCGTTGCCACACAAGGCCGAGAGCGAGGCGCCAGCATGGGTATCCCGTCCGCCGCGAACCGGTAGGTACTCCTGATAATTCCCTGCTGGGCCGCCAACGCGTTTCGCACCCGGTTGTCGGTGCGCCGATGCCGATGGCACCACATCAGCAGATCCCGGTCCACCCCATCGGCGGCGAGTTCGTCTGCGGGCAAATACACCCGGTCCCTGGCCAAGTCTTCGTCGACGTCACGAAAGAAGTTGGTGAGCTGAAAGGCACGTCCTAGCGCAGCGGCATAGGGGACTGCCTCCGCAACCGGCACCACGGTGCCCAATATCGGGAGTACCTGCAACCCAATCGCTTCCGCTGATCCCCGCATGTAGGTGTTCAGCGCGTCGCGGTTAGGGTACTCACTCACGGTGAGGTCCATGCGCATGGACGTTAAGAAATCTTCGAACAGCTCCGCGCCGATGTCGTACCGACGCGCGGTGTGGCTGACCGCCGCCAGTATGGGCTCGCCGAGGTGGTCACCTCCGGCAAAGAACTGGTCGGACAGCTGCTGGAGCCGCTTGGCGCGAATATCTTTGCCTAGGCCAGGATTTAGCGAGTCGAGGATGTCGTCGGCATAACGGGCGAAACCGTAGAGTGCGTGCACCGGCGGTCGTTGGTCGGGCGCCAGCAGTCGGGTGGCGAGAAAGAAGGTCCGGCCATGGGCGGCATTGAGCTGGCGGCAGCGGCGGTACGCGTGGCGCAGCCGCGGATCGTAGATGCCGGCGGCGTCTAATTCGCTGCGGATCATGACGACGGCGCTTTCATGTCGAAGTGGCGTGTTGATCGGCTGATGCTGCCGGTGATGCGATCGGCGGCCAGCCGACCCGAAACCAGGGTGGTGGGAACGCCTACCCCCGGTGTGGTCGATGATCCGGCCAATACCGCATTGTCGATGCCGCGCACGGTGTTCGCCGGTCGGAATGGCCCGGTTTGGCTGAACGTGTGCGCAAGCGCGAACGGTGTGCCGGCCGCCATGCCCTGCCGCGCCCAATCCAGCGGGGTGACGACGTCGAGCACATCGACACTGTCGCGAAGCTCCGGCAGTAGCCGCTTGGCCACCGTCTCGATGATCGATTCGGTATATCCTTTGCCGGCGCTGAGCCAGTCGACCGCGCCGCCGGCCAGATTGGGTGCCGGAGCAAGCAGGTAGAGCAGGTCCCGGCCGGGTGGGGCGAGGCTTGGATCGCCTGCTGTCGGCCGGGTGACCAATAGCGACGGGTCGCGCATGAGCCGGCCGTCGCGGATGATGTCGGTGAACGTCTGCTGCCACGCCGCCCCAAACAGAATCGTGTGATGCGCTGCCGGGCGGTCGGCCGGCGAGACACTGCGGCAGCCGGCGTGCACGACGACGGCCGACGGTGAAGCCCGCAGCTTGCGGATGCGCCGGGGGGTATGGCCCAGCAGCTGGTAGCTGGTAGGTAGTTCGGTGGTGAGCACCACCGCGTCGCATGGTATGCGCTGTCCGCGTTCGGTGCGCACGGCGGTGATGCGGTCGCCGCTGCGTTCGAGCTCGGTGACGCGGGCGCGGTAGTGAAACCGCACACCGGCGTAGGCGGCCGCGGCTGCCAGCGCATCGGGTAGCGCCCGGACGCCGCCGCGCGGAAAGAAGACACCGGAGACGGTGTCCATATAGGCGATAACGGCGTACGCTGCCAAAGCGTTTTGCGGGGTCACCCCGGCGTACAGCGATTGGAAGGTGAAAACCCGGCGCAGCCGCTCGTCGCTGATGTAGCGCTTGACCATGGCGTCCCAGTTGCGGAATCCGCCGATGGCCGCAAGGCGGGCCAGCTGTGGGGTCAGCAGCGAAACTAGCGAATCGAAATTGGCGGCGATAAAACCGTCGAACTCGATGCGATACAAGCGGGTCAACCAGTCGCGCAACCGACGGTACCCGGCGGCCTGTTGGCTACCGGCAAACGCCTCGACAGCGGCTGCCATCCGATCCGCGTCGGTGTGCACATCCACGGAGCTACCGTCGGCAAAGACGGCGCGGTACGCCGGGTCGACCGGCAGCAGCTCCAAGCGGCCAGAGCTGGTTTCGCCGACAGCGGCGAACACCTCGTCGATGATGTCTGGCATGGTGATTACCGTTGGCCCAGTGTCGATTCGGTAGCCGTGGAGGTCGAGCCGCCCGGCCCGCCCGCCCGGCCATGGTGCGCGCTCGAGCACTGTGACGCTGCGACCGCGGCCGGCCAGATGAAGCGCGGTGGAAAGCCCCGCCAGCCCCGCGCCGATCACCACCACGTGATCGGTTGGTCCTTCGATGATGCGCATTATCGGGCTCCTCTCACGCGGAGCGCTCCACGCAGGCGTCCGCTAAGTTGCCGAGCGCCGTACGGGTGCAATCGTCAATCGCCATGTCGTCCAATATTTTTCGGGATCGCTGAACACGGCTCCTGATCATGTCCTCGATCCGCTGCGCGGCACCTGTTGCGGTGATCAAAGTTCTGAAGCGCTCCAGGGCGGCATCGTCGAGATGATCGGCGTGTATCAGCTCGGCAAGCTCGCGGCGGGCCGGCGGGTCGGCCATCTCATGGGCGGCCACCACCACGCTGGTGGCTTTACGCTCGAGTAGGTCTCCGCCGTTGGGCTTGCCTGTGGTCGCCGGCGAACCGAAGACGCCCAGTATGTCGTCGCGCAGCTGGAAAGCCTCACCGACATCGCCACCGTAGCGTCCGAGTTGTGTCAGGGTGCGACCATCACAACCGGCCATTGCCGCGCCGATCTCCAACGGCCGGCGCACCGTGTAGTTGCCCGACTTACGCCGTGCGATGTCGAGAACGGCCTGCAGCGACGGCAGGTCACGAATATCGTTTGTCAAGTCCGCGAATTGGCCCACCGCCAGCTCGACGCGCATTGCGTCGTAGCGCGGCCAGACCTGCCGAAGTCGGCGCGCCTCGACACCGCTTTCGCGCAACATCTGTTCGGCCCAGATGAGGCAGAGATCGCCCAGCAGAATGGCCGCTGATTCGCCGAAGCGCCCTGCCAAGCCGGACAAACCCCGTTTTCGGTACCACCGGGCCAGCTGGACATGGACTGCCGGGCGGCCTCGACGGTCTGCCGATTGGTCCATCACATCGTCCTGCAACAGGGCAAACGCGTGCAGCAACTCCAAACTGGCAGCGGCCGACACGGCCGCGGTGCTCGGGGCGGCGCCGCACAACCACCCCGTGTACATGAAGGCGGAGCGTAGACATTTGCCGCCCGAGACAAATCGCAGCAACACCTCGCCTGCTGCCGTCAAACCCGCGCCGGCGAGCTCGGCGGCGCTACGGGTCGCGACGAAATCGGCAACAGTGGCCAGTACCTGCTGCCGAAAGTCGGAGGGCCAATCCGGGTCGCCGACAGGTACCGCGTAACAGCCCGCCGCTATCAGCGGTGAGCGCGTAGCGGGCGTCAGCGACAAGGCAGGTCTCTCAGCTGCCGCCGGCACCTCCGCCGCGCTCGCCAACGGTTGGCACGAATAGCTAGCACACACCCGCGCACACCCTCTCTCGTTGTAGAGAAACGGGTTAGCCCCTGTTTGACGACCCTGTCGCTGCCCTAAGGGGCTGCAACGGTGAGATTACCCGATGCACTTAAGATAATTAAACATTAATTCTATGAAGTTATTGTGAGATAGACTAGCGCCGCGCTACCGTCGGCTATCGGCAGTGCCCGGTGCGCCTCAGCCGCGGTTGACGTTCGCCGAGAACGAGTTCAGCGCCAGGCCCACGCCTGTTCCAGGGTTCGAAGCCGGCTTGGATGCTGGTGAGGTACCACGCGGTGGTTATCAGGCCGCGGCTGCCTACGTCGTTGGTGAAATCGAGCACGCTGAAGTCCCAAGTGCTGATCGGCGCCGGCGCGACATAGGAAATCAGGTTGTTCGCGCGCTGCTGTAGGACTCGGGAGTCAGAACGTAGTGTGTTCCGGTTCGGGCCAGTTTGCTGCTCCACGCGTTTGTGACGGATTCGCTGGCCGGCAGCTCGAATTCAAGCTTACAATGCCAAAACGAATGCCGACACCATAGCGTAAAGTGCTGGGAGCCAGGGCCGCTCGTAATGGTTGGATTGGGGCATCGGGCCACGGTATAGCTGAACCTATCGAATATGTCCTATTGGGCTTTCCACGCTGCCGTATCTTCGCCCAACCGAAACCGTCAGGAAATCTGCTGTGCTTGCGGTTTGATTAACGCGCTGTTCTGCTGCAGCGACTCAAGTGATCAGCGCAGAACCGGCAGCAGTAGACGCGACGATGAGTGGACCGTGTTGAGGCTGCTGGTACCGACACTGGCGTGGCGGAAGCCCATGATGGCCGGCGCTGCCCGATCCTGGTCGTCGCTGGTGAGTACCAGCTGAATGCGGTGGCCTTTCTTGAAGCGGCGAGCATTGGGGACCAACGGGATTCGGTACACGACATCCTGTCCCAGTGGTACGGCTTTCGGATTCCGGCAGGGTAACTCCGGTGCCCCGGGACGGCTGGCCTGCTCGTCGACTTCGCGCAGGCTGGCGCGTAACCAGCCCGCTGTCACGTCAGTGCTTTCGCCGTGCGGTGCGACGTCCTGCAACGTAGCGATCCATGCGGTGTCGATTGCTGTCGCCGAGGCGACGAGCCGTAGCTCAATGTCGCCGACGACATCGAGATCCTCGGCTAACACCGAGCTGATCCAGGCCAGCATGGACGGAGGATCGATGGCGCTCGGCTTGGCACGGGCCAAGCCGGCGCCCAGCGCCATGAATTCGCGGCTACCCGGGTTGCCCTCGTTGTCGCTCAATGTTGCGTCGGCGCGCAGGGCGAGTTCGCGGTGCGGAGTTGTCGACGGCGGCCAGGACTCGGCGGTCCGCCACTCCTCGGCGCCGGGCAGGAAATAGCGGATCGGCGGCCCGTCGGTAATTCCGGTGTCGCGGCCCTTCAGCCAATGGTCGTACCAGGCCAGCGCTTCGACGTGCATGCTCTCCCACGGCCAGGTTAGACCGAATTTTCCTAGCATGCCCATGCGGACGCATGTGTTGTCGCACAAGCCTTTCCAGGCCGAGAAGGTCGACGGAAGGTGTAGCGGGACATTCTCCCAGTCGCACCCCAGATATACCGGAATGTCGATTTCCTTGATCAGCGGCAACAGGTTTCGTTCCTGCCACCACTGATCGCGGGTCGGATGCTTGACCGCGGCGTCCAGCCACAGCTCGTCCCATGGGTGCGGGTTGTGCGGGAGCCGAAGCAGCTGCCGCAGCATGGTAAGCGCCGACTCGCCGTTCAAGGTTTCGAATCTCTTATGCACCCCTGGGCTATTCAGTACGCGACGGACCAGGTCAACCGGCTTGCTGCGCCAGAGTTTGTCGCTGCGGTCGGAGGTCAGGCCAGTCATCGCGAGGAACGGTGTGACGAAAGACGAACTCAACAAGCCGTGGTGGTTGGCTCCTTCGTAGAGGTCCGTGGTCACCGCGAGCGGAAAGATGGCCTTGAGGTGCGGCGGGCGCTCCACGGCGGCCTCGAGTTGGCTCATGGCGAAGTAGCTGATACCGATCATGCCGACGTTCCCGTCGCACCAAGGTTGGGCGGCGGCCCACTCGACCAGGTCGTAGAGGTCTCGGCGCTCCTGGGCGTCGAAGAAGCTGAATGTCCCACCCGATCCGCAGGTGCCGCGCAGGTTGGCGATGACGTGCACATAGCCGCGCCGAACCCAAAAGTCGGTCGCTCCGGCCTCGATAAATCCGGCGGGTGCGCCAAAATCCTGCATCTGGCGCGGGTAGGGCGAGGCGGCCAGCAGTGCAGGGAATCTGCCGTCGGAATCGGGCCGGTGAATGTCGGCCAACAAGGTGGTGCCATCGCGCACGGTGATCGCGGTGTTGGTGTCGGTGCGGGTCGGGTACTGCGGCTCGCTGAGGTTGCGATATTGCCGCCCGGTGGTTTGGGGACCGTTGAGTGTCTTCCGCGCGGGCATAGTTTCACGGTATGTTGAAACTAGTTTCAACGCAAGATGAATTTCACCGTAAAGTGACCGCATGGCCATGCGATCAGGCGCTCCGGGTCCGCGCGACGAACGTGGCGTGCTGGCGGCGCGCATCCTGGACGCGGCCCGAGACGAGTTCGCCGAGCACGGCTGGGCAGGCACGGCGGTGCGTGCCGTCGCCCGCGCGGCCGACGTGGACCCAGCGCTCATCTACCACTACTTCGGCTCCAAGGCGGGCTTGCTCGACGCGGCCACTGTTCCCCCGCAGAAGTGGCTCGACTCGGTGGCTGCGACGTGGGCCGCGCCGCACGCCGACATGGGCAAGCAGCTGCTGCGTAACGTGATGGACAACTGGACTGACGACGAGATCGGACCGGTTCTGCGGGCGGTGGTGCTCACCGCCGCGCATGAAACCAAGACCCGCGAGAAGCTACGGCTCATTGTCGAACGCGGGTTGATCGGCGAATCCACGTTGGGAGCCACCGAGGCGGAACGGCTGCGCCGCAGCAGCCTCATCGCCAGCCAACTGATCGGGTTCGCGTTGCTGCGCTACGTCTGGAAGATCGAGCCGATCGCGTCCATGTCCGAGGAGCAGCTGCTGGCCGCGATCGCGCCCAACCTGCAGCGTTACGTCGACGGCGATATCGGCTAGTGCTGGTGACGTGTCGTAAACTCATTGCGGTGATCACCGCCGCTACCCAACGACGGATGGGTGTGCTGGGCCGGCTTGGTGCCGGCATTCTTGTCCTGGCATGCGCGGCCAGCTGCCGTTTTTCGGCCGCGCCTAGCGCTTCGAGCCGCTCGGCAGTCCGCGCCATCGCGACGACCACTAGCACTAGCGTTCCCGGCGTGCCGCCGGTCAGCGCGGCAGCCGCCGCGGCCGGTCTTGTCGATGTGCGAAGCGTGGTTCCCGATGCCATCGTTGAGCTGCGCTACGCAACGGCCAACAATTTCACCCACACGCAGCTGTATCCCGCTGGCGCGCGGTGCCTCGTGCACCAATCTATGGCGCAGGGCCTGGCGGCGGCCGCCTCGGCGCTGCGCCCACAGGGACAGCTGCTGGTGTTCTGGGATTGCTACCGTCCCCACGATGTCCAAATCAAGTTGTTCCAGGTAGTCCCGAATCCGGCCTGGGTGGCGCGACCCGGGCCGTACGCGCACAGCCACGAAGCAGGGCGCTCAGTTGACGTGACATTCGCAAGTGCGCAAGCGCAGTGCCCGCCCGAACGCCAGCTGAACGGGCCCTGCCTGGCTGACATGGGCACCGACTTCGACGATTTCTCTTCACGCGCAGAGGCCTTCGCGACCCAAGGGGTGAGTGACGTTGCCCAAGTCAATCGCAAACGGCTGCGGGATGTGATGAACTACGGCGGGTTGAGCGTGTACTCCGGCGAGTGGTGGCACTTCGACGGCCCAGGTGCCGGCGTCGACCGAGCGATCCTCAACGCGCCGATCGATTAGCCGTCTCACAATAGGAGAGCCGATTGACGCGCGGCACTTACCTCGCGAAAGCCCGCAATCAGTCGTATTCCCCTAGAAACTGCCGCATTACTTGATCGAACCGGTCTGGTTCTTCGATGAACGGCAGGTGGGAGCTGCGCTCGAAGAATTCGAACCGCGAACCGGCAATGCGCTGGTGCATCTCCCGCATGTGTTCGGGCGAACATTCGTCATACCTGCCTGCCATGAGCAATGTTGGCAGCGCGATCTCGCCCAACCGATCGAAGACATCCCAGTCGTGCAGGGCTCCGACGATGTGAAAGTCGCTCGGCCCGAACAGCGTTTCGAAGATTTCGGTGCCCATGTTCGCGAACGCCTGGTGTAGCTCGTCGGGCCAGGGGTGGGTGCGGCACAGATAGTTCTCGTTCCAGGTGTTGATCGCCGCCTGGTACTCGGCGGAAGACGTTGTCCCGGCCGATTCGTGGCGGTCGATGGCGGTTTGGGTTGCCAAGTCCAATCCGGACTTCAACCGGGTCACGTTGTCGGCAAACTGCGGTATGGATGCGGTGCTGTTTGAAATGACTAGGCTCACGGCTGGCGATGCCACGTCGAGGACGTACTGCTGGGCGAGCATGCCGCCCCAGGAGTTGCCGAAGATATGAAAGGCGTTGAGGCCGAGCGCTTGTACCACTGCGTCCATTTCGGCCACCGAGCGCTGCATAGTCCAAAGGTTCACGTTTGCAGGACGATCGGAATTTCCGCAGCCGAGCTGATCCCAGAAAATGACCTCACGTGTGTCGGCCAGGCGTTCCAGCGAAGCCAAGTAGTAATGCGGCAGACCGGGGCCGCCATGGACCACAAGCAGCGGGAGGCCGGATCCGCCACCAACCCGTTTGAACCAGACCTTGCCGCCTGGGACTGCGATGCTCGGCACCGGTTGCGCCACCGCAACAGTGTAGGGGGCGCCAGCGAGGGCTTCCGGCAACTCGAACTGTGGTTGCGGCGCGACCGCCAGGTCACGCGCCAGGAAGGGGGACGTTACGTCCGTCGATCGGGGGACAGCGCCTTTCATCCCGCACTGTGACCGCTCAGCCGACAGACATCGGCGCGTTACGGCGGCACTCTTGTCCTATGTCCTTCGTGACCAGTGAACCCGAGGCGCTGATCGCGGCAGCCGGAAACCTACATTCGATCGGTACCGCGATGAACGCGAGTAATGCGGCCGCGATTGCGCCCATCACCGGCGTCGTGCCGGCCGCCGCCGACGAGGTGTCGGCACTGACCGCAGCGCACTTTGCTGCCCACGGTGCGCTCTATCAAGCGGTGAGCGCGCAGGCCGCGGCGATTCACGAACTGTTCGTGACCACTCTCGGTGCCAGCGGCGGCTCCTATGCAGCAACCGAAGCGGCAAACGCGATAGCAGCGCGCTAACAGCCAGACCTCACAGCGATGGTGCATGGGGCGTTGCCGCCCGAGGTCAACTCTGGGCGCATGTACGCCGGGCCGGGGACAGCGTCGATGCTGGCGGCGGCTGCCGGCTGGGCCACCACGGCCAGCAATGCCGTACAGGACGGCATCGTGCCGTTGCGGGTGCTGCCGCAGCTAATCGGCTAGCCGCGGCCTCGGCCACCGTCTCGGGTTAGCTCATGTCCTCCGATCAGCGGATCCGCGACCCGCTGCTGTTTGGGCTGATTGGTGGAGTTACCGAAACGTTGTGGTCGCTAGCGTTCAACTGGTGACGACAGCGGCGGCCATGGCAAGCGACGATCCGATGCTGGCTCGCGCCGCCGAGGCCGATTACGTCGTTGCATTCCGCCGGCTACAAGCACGGGTCGCCATCCGTTCGGTCAGGCGCGTCAGCGGTGTGCGGGCCGGTAGCAGAGCAAAATCCTTGAGCCCGGCCGGCCGCAATGGGTATCCCGGTGTCATTTGGTTCCTTCTAGGCGGCAGTCTGGTGGTGCGCGCAGCGGGTTTCGCTTATCCGTTCCTGGCGTTTGATGTGGCTGAGCGCGGGCATGCCGCGGGAGCAGTTAGCGCGGTCCTGGCCGCCTTCGGCGTGGGCTGGGCTGCGGGGCAGTTGGCTTGCGGCTGGCTGGTTGACCGGATGGGACCGCGCGCGACGCTGACGTCCACCATGTTGGTGGCGGCCACGGTGCTGGTGCTGATGGCCGAGGCGCGCTCGGTGCCGGCATTACTGATCGGAGCCAGCGTCACCGGCCTGGTTTATGACGCGCCCCGGCCGATGCTGGGCGCCGCCATCATGCAGTTGGTGCCAGATCCCCGGCGACGCGCCAAGCTGGACGCCTGGCGCTTCGGCTGGATCGTCAGCATCGGTCGTGCAATTACCGGCGGTGCCGGCGGTCTACTCGCCGGCTGGTCGGGCGTACCCGTGCTGTTTGGTATCAACGCCGTCGCGTGCGCGCTGCTAGCAGTGGTGGCAGCCGGCTGCATCCCAGCCAAGGCGCATCGCCGGTGGCCGGCCGCCACCGCGGCGGTGGTCGAAGCGGCCCCCGTCAGCTACCGTCAAGCGTTGTCCGACCGCCGGCTGGTGCTGCTCGTGGCGTCCAGCCTTGCGACGCTGACTGCGGTCCGCGGCCTGTATGCCGCCGTTCCTATGCTCATGTCCGACAGTGGTTTGAGCGCAAGTGAATTCGGCTGGGCGCAACTGGCCAATGCTGTTACGGGTATCGGACTGACCCCGGTGATGTCACCCTGGCTGGGCCGGAAGGTCGCCCAACGCATCCACCCCAGGCTCGACATCCTAGCCGTTGCCGGCGCGTGGTCGGCGGTGAGCATGGCAGCAGCCGCACTGGCTCACACGACACTTGGCTTTACCGTGGCCACCGCCATTTGTACCCCGGGTGAGATCGCCTGGTTCGTGATCGGCGCCGGCGTCGTGCACCGGATCGCCCCGCCCGCCAACGGCGGTCGCTACCACGGAATATGGTCGATGACCTTAGCGATCGCCTCAGTGTTCGCGCCGATCATGGCCTCCTGCAGCTTGACTCACGGCGGTCATCGTCTGGTCGCGGTCGCCACCGTAGCGGTCGGCTTCATCGGCGCCGCGTTGTGTGTTCCGCTGGCGCAAGCCCTGCGGTCTCGGCGCTATGCCGCATGACCAGAAGTCCACTGGTCAACGAGGAGACGAAGCGGAGCAGCACGCAGTGAGCGCTGAAGACATTGGGCACCAATCGGCTGCGCCACTGCCATACCCGGACTCCGGTGTGAAAGGTGTTTTAGCTCAGCTGCATTCGCTGCCTGCGCTGGCGCAGGAGCGGTTCTTTGTCCAGTCCGAAGACGACGTCGCGCACGCGATATCGCACGACTTCGCTGACCGCAATCCGGCGATGTCTGCTCGGCACGGTATCCGGCTGTGGCAGCGGCGCGTCGCCCAGAGTGCAGCGACGGCCTGCGTAATCACCGCGGTGGTAGCGCCGTGGGTGCTCTTACTCTTCTTGCTGGCGCTTACCCACGGCCATCGTGCTGGTGTCTTTCGCAGTGGCGATGTCAGGTCTGCGCCATCACAGACGGAACCGACGCCGCCCTGCTTCGGCGTTGTCAGACGAGCAGCCGCCCACCTAAAGCGTGCTAGTCCCGGCCTATCGCGAAGAGGGAGGTCATCGGTGGCTTGGTGCGCCGCCTATCCGCGATGGACTATCCGCCGGAACAGCTCCGCTAGAACGTCTCGGAGGACGCGGATCTAGGGATGCGCCTGTACGCATCGGTTATCGGTCGCATGTACTCGACTCCGTCAGCCCTGGCGACGCGCCAGACCGGCTTCGCGATTGGATCTCTCAACGCACCCGCTGGCACAAGGGTTTATTGCTGACCGCCCTCCTCCACACCCGATCTCCCCGGGATGCAATGCGCTGGTCAAGTCTCCGCGGCCTGCTGAGCCTGGCTGTCTTGGTACTCGGGATGCCGGTCCAATTTCTTTCTCAGACCATCATTTTTGTACCCAGCATCGGCGGCGCGCTCGGCTATGGCGGGCTGAGCAGGCTAGATGTCGACCCCGGCATGGCCGCGGTGGTCCAGTTCGCAAGCACACTGACCTGGTTGGTGGCCACGTATCTGGTCTACACCGCACAACGCTGGAGCCATCCGCGTGCGGTTGCCGCGCTCCCGTTCTACTGGCTGGCGCACTGGATTGCGGCCTAGCGCGCTGTACCAACCGGTGACCGCACCATTGCTGTGGGAGAGGACGGCGCATCGCCGCACTCGTCCCCCAATCGGAGGAAGCGGCGTCCGTCACCCAATCCGGCCGATCGGCGGTACCCTCCCATGGATCGCTTCCTTACCTTGGGCTTGTGATCGCAGCGGCGGCCGGCGCAGCAGAACAGCCGGTGTGCACTCGCCATCCCGGAACCCCCGGCGATGTGCGCGGCGGGGTCGAAAAGGCCGCCCGGGCCGCTGGATCTTGCCGGATGGTTGGGCCAGCCCGGCATCGCTATCCAGCAGCGATCTGGCTTTTGCTGGCCGGCAGCTTGCTGGTCCGTTCGACAGGACGTAGCCACGCGGCCGGAGCCGCCGGCGCGGTGTTGGCGATCTATTGCGTGGGCTGGGCAACGGGTCAGCTGCGGTGCGGGTGGCTGGTGGACCAGTACGGGGCTCGGACGACGCTGATGTCCACCATGTCCGTGGCCGCGGTGGCACTGATACTAACGGCTGCCACCACGGTGGCGGTTGGACTGCTCGGCACCGCGCTGTGCGCACCACTGGCCCGTGTGCTGCCCGGTGGCGGCCCGAGCCCTTGTGCTGAGCCGAAATTCCCGCCAACGACTAAGGAGCCGACGAATGAGTGAACGGTCGGACCGGCTCTTGCTCGATCACCTGGAACTGTACCGCCGAATGTGGGTGTTGCGGCTGCTCGACATGGCATTACAAGAACTGCGTATCGAGGGCCTGATGAAAACCCCGGTGACAGCCGCGTTCGGGCAAGAAGCCGTCGGCATCGGTGCGGCAGGGGCGTTGTGCGAAGGCGACATCGTGATTACCACCCACCGTGCGCATGCGCAACATGTCGGCGTCGGCGGTCCAGTTGGCTCGATCATTGCGGCGTTGCTGGCGCGCGCCGGTAACGAGCTCATCGCCGCTGACGAACCTCCGCTGGTTGCCCATCCCATCGCAGGGATGTCGGCCCCCTCGTGCGTGGTGGAGCAGTCGCCGTTGCTGGCGATAGGGCACGCCTATCGGCAGTGGGTAGAGGACAGCGATCAAGCCACCCTGTGCATCACCGAAGACGGCGATGTGGATACCGGTGCCTTCAACGAGACCGCGAATCTAGCCGTGGTGTGGCAGCTTCCGGTGGTGATTCTGGTCGAGAACATTCGTTGCGCGCTCAGCGTGTGCCTGCGCAATCAGGCGCGAGATACTCAGCTATATCGCAAAGCTGCGGCCTACGGGATGCCCGGGGTTTCGGTCGACGGCAACGACGTCGCAGCGGTTCGAGACGCGGTCGGCAAAGCGTTGGCGCGCGCACGCGACGGCGGTGGTCCCACACTAGTCCAGGCCATCACCTACCGGACCACCGATTTTTCGGGATCGGACCGTGGTGGATACCGCGACCTGGTCGGCTCGGAACAGTTTCTGGATCCGCTCATCTTCGCCAGGAAGCGTTTACTTGCCTGCGGCGCTCGACGTACGCAGCTCGACGACCTGGAGCGGGCGGCGCGCCATCTGGTCGGCGACGCGGTGGCAGTCGTCAAGGCCGGGCCGCGGCTCGGGAATCGCGGGCTGGGCCGCGCGGCCAGCAGACCGGACGGGCCCAGTGAAAGCCGCGGCTAGACCCAGCTGCCAGCGCTGGTTGGTTGCGAGCACCACCGGCCCACCGCCCTGAGTCGCCAACCGACTCCGGCTCCGGCGGTCAGACGTCGCTGTTAGTACGGTGTCCCGGTGGCGATCACCAGCGATGTGGAACTGCAGCGAGTGCGCAAACTGCACCAGTTGCGCTCCTACCGAATCGTGTCGGTGCTTCGCATCGGTGTGCTGGCATTCGTAGTCGCCGCGATGATTGTCGGCACTCCCCAGCACGAATGGACGCAGCAAACCGTCTTGGTCGCTGGGTACGCACTTGCCTCGTTGTTGGCCCTGGCACTGGCTTTCTCTCCGGCTCCGCGACGGCTCGGGGCAAGAGAAACAGTCGGCGTGGGACGATGTGAACCCCTGACATTCACCGCCATCGACCTGGTGGCGCTGACCGGATTGCAGCTGCTGTCCGCCCACGGGTTCTACCCGCTGCTGATCATGACATTGCTGCCGCTGCTGGCGGGTATCGACGTTTCATCGCGACGGGCAGTGGTGGTGCTGATCTTCGCACTCGCAGGGTTCGCCATCGCCGGTGTTCACGACGGCGTCCTCCTCGGCGCGTCGGGATGGGATGACACCGTTTTTCTCTTCTCGCTCTACGCGTTCCTGTGCGCTACCGCGTTGGTGGTGGTCCGCACCGAAGAGCGGCACGTTCGCTCGGTCGCCGGGTTGAGCGCGTTGCGCGAGGAACTGCTGGCTCAGACAATGACGGCCTCAGAGGTGCTGCAGCGCCGGATCGCAGAGGCGATTCACGATGGGCCGTTGCAAGACGTGCTGGCCGCCCGCCAGGAAGTCGTCGAGCTGAAAACCGCTTGGCCGGAAGATGACCGGGTGCAGCGCGCGTTGGCCGGTTTGCACACTGCCTCGGAACGTCTGCGGCAGGCCACCTTTGAGCTGCATCCGGCCGTCCTCGAGCAGGTCGGCTTGGGTGCTGCCGTTGAACAACTGGCTGCTCTCACCGCGCGCCGGTCCGGCATCGAGATCAGCACCGACATCGACTACCCCATCCGTAGTGAGATCGACCCGATCGTCTTTGGTGTGGCCCGTGAACTGCTGTCCAACGTGGCGCAACATTCGCGGGCGCGGCATGCGTCGGTCACACTGCGAATCACCGATCAGGTGTGCGTATTGGAGGTTTCCGACGACGGCCTGGGGATTACCGGTGACACCATGGCGCGCCGCCTGGGGGAGGGACACATCGGCTTGGCTTCGCACCGGGCGCGGGTCGACGCTGCCGGCGGAACGTTCGTCTTTCTGGACACCCCAGCCGGCACGCACGTTCGGGTGAAACTACCGTTGCAGCGCTAGAGCGGAGCTGAACGACTGCTCAGTCAAGCAGTCCCTGGCGCATCGCTTCGGCGACGGCGGCCGCGCGGTCACTGACGCCGAGCTTCTCGTATAGCCGTTGCACATGAGTCTTGACCGTCGACGGTGCCACGTAGAGTTCACCTGCGATCGCCGGAATGCTTTGGCCGCGGGCAATGCGATTGAGGACCTCACGCTCCCGGGCGCTGAGCACCGGAGCCATCGGTGCCGCTCGCTGGCGAATCTGGCCGGCAAGGCCGCCAACCAGGGAGGGTGCGACCACGTCGCGACCCTTTGCGCAATCGAGGACGGCCTTCACGATCTCGGTGCGGGTCGAATCCTTCAGCAGAAATCCGGCGGCTCCTTGCTGCAGGGCCTGGTATACGATCGCCGATTCGTCGTGGGCCGAAATCAGCAGCACTCGAGTAGGCAAATCGTAGCTGCGCACCGCCGCCGCCACCTGCGCGCCGTCCATACCCGGCATCCGGTAGTCAAGCAACGCAACGTCAGGCAGGTGAGCTTTGATCAACTCCAACGCCGTTGGCCCATCATCTGCCTCCCCGACAACGTTCACCGAGCCACTCAACGAAAGCGCTCGCACGACGCCTTCGCGAAATAGCGGGTGATCATCGCCGACCACTACACGTACCTTTTCCGGGGTCGTAGCGCCGGCCATGGCGATGAGTCTAGCTGGTCTTCCGCGATATCCACTCACCGACGCCGGACCATCTGAACGTGGTACCAACAGTTTGCTCCGCATGATCGCTCCGGCCGGCGACATACGACGAGTCGTCGCATGCCCGGCATGAGTACGGTGTTCCTGTGGCGATGACCAGCGACGCGGAACTTATTCGGGTACGCCGACTGCACCAATTGCGCTCATACCGGATCGGTGCGGTCCTTCGGGTCGGAGTAGTCGGGTTCATGGTTGCTGCCATGCTGGTCGGCACGCGAAGGTCGGAATGGCCCCAGCAGATCGTATTGATCACCGTCTATGCGTTCGCTGCGCTGTGGGCCCTGGTACTGGCGTACTCGCCGTCCCGACGGCGGTTCATTTTGTTGCCCCGATTGGCGAGCATCGCCAGATACGAGCCGTTTGTCTTTACCGCCATCGATGTATGCGCGTTGACCGGCTTTCAGTTGCTGTCCACCGACGGAATTTACCCCTTGCTGATCATGACGCTGTTGCCGGTGCTGGTGGGCCTGGATGTGTCGTCCCGACGGGCGGCGGTGGTGCTGGCGTTTACGCTCGTCGGATTCGCCCTTGCGGTGATCCAAGACCCGGTGATGGTGGATGCCATCGGATGGCCGGAAGCGGTCTTCCGCTTCGTGCTCTATGCGTTCTTGTGCGGTACTGCGTTGGTGGTGGTGCGCATCGAGGAACGGCACACCCATTCGGTCGCCGGTTTGAGCGCGCTGCGGGAGGAGTTGTTGGCCCAGACGATGACGGCCTCGGAAGTGCTGCAGCGCCGGATTTCGGAATCCATACATGATGGGCCGCTCCAGGACGTGCTGGCCGCCCGCCAGGAGCTCATCGAGTTACGGATGGCGGCACCTGACGACGAGCACGTCAACCGGGCTTTGGCGGGTCTGCAGAGCGCATCAGAACTCTTGCGACAGGCCACCTTCGAGCTGCATCCGGCAGTTCTCGAGCAGGTGGGGTTAGGCGCGGCCGTCGGCCAGCTTGCCGCTTTTACCGCACAGCGTTCGGGCATCACGATAAGTACCGACATCGACTACCCGATCCGCAGCGAGATCGACCCCATCGTGTTCGGTGTGGCTCGCGAGCTGCTCTCCAACGTGGTGCGACATGCGCGAGCCACCACCGCTTCGGTAAGACTGGGGATCACCGACGGCACCTGTGTGTTGGACGTCGCCGACGACGGTGTGGGCGTTACCGGTGCCACGATGGAGCGCAGCCTCGGTGAGGGCCACATCGGATTGGCGTCGCATCGGGCCCGAGTCGACGCCGCTGGGGGGACGTTCGTCTTCTTGGACACCCCGATCGGCACCCACGTCTGCGTGGAAGTTCCGCTGAAATTCTGAACCTCATCTTCCAGCCGGACCGGTGGTGCCGCCGTCAAAAGATGTAGTCCAGGCGCGTCATCATTCCGGCGGCTAGATGATAAGCGTTGTGGCAGTGCATAACCCACGTACCAGGGTTTTCGGCGACAAGTACCGCCCGGACTTTTCGCCTCGGCAGCACGATCACGGTGTCCTTGCGGGCGCCGAGGGTACCGTCGGACTTGATTACCTGATAGGTGTGGCCGTGTAGGTGCATGGGGTGCCACATCATGGTGGTGTTGTCGAATAAGAGAGTCGGGCGTTGGCCTTGGCGGATATGCAGCGGATTGGTCTTGCTGTACGGCTCGCCGTTGATAGTCCAGTCGTATTTCGCCATGCTGCCCCCCAGGACAACCGGGAGTTCAAGGCCGGGTTCCGGTCGGCCCAGATTGACTGGTGTTGTGGCAGTGAACATCTCGATGGTGCCCACCATCTTGTTGAGTTCGCTGGGCCGGAACTGCGCGTCGGGCGGGCTGCCCGTCCCGGTGGATAGCAGTGCGCGAGCCACAGCGTTCTTGCCTTCAGCGAGGGCGACCAGCGGGAAGACGCCGGATGCCGCGGTGACCATGACGTCGTAGCGTTCGCCCATGCCCACCAACACTGCGTCGACTGGGATGGGAAGCACCGGGTACCCGTCGGTGTGGGTGACCGTCATCGAATGGCCTGCCAGCGCGACACGGAACGCGGTGTCGGCGGCGGCATTGATGATCCTTATCCGGATACGCTGACCCGGTTTTGCGTTGAAGGACACAGGGGCTGCGGGGATGCGCCCGTTGATCAGATAGTAGGGGTAATCGATATCGCCGGCGTCCCCGCCGAGCAGATCACTGTCGCCGACTCCACGGCTGGGCATCTCGGCGGTCGTTGTTGTCGTCGTTGTCTCGGTCGCTGACGTTGTTGGCGGACTGGGGCTAGTTGTCGTGGGCGTGGTCGGCATAGGTGGTGTTGGGTTCTTGTTCGGGTCAACCAGCGCGTCGTAGAGCTGTTGCGGGCTCTTCCCGGCACCGTCAGTCCAATCATCAATAACGACAATCCATTCGGCGTCGTAGCTGGCTGCCTCGGTCGGATCGTCGACGATGAGCGGCAGGTAAAGCCCTTTATCGGCGTCAAGGCCGGTATGCGGATGGGCCCAGTAGGTGCCGGGATCGGGGACGGAGAACCGGTAGGTGAAGTCCTGGCCGGCCGCGATGTTGGGGGTGGCAGGGGCGGCCCCGTCCATATCGTTGCGCAGGGCGATGCCGTGCCAGTGCACCGACGTGGCGTGGTCGAGCCGGTTCGTCACCGCCACGACAAGCTCATCACCGACTGTGGCGCGAATCAGCGGTCCCGGGACCGTGTTGCCGTAGGCCAGCGTCTGAACAACCGGCCCGCCCAGGTCGACCTCTGCCTGTTGCGGGGTCAAGCTGACAGTGACGGTTCTCCCGCTGTGCGGCCGGACCTGCTCGGCCGCAGCAATCGCGGCGGCCATGGCGGCATCGCCAGCTGGCTGAGTGGTCGACTGGCTGCAACCCGCCAGCGCTAATCCACTGGAGATTCCGGCACCGATAAAGCCGCGCCTGCTGAGCTGTACTCCGACCAAGGGATGACCGCTCGTTGGCAGTTGCGGCATCGGTTGCTCCTCGTCTTGGTTCATGCGGCCCTGCGCACTAACCCTGCTAGGACGCGGGGAGTTGCGCAACCCAGTGCGCACTCGGTCACTATATACCCAGAGGGGGTATATAGTGACGATCGTGAATGCTCGACGCGTGGTGTGGAGTCGGTCCGCGGTGGTCGCCGTCGGCGTGGTCGGGATGATCGCCGCGGTGGTTGCTCAATGCTGGCTCCCACGGGTTGATCGTCAGGCGGCGCATCCCAGCCATCCGCTGTTGTCGGTTGTGGGTAGTGAATTTGCGGTGAATAGCGGCCACTCGCACCTCGCCGACGATTCGACACTACCGTGCCCACCGCAGCACGCGGACGCGGTGTTGCCGCGGACGGACACCCCATTGTTGGAAGTGGCCGCGGTGGCGTCGAGTGCGGGCACCGCCGCTGTGCCGAGCTGTATGGCCGTACCGGAGGGCCGCGGCCCGCCGCCCGGGCCGGTTGCTGGTGGTTGTGCGACAGATCTGGTGATTCGGTTCCGCCTGGTTCGCCGCTGATTGGTCAGCGCCAGGCCGGGGCGACTATTCCCATGGCCGGTGACCGCTGACCCTTAATCACTGTGCCGCCGGTGATCTGCGGCCCTGATGCAGAAGCGATGACACCATGAACAAGCACAACCCGCGCACAATGCTTGCCAACCGCTCACCCGTAACCTCGTTGCGCCTGCGGCATAAGGGGGATCGTCACCGTCGGGTCCTCCAGAACTATCATCTGGCTCCCGTCCCAAACCGTCAACCCGGCAACATAATTGGCAACACGCCGGTGCTCTGGATACCGGCAACCGCAAAGCCGGGCGATCGTGGATTTTGGGCCAAGCTTGAAGGATTCAATCCCGGCGGCATGAAAGACCGCCCCGCAATGCACATGGTCGCGCGGGCTCGCGCCCGGGGCGACCTCGTGCCTGCTGCGCCCATCATCGAATCAACCAGCGGCACAATGGGACTGGGACTTGCGCTGGCGGGCAATGTGTACCGCCACCCAGTCACCCTGGTCACTGACCCCGGCCTGGAACCCATCGTCGCCCGCATGCTGGTCGCCTATGGTGCGCGCGTCGACATGGTCGCCGCGCCCCATCCGCTCGGCGGGTGGCAGCAGGCGCGTAAAGACCGCGTCGCCCAGTTGCTGGCCGCTGACCTCACCGCATGGAATCCCAACCAGTACGGCAACCCCGACAACGTCGATGCCTACCGGTCACTGGCGCGGGAGTTGATTGCCCAGCTCGGGCGCGTTGATGTGCTGGTCTGCTCGGTCGGAACCGGGGGCCATTCAGCCGGCACGGCGAAGGTACTGCGGGAGTTCAACCCGGGCATGCAGTTGATCGGCGTCGACACTGTGGGGTCGACGATCTTCGGCCAGCCTGCCACCAGCAGGCTGATGCGCGGTCTGGGTTCTAGCATCTATCCGGCCAATGTCGACTACGCCGCGTTCAACGAGGTGCACTGGGTCGCGCCGGCAGAAGCCGTCTGGGCCTGCCGCAACCTGGCCGCCACGCACTACGCCAGCGGCGGATGGAGCGTGGGCGCGGTTGCTCTGGTCGCCGAATGGGCCGCACGCACTCTGCCTGCGGGGACCACCATCGCCGCGGTATTTCCCGATGGCCCGCAACGCTATTTCGATACCATCTACAACGACGAGTTCTGCAACCGGCACGGGCTGCTCGGCGGCGAGCCTCCTACCCAGCCCGAAGAAATCGCCTCGCCGGCGGCCGCCGTCGTCACTCGATGGACGCGCACCACGACGGTGCTTGACCTGTCCCAGGTGGTGGCGTGATGGGGGTCCTGGCTCAGTTTCGTGCCTTCAACCGTTCCAGTCGCGTGCTGATGATCAACCAATTCGGCATCAACGTCGGCTTCTACATGCTGATGCCGTACCTGGCCGACTACCTGGCCGGTCCACTCGGACTGGCCACCTGGGCCGTAGGTCTGGTGCTGGGCGTGCGCAACTTTTCTCAGCAGGGCATGTTCTTCATCGGCGGCACGCTTGCCGATCGGTTCGGTTACAAGCCGATGATCGTAACCGGATGCCTAATTCGCACCGCCGGGTTCGGGCTGCTGGTGGTCGCGAATTCGCTGCCGAGTCTGCTGATAGCTGCTGCTGCAACAGGTTTCGCCGGCGCACTGTTCAATCCCGCGGTGCGCGCCTACCTCGCGGCGGAATCCGGTGACCGCAAGATCGAAGCATTTGCGATGTTTAACATCTGCTACCAGGCGGGGATCCTGCTGGGACCGTTGGTGGGCCTGGCGCTGTTGGCGCTGGACTTGCGGACCACCGCCCTGGGCGCAGCCTTTGTCTTCGCGGCATTGACCGTCACGCAGCTGTTTGCGCTACCAGAGCACCGACACGATCACGGTATGCAAGGGCGGCTCGGGCCGGACGCGACCTCGATCCTGTGCGGCTGGTGGACGATTATTCGCAACCGATCCTTCCTGTGGTTCGCCGCCGCCATGACCGGATGCTACGTACTGTCATTCCAGATCTATCTGGCCCTTCCCATGCAGGCATCAGTCCTGGCGCCACGGCGCCGATCTGTCTTGGTGGCGGCCCTCTTCGCGGTTTCGGCTTTGGTCACGATCGCTGGCCAGCTGCGCATCACCCGTTGGTTTGCTGCGCGCTGGCCGACGAGCCGCAGTCTGGTCGTCGGCGCCGCCATCCTGGCTGCATCGTTCGTGCCAGTGGCGTTGGCGCCAAACAACCAGCGGTTCGGCACTGGCATAGCGATGGGCGCATTGCTGCTGTCGGCTAGTCTGGTCGCCGTTGCTTCGGCGGCCTTGTTTCCGTTCGAAATGCGCACCGTGGCCACACTATCCGGCGACCGCTTGGTGGCGACGCATTACGGTTTCTACAGCTCCATTGCGGGAGTCGGAATACTGGTTGGAAACCTCGGAGTGGGGTCGCTATGGGGTGTGGCGCACCGGTTGAATGCCGAAGAATTGGTGTGGGTTGCTCTGATTCTGGTGGGACTTGTCGCAGTGCTCGGATTGGCCCTGCTCCCGTCGGAGCCCAGATCTGCGGCATTGGCCAGCTGACGACGTCGTCTGCGTTGCGGCGCCCCGCACCGGGCAGCGTGCGGATGCAAAGGGCGCCAACATGATTGAATGTACTATCCGATAGCGGGTGTCGGCTACCGGCGACCATTGGGCCACTAGGCCCGTTACCCCGCCTTGGCGTACCGGCGGACCAATTGATCCTCTTGGAAGGTGCTCGAATGCTGCAGACCCTCGTCGTCGCGCCCGAAAAATGTCCACAGCTTTGGGCTTTTCTGCGGACCGCTGATCAGCTTGACCGTGTAACGCCGATGGGTGGGATCCACGGTGCCGATGACGTCACCAACCCGGATCTCAGCGGGATGTATCTGAGGCGCGTCGCGCCAGTCGTGTATCTCCATACTATCCATCCTCGATTCGGTTACCGCCACACTACCCCGAATTCGTGCGGACGTTGGATACGCCTTATCGATCCGACGAAAGGCGCCAGTAGACCAGGGCGTTCAACCGCCCGGCGGGTCAAGGCTGCCATGTCTGGGAACACCGTTCACCTTTGTGGCACAACGCAATACCCACTAGTGCTACCGGCATGAGTGTCCGTTAGGAAACTATCGCCAACGTGTCGCCGAAAGCAGGGAGACTCGATCTGGTGGTAAGTGGGTCGCGCCGATGCCATGGCAGTCCGGGCTACAGACTGCCGTGAACTGTTGCACCTGTCAGGGAGCACCTGACGCGGCACATCGTGCCGCCAAAGCGCTGTTGTTGGCGTAGCGTAGAGGTGAGCTAGTTTCATTGTCAGCGATGGTCTGCTCCTCGGCGCGGATGATACCCACAGGCAGTGTGATTCTCCGGTTGTCCCAGGCGTGTGGGGCAGCCGATGCCCAAGAGAAGGAACTGCCCGTGCACAGTGCAACCGAAACGGTGGCGCAACCACTCGACCTCTCAGGTCGAGCCTGCGCGCAAGACAGGCCGGTGACCGCGAGCATCGGTTGCCTCGGCCGCAAACAGCGACACTTCCGGTGATCTATCCTACTGGCGGTTGGCGCCGGCCGAATCCCATCCGGGTGTCGTTGGCCCGCGAGTTTGGCCGCGATATCGATGGTGCGTGGTGGCCGCGTGCGGACCGCATCACGCGTGAATTGCCGGAGCTTGTTGCGGTGCTGACTCCTGCGCTGGGAGACATCACGTCCATTAACGTCAACTGGCCTGTTTTGCAACGACCACCCGACTTCAACTGGCCAGGGTGGGAACGAAAACGCCAGCACATCATTACCGTCACTGGCGGTGATGCTCGCGCCAACCTACTGATCATTCCTTACTCGACCTACAGTGCTCTGGCACGGATGGTGCTGCGCTGCGCTGCCGATTTGCCCGTGGACGTTGCGCACCATGGAAAATCCGCGTTTTTGACCGCGGGATCGATTGTGCGAGCGGCCCAACAGCAACA
Source organism: Mycobacterium simiae (assembly GCF_008370645.1). Taxonomy (GTDB): domain Bacteria; phylum Actinomycetota; class Actinomycetes; order Mycobacteriales; family Mycobacteriaceae; genus Mycobacterium; species Mycobacterium simiae_A. The sequence continues at coordinate 36,282 of NZ_VTZN01000013.1, forward strand.
GCAGGCGGCTGGTAGCTGTTGACGGGGGGAGTCAGCGCAGCGGTGTCGAACGGTCAACGCGAGAGTTCGATAGGTCGTCAATGGGGCCAGCCGTCGGCGGCCTGCTCGTCGAAGCTGCGATCGATGCGCTCGAACCTGCGCCGGATAGAGGCGCGGGAAGCTTGGTGCGGAAGGACGTAGAGGCGGTTGGCGACGATCGCGTCCGCCGTTAGCCGTGCCACGTCGTCGACACTAAGGCCGGCGTCCTGTGCCGGAAGTGGCCCAACCGATCCCGCCACATCGGGTGAGGAAGCCAGTCCGTAGTCCGCGCCTCGGATTCGTTCGGAGTTGGAAACCAGCTTGGTCTCAACAACCATTGGACACAGCACCGAAACTCCGATGCCGCGGTCCTTGACTTCGCGCGCCAGGGTTTCTGCCAGGCCGACAACGCCGTATTTGGCAACGCCATATGCTCCGAGGCCGGCATTGGGTACCAGTCCGGCAAAAGATGCGGTGAAGGCGATGTGGCCGCCTCGCTCAAGCAACTTGGGCAGGAACGCTTCGACGGCATGAATCGATCCCCACAGGTCGATATCGATCACCCAGCGCCAGTCGTCGTGCGTCATGTCCGCGATCGGACCGGCCACAACAATGCCGGCGTTGCTGAAGACGATGTCGATTCGGCCCAGCAGTCGGGACGCTTGCGTGGCGAGATGGGTGACCTCGCGTAGATGGCGGACATCGCACGGCACGCCGTGCGCCTCGAACCCGTTCGCGCGCAAGTGTGCGACGGCCTGCTCGAGCCCCGGCTGGTCGACGTCGGCAAGCACGACACCGGCCCCGCGGCGGGCGAATTCCGTTGCAGTGGCCAGGCCTATCCCATTCGCACCGCCAGTGATGACCGCCCCGCGCCCGCCAAACCCGTCCATAGGACGAAACCCTATTGCAGGCGGCCTGCTGCGTCGACGGGTGGCGCACAAGGTGAAGCCCTGGGGCCGGCTGCGGCGGCACAATGCCCGGCGAGCAGCCGCAGAATCGCATTGTGCTGCCGACAAAGATGCGACTTTGGTTGCATAACCGATGCGACTCCAGGCCGCGGCGGGCGACGTCGTTTACTAATGGTGGGCGGTAGCGAATGCCGAAGCGATCGGAGAGCACAGTATGCGTGAAATAGTCATCGTCGAGGCTGTTCGTACCGCGGTGGGCAAGCGCAACGGCGGGTTATCCGGTACGCATCCGGTCGACCTGTCTGCGCTTGTCCTCAACGAGTTGCTGCAACGCACCGCGCTCAGGCCGGAAGTTATCGACGATGTGATCTGGGGCTGCGTGTCCCAGGTTGGGGACCAGTCCAGCAATATCGGCCGCTACGCGGCGCTCGCCGCCGGTTGGCCGGAAAGCATCCCGGGAACCACCGTCAACCGGGCATGCGGATCCAGCCAGCAGGCCCTGGACTTCGCGGTGCAGGCAGTGATGTCAGGCCAGCAGGATGTCGTAGTAGCCGGCGGCGTCGAGATGATGAGCCGGGTTCCGCTCGGCGCGGCCAGGGCAACGGGGATGCCATACGGCCCGAAAGTGCTTGCCCGGTATAACAATTTCTCGTTCAACCAAGGTTTGTCGGCCGAAATGATCGCCAAGAAGTGGGGGTTCACCCGCCGCGGACTGGACGAATATGCTGCGTTGTCGCATGAGCGCGCGGCCGCGGCCCAGGACGGTGGCGCCTTCATCGATCAAATTGTCCCGGTGTTCCCGGACCAGGGCGACAAGGCAACCGTGGTCAACGCCGATGAGGGTGTACGCCGGGAAACCACCGTGGAGAAGCTCGCCGCGCTCAAACCCGCGTTCGTCGAAGACGGACTGATTCACGCCGGCAACTCCTCTCAGATATCCGATGGGGCAGCGGCATTGCTGGTGACGACGTCGCAGATGGCGTTGGAGCTGGGCTTGACACCGATCGTGCGATACCGCGCCGGCGCGGTCACCGGAGCTGACCCGGTGCTGATGCTCACCGGCCCGATTCCGGCGACCGAAAAGGTACTGCGCAAGGCCGGCGTTGCATTGTCGGAGGTCGGCGTCTTCGAAGTCAACGAGGCCTTTGCGCCGGTGCCGCTGGCCTGGCTCGCCGAAACCGGTGCCGACCCAAATCGGCTGAATCCGCTCGGTGGCGCCATCGCGCTGGGCCACCCGCTGGGTGCCTCCGGCGCCGTGCTGATGACGCGCATGGTCCATCACATGCGCGACAGAGGAATTCGCTACGGTTTGCAGACCATGTGCGAAGGCGGTGGCACGGCCAACGCGACCTTGGTGGAACTGGTGGGCTAAGTAGTGGCCGGCGAGAGGCAATTGACAGCGTCGCCAAGCATTGCAAGATACGCCGACCGCGAATCTGGCGACGCCGATTAGGGACTACTGGCGTTAGCGGTCGTCGTGGTCATGGTGATATTGACGCTGTGGCTGGAACTATTCAGCCAGACCGACGACGACAACGCGTTGGCACCAAACCACTTTCATCACGTCGCAACGGACGCGAAGGTGAGCGGACTGTCGAATGCCCAGCTGAGCAAGCGATTCGGCAGACCTGACCGGTTTAGCCAGGCAGACCGTTGAGGCCGGCCGCCCCGACGGCGCCAGGTTGTCCGGGGCCACCGGGGAGGCCGATCGGCGATCCTCCGGCAAAGCCACCGGTCCCGGCGCTGCCGCCGGCCCCGCCCGCTGCGCCTATGCCGCCGAGGCCAGCGCCGCCGGCAACACCGAACAGTCCGCCGCTGCCGCCGCTGCCGCCGTTGCCGCCATTGCCGCCGTCGCCGCCGTCTCCGCCGTTGCCGCCCGCGCCTCCGGTGCCACCGACACCTTGGCCGACGACACCCGGCCCGCCATTGCCGCCGTTGCCGCCGGGACCGCCGCTAGCGCCGGCGCCGCCCATCCCAGCGTTACCCCCGATGCCGCCTAACCCGCCGTTTCCAAATAGCAAACCGCCGTTACCGCCCGCACCCCCAGCGCCGCCGCTCCCTCCGGCGCCGCCAGCGGCGCCTACGCCACCCGACCCGCCGGCACCACCAGCGCCCCCGAGGCCGGTGCTGCTGTCGCCGCCGTCGCCGCCGGTGCCGCCCGCGGCGCCGAGTCCGCCGGTACCGCCGGTACCGCCGGCGCCGCCCAGGGCACCTGATGTGCCAGTGCCGCCGGTACCGCCGGTTCCCCCGGGGGCGCCAGGTCCGCCCACGCCGCCTGTGCCGCCGACCCCGCCGATGCTATCCAATCCATCCGAGCTGCCGCCCTGACCACCGGCGCCGCCTGGGGCACCGACGCCGCCGATACCTCCCGTGCCACCCGTGCCTCCCTGTAAGGCGCCGTCGCCGCCTTGACCGCCGGTTCCGCCCTGCTGGCCGGTGGTAGAGGTACTGACTCCGTTGTCGCCGGGGAAGCCGGTAAAGCCGGCGGGGTTTCCGGGGCCCGCGGCGGACCCGGGATTCGCCGGGGCTCCTGGCGGCAGAGGGGTGGGGTTGACGCCGGTGGCCCCATGTGCCCCGAGGCCCCCGATGCCGCCGGCTCCGCCCTGGCCGATGAGACCGGCGGCTCCGCCGTTGCCGCCGCTGCCGCCGTTGCCGCCCGGCAGGACGCCGTTGCCGCCGTTGCCGCCGGCCCCACCGGGGCCGTAGATCAGCCCACCGCCACCACCGTTACCGCCGGGGGCACCAGGCGCGCCGAGCCCGCCGGCGCCGCCGGTGCCGAACAGCCCGGCAGCCCCGCCATTGCCGCCGCGAGGATTGGCAACCCCGCCTGAGCCGCCGTTGCCGCCATTTCCAAGCAACAGCCCGCCGGCCCCGCCGTTTTGTCCGGTCCCGGGCGCACCGTCGGCGCCGTTGCCGATCAACGGGCGGCCCAGCAGCGCCTGCGTTGGCGCATTGATCACGCCGAGCAAACCTTGTTCTAGCGCCTGCAACGGCGAGGCGCTGGCAGCCTCGGCGACCGCGTACGAGCCCGCGGCCGCCGATACGGCGCGCACGAACTGGTCCTGAAAAGCCGCAGCTTGGGTGCTGATTGCTTGGTAGGCCTGGGCGTGCCCGGAAAATAGCGCTGCGATCGCCGCCGAGACCTCATCTGCGCCGGCGGCCAGCACCGTCGTGGTTTGTGCCGCCGCCGCGGCATTAGCCGCGCTAATGGTCGATCCGATACCCGTCAAATCCGCTGCCGCCGCAGCTAACACTTCGGGTATTGCGGTGACAAACGCCATGAGCTGCGTCCTTACCTGACAAGCCGACTATCGCCAGAGCCTATCGCAATCGGAATCGGTATTGAGCGTATTTGGCAGTACTTGCGGCCTGCCTTTGCCGCGCCGGTGGCGCAGCGGCTCAGCTCGCTCAGCTCGCTCAGATAGGTCATCGCCACGGACGTACCGTGCTGCCTCGTCACCACTTAAGCCAGCCAGTGCGGGCCGACAGCCGTCGGCCCTATCGCGACGTAAGCTGCGGGCAGCAATATAGATCGGTACTTGGTGACCGACAACGTCTGGCGAGGTCACTGCCGCACCGCCTCGTCGTTTGGGATGTGACCTCTGGCAGTGGGACCGCCAGCATAGCGTCATAGCGCGACATGAAATCGAGCAGCTGCTCCAGCGCGAGCGCGCATTCCACTGTGTGCAGTTCGATATCCTCCACGAACGCCGGATCTGATACCGCGACGGCTGCACGTAGCGCAGTAGTTCTTCTACCGCGGCGGGGATTTTCCCGGGATCGTCGAGCAACTGCTGCCATTGCTCGGGAAAACCCGGCGAACACCACCGGTGCGTTGCTGACGCGCTTCGCCACTGTCTCAGCTCCGGCACCGCCTAATAGTGTTGCAAATGAGACGATTTCGATGTCGTCGAGCTTGGTCTTAGCTCCGTCCTCACCTCCGACCGCGGCTTTCAACAACATGGTGCACGCGGCGTTGTCTGACCAGGTCGTACTACAGCATCGCGGTGTCGGTGTTGGCTTGCCCGGCATGCTCGCCAGGCTCGACCTGCCCGGGTTCGCGATGAAATGACTCGTCGATCCAGTGCCGCACTTGGCTGCCGGCCCTCAGCCCGCCATCGTCGGAGTTACGCTTGCCCGCATGCGGGCTGCGGTGCTGCGGGTCAAGGTCGACCCGACGGGTGTGCGTTCCTTTTCGCGGCTACGTGAGGGCATGGCTGCTCTCATCGGGTCAGTTGACGAAATGAGCCCCGACATGGTTGAGAAAGCCCTCGGTCGGGAGGTCGAGCCGCTCATCGACCGCAATCGGGCAGTAGCGGCAAAGGACACGGCAATTGAATTGTGCACCAAAGCGTTCCGAACCATCCTGGTGGTCGGCGTAACCGTTGACCAGCTCACTCGGCGGCTGCCGGCGACCGGAGTCCGACGATGACGAATGACATCCATTCGATGGTGATCGCCTCCGACTATCGCGTCCCGGATCCGAAAACGGTGTGCGCACTACTTGAGCGCAACAAGTCGGCACTGGCTGACATCGGCGCCCATCACGTTCTCGTCTACGCGTCAACGCACGACTACGGCCGCGTTTTGGTGCTGATCGGCGTGCACAGCCGCGAACCCGTCGTGGAATTACTACGCTCGCAGGTCTTTTTCGACTGGTTCGAGGCGGCGGGCGTCCAGGACATCCCCGCGGTATTCGCCGGCGAAATTGTCGACAGAATTGTTGCCGCGCCGCGGGATCGCCCGAAAGCGCCCGGTGTTGTGGTGGCCGCGATTGCCTCGGTGGACAACCTGGTGACGTTAACCGCCGAGATCGGCCTTGCCAAGGATCGATTTACCGCGGCCGGGGTGCGAAAGACATGGGTTTTTCAGGCGTTCGACGACGATCACGAGGTACTGATCTTGCAGGAGTTCCCCCACGAGGCCGCTGCCCTGGAGTGGATCGGCCATCCTGACGCCGTGGCCCAGTGGATGGATAGAGCCGGAGTGGGTGCCTACCCGCCGCTGTTCGTGGGCCGGCTCTTCGAGGTGATGCGGATCGAGACGCAGTGAGCAGTCAAACGATGTCTCTGTGCGTGCGCCACACCGTTCGGGCGATCCGCACCGCATCGAGCCACGGGCCAACACCCGCACCCGGTCCCTCAGCGTCGCACACTGCCGTCGGGCGACACCGGCCGAACCAGTTCGTGCAGCAGGTGTGGGATTTCTAGCCGCGGCAGCACCGCTTCCACGAGCACCATGCGATCCTGTTGCTGTGCAGCCGCGGTCAGCGCATGATCGAGTTCGCCATACGTGTGCGCCCGAAACACCAAGTGGTTCTTCACTCCCAGCGCATCCGGGATGTCAGGCCAGCTCCAGCTGACAATGTCGTTGTAGGGAGCCGTTGGTCCGTGAATCGCGCGTTCGATGGTGTAACCGTCGTTGTTGACCACCACGATGACCGGGCACAGGCCCTCGCGGGAGAAGGTGCCGAGCTCCTGCACGGTCAGTTGGGCGGCCCCATCTCCGATCAGCAACACCGTCCTGCGGTCACGATGTGCCACCGCGGCCCCGAGCGCCGCAGGTAACGTGTAACCGATTGAGCCCCAAAGGGGTTGACCGATGAAGGTGACGCCATGTGGCAACCGGTGGTCGGCCATGCCGTAGAACGAGGTGCCCTGCTCGGCCAGTACTACGTTGCCGGGCGTGAGCGCGTCGTTGAGCCGGTCCCACAGCACCTTTTGGGTCAGCGGCTCGTCGTGCGTTGGTGTAGGCGTTGGTGGGTGGTTGGCCGGGGCCGGCACGGGTGGTGAGTTTATCCCGCGCTCGGCCAGGATTTGCGCCAGCGCATTCAATGCGGCATTCATTTCCAGCGGCGCGAATACCTGCCCCGCCACCGTGCTTTGATATTGCCCGACGTCGATGGTGCGCGCCGGGTCAATGCGCTGACTGAAGAATCCGCTGACCATGTCAGTGAACACCACTCCGGCCGTCACCAGCACGGGTGCGTCTTCGATCGCGGCGCGTACCCGTTCTGCGCTGGCCGCTCCGGCGTAGATGCCCATAAAATTGGGTGAACTCTCGTCGAGCAGACTTTTTCCCCACATCAACGTGGCATGCGGCACGACGTCGGCGGCCAGCAATTTCTCCAGCGCATCGACAGCCCGCAAGCGGTGAACCAGCAAGTCAGCGAGAACGGTCAGCTGATGTTCGCCGATCAGTGAACGGGCGGTTTCGATGAACAGCGACAGCGCGCGGGGGCTGGTGCCGCCGCCAACGGGGGGCAGCGGGGCACCGGGTGGTTCGGTGGGGAACCGCGCCACGTCAGTGGACAGCAAAATGTATCCGGGTCGCTTGTGTTCCCGCACCTCACACAGCACCCGGTCGATCTCTCGGCAAGCCGTTGCCGGCATGAGACTGGCTTGGGCGCAGGTGATTTCACGGCTGATTCGGAAGAAGTGCTCGAAGTCGCCATCGCCAAGCGAATGGTGCAGCGCGCGCCGGGTGCCCTGGGCATCTTTGGAGGGGCCACCGACGACATGAACTACCGGCACGTGCTCGGCGTAGCTACCTGCAATCGCGTTGGTCGCCGAGAGTTCGCCCACCCCGAATGTCGTTACCACCGCTGCCATTCCACGCAGCCGTCCGTAACCGTCGGCGGCATATCCGGCGTTGAGCTCGTTGGCGTTGCCCACCCACCGTATGGCCGGATGGGCCACGATGTGGTCGAGAAATTCCAGGTTGTAGTCCCCCGGAACACCGAAGATCTCCGAGACCCCGAGTTCGGCGAGGCGGTCAAGCAGATAGTCACCGACGGTGTACCCGGCGTCATTCGCGCGATCAGTCACGAACACGACGGTACGCTGGACGAAGTTCTTCCCGCTCGGACGGCGCTTCGCTAAGGTGCGGGCCATGGCAATCAAAGAGTTCCGCGACATCGTCATCGAAGCTAGCCCGGAGGAGATTCTGGACGTCATCGCCGACTTCGAAGCGCTGCCTGAGTGGTCGGAACCCCATCAGAGCGCTGAAGTCCTCGAGACCGGAGATGACGGGCGGCCCAGCCAAGTGAAGATGAGGGTCAAGACGGCGGGCGTTACCGACGAGCAGGTGGTGGCCTACACCTGGGCCGATAACGAGGTGAGCTGGACGCTGGTCAGCTCCCCTCAGCAGAAGTCGCAGGACGGTAAATACACCTTGGTTCCCCAGGGTGACAACACGTTGGTGAAGTTTGAGATCGCCCTCGACCCGAACGTGCCGTTGCCGGGCTTTGTGCTCAAGCGCGCCGTCAAAGGGACGATCGACAGTGCGACAAAAGCGCTACGCGATCAGGTGCTCAAGGTGAAGAAAGGCAAATAATCACTGTGATTGGCGGGGGGCCGCTGGCCGGAGTGAAGGTCATCGAGCTCGGCGGCATCGGACCAGGCCCGCATGCGGGGATGGTGCTCGCCGACTTAGGGGCCGACGTGGTACGGGTGCGTCGCCCTGGCGGCTTGACCATGCCGTCCGAAGATCGCGATCTGCTGCACCGGGGTAAGCGGATCGTCGACCTGGACGTCAAGACGCAGCCGGGTGTATTGCTCGAGCTGGTCGCCAAGGCTGATGTGCTGCTGGACTGCTTTCGGCCGGGAACCTGCGAGCGACTGGGCATCGGGCCCGCGGACTGTGCAGCGGTGAACTCACGGCTGATCTTTGCCCGCATCACCGGGTGGGGACAGGACGGGCCATTGGCCGCCACGGCAGGCCATGACATCAACTATTTGTCGCAGACCGGAGCGCTGTCGGCGTTGGGTTACGCCGACCGCCCGCCGATGCCACCGTTGAACCTGGTTGCCGACTTCGGCGGGGGCTCCATGCTGGTGCTGCTCGGCATTGTGGCCGCACTCTATGAGCGGGAACGCTCCGGCCAGGGGCAGGTTATCGACGCCGCGATGGTCGACGGCGTCAGCGTGCTCGCGCAGATGATGTGGACCATGAAGGCTATCGGCAGCTTGCGCGACCGGCGCGAATCGTTTCTGCTCGACGGCGGCGCCCCGTTCTACCGTTGTTACGAAACCGCTGACGGCAAGTACATGGCGGTGGGCGCTATCGAGCCGCAGTTTTTCGCGGCGCTGCTGGCCGGGCTCGGCCTGACGGCGAATGACGTGCCGAACCAGCTCGATATCGGCTCGTATCCGCAGATGGGGGAGATCTTCGCCGCACGATTCGCCGGCCGAACCCGCGACGAATGGACTGATGTTTTCGCCGGCACCGATGCCTGCGTGACCCCGGTGCTGACGTGGAGCGAGGCGGCCGGCAACGATCATTTGCGAGCACGGTCGACGCTGATCACCGCCCACGGCGTGGACCAGGCCGCGCCCGCACCGCGCTTCTCCCGAACGTCGGCCGGATCGGTCGGGCCGCCGCCGGCGGTGACCACCCCGATTGACGAAATCAATTGGTGACGATCTTTGGGATATTTGCGCCGAAGTCGGTCCGCCGCCGCGGCTGCGTTGCTAGCGTGAACTTAGTGGCCGTCAAAGCATCACGGGAAATAGTCATCGATGCGCCTCCGGACGTGGTCATGGAGGTGCTGGCCGACGTAAGTGTTCTAACTTCCTGGTCACCACTGCACAAGCGGGTGGAAGTGATCGACTACTACCCGGACGGTCGTCCCCACCATGTGAAAGCCACCGTCAAGATTCTGGGCTTGGTGGATAAGGAGATCCTGGAATACCACTGGGGCCCGGACTGGATGTGCTGGGACGCGAACCAGACCTACCAGCAGCACGGGCAGCACATTGAGACCACCGTCAAACCTGAAGGGGTCGATACGTCACGCGTGCGGTTCGACATCACCGTGGAGCCGGCCGGGCCGATTCCCGGTTTCGTCGTCAAGCGAGCCAGCGAGCAGGTACTTGATGCCGCGGCCAAGGGGCTCAAAGAACTTATCATGGGTCGCGGCGGCGTGGACCAGCCGACGTAGTTCGATTTTCTGGGCTCCGTACCGTGGTTCGTGGTTGCTAGTTTGGTGTCGGTGGCTGTCCAAGCGTCGCAGGAAATTGTCATTAGCGCGCCCCCTGACGTGATCATGGGGGCGCTCGCTGACATGGATGCGGTGCCGTCCTGGTCGTCGGTTCATAAACGGGTTGAAGTTGTCGACACTCATCCCGACGGTCGACCGCACCACGTGAAAGTCACCGTCAAAGTGGTGGGGTTCGTGGACACCCAACTGCTCGAATACCATTGGGGGCCAGACTGGATGGTCTGGGATGCGCGCAAAACCGCCCAGCAACACGGCCAGCACGGGGAGTACAACCTGCGTCGTGAGGGCGAAGACAAGACACGGGTTCACTTCACTTTGACCGTCGAACCCTCGGCGCCGCTGCCGGAGTTCTTAATCAAACGTGCCCGCAAGAAGATCCTCAATGCCGCCCTGGAGGGTCTGCGCGAGCGCGTTATGCGCGCCGCCGATTAGGCCAGCTAGCCCGGCAGCTAGCCCAAAATAGCCCCGTCGCGCAGCACGGCCAGTCGCCGGATCGCATCGGCCAGGGTGTCCTCGCGTTTGCAGAAGGCGAAACGCACCAGGTGATTCCACAGGTCGGCGTGCTGGGCCGCCCGGTCGCAGAACGCCGACATGGGGATAGCGGCCACCCCGACCTTTTCCGGCAGGGCCGCGCAGAACGCCGTGCTGTCCTGGTAGCCGAGTGGACGCGGATCGGCGCACAAGAAATAGGTCCCATGACTGTCATGCACGGCAAAGCCGATCTCGCGCAGTCCAGCGGCCAACCGATCGCGTCTGGTCTGCAAAGACCTCCGCAGCGCCGCTACCCAGGCGTCCTCGGTGTCCAGGGCAAGGGCCACCGCGGGCTGGAAGGGCGCGCCGCCGACGTAGCTCAGATACTGTTTGGCCGCGCGCACCCCTGAGATGAGTTGGGCTGGGCCGCAAGCCCATCCGATCTTCCAGCCGGTGCAGTTGAACATCTTGGCCGCGCTGGAGATCGTCACCGTGCGCTCGGCCATGCCGTCGAAGCCGGCCAGCGGCATGTGCGCGTGGCCGTCGGGGGAGGGGTACACCAGGTGCTCGTAGACCTCGTCGGTGATCACCAACAGGTCCGCAGCTACCGCGATCTCCGCAATAGCTGCCAGTTCGTCTGCATTGAGCACTGTTCCGGTCGGATTGTGCGGCGAGTTGACGATCAGCGCCCGCGTGTGGGATGTCACGGCACGCTGCAATGCGTCGACGTCTAGCGCAAACCCGCCGCCATCGGGCACCAGCGGCACGGTCACCCGGCGGGCGCCGGCCATCGCCACCACCGGCGAATAGGAGTCGTAGAACGGCTCGATCAGAAGCACTTCCGATCCGGGTTCGACCAGGCCCAACACCGCCGCCGCGATCGCCTCGGTGGCACCGACGGTCACCAGTATTTCGGTGTCGGGGTTGTACTGGACCCCGAAATGTCGCCGGCGTTGGGCGGCGACAGCCTGCCGCAGGGCCGCGACGCCTATCCCCGGCGGATATTGGTTGGCTCCCGACGCGATGGCGTCTTGCGCAGCCCTCAGCATCGCCGACGGCCCGTCCTCGTCAGGAAAGCCCTGCCCAAGGTTGACCGCGCCAATCCGCGCGGCCAGCGCCGACATCTCGGCGAACACCGTCGTCGCATAGGGCTGCAGTCGCGACACTGTCATGGCAGACGAGCTTAGGGCGCCTGGCCTGAGCCGAGCGTGAGCCCAGCTTCACGCTCGGTCTCGAACGTGAAGCCAGCTTCACGTTCCATGGCGGCCAGCAACGCCGTCCCAACCAACAGGTTGGCCGACGGCCCTGTTAGTGTGCGTCTACTGGACCTAGTCTTGAAGTGCCGGCAAGAACCATCCCAAACCCCCTTTTCGCGAACAGGAAGTCGACATGTCCGAAGAAGCCTTCATCTACGAGGCCATCCGCACCCCGCGCGGCAAGCAAAAAAACGGATCGTTGCACGAAGTCAAGCCAGTGAGCCTGGTCGTCGGCCTGATCGAGGAGCTGCGCAAGCGTCACCCCGACCTGGACGAGAACCTGATCAGCGACGTCATTCTGGGTTGTGTCTCACCCGTGGGTGACCAGGGCGGCGATATCGCCCGCGCCGCGGTGCTGGCCGCGGGCATGCCGGTCACCTCGGGCGGCGTGCAGCTCAACCGGTTCTGCGCATCGGGCCTGGAGGCTGTCAACACCGCCGCGCAGAAGGTACGTTCCGGCTGGGACGACCTGGTGCTGGCCGGTGGTGTGGAGTCGATGAGCCGCGTGCCGATGGGATCCGACGGCGGCGCCCTGGGGCTGGACCCTGCCACCAACTACGACGTGATGTTTGTTCCGCAGGGCATCGGCGCCGACTTGATCGCCACCATCGAGGGCTTCTCCCGCGAAGACGTCGACGCTTACGCGTTGCGCAGCCAGGAGAGAGCCGCCGACGCGTGGTCGGGCGGCTACTTCGCCAAGTCGGTGGTACCGGTCCGTGACCAGAATGGCCTGCTGATTCTCGACCACGACGAGCACATGCGGCCCGACACCACCATGGAAGGTCTGGCCAAGTTGAAGCCGGCCTTCGAGGGGCTTGCGGCGTTGGGCGGCTTCGACGATGTCGCGCTGCAGAAGTACCACTGGATCGAGAAGATCAACCACGTCCACACTGGCGGCAACAGCTCCGGGATTGTCGACGGTGCCGCGCTGGTGATGATCGGCTCAGAAAAGGCGGGGCAGGCCGCCAATTTGACCCCGCGGGCCCGCATTCTGGCCACCGCCACCAGCGGCGCCGACCCGGTGATCATGCTGACCGGCCCCACTCCGGCCACGCTTAAGGTGCTCGACCGGGCCGGGTTAACCGTCGACGACATCGACCTCTTCGAGCTCAACGAGGCGTTCGCGTCGGTGGTACTCAAGTTCCAGAAGGACCTGAACATCCCCGACGAGAAGCTCAACGTCAACGGCGGCGCCATCGCGATGGGCCACCCGCTGGGCGCTACCGGCGCGATGATCTTAGGCACTATGGTCGACGAACTGGAGCGCCGCAACGCCCGGCGGGCGCTCGTCACGCTATGTATTGGCGGCGGCATGGGTGTCGCTACGGTTATCGAGAGGGTCTAACAGTATGCCCGACAACACAATTCAGTGGGACAAGGATGCCGACGGCATTGTCACGCTGACCATGGACGACCCGTCGGGTTCGGCCAACGTCATGAACGAGGCCTACATCGAGTCGATGGGCAAGGCCGTGGATCGACTGGTCGCCGAAAAGGATTCGATCACCGGTGTGGTGATCACCAGTGGCAAGAAGACCTTCTTCGCCGGTGGCGACGTGAAGACCATGATCCAAGCCAAGCCGGAGGATGCCGGCGACGTGTTCGACACTGTCGAGACGGTCAAGAGGCAGCTGCGCGCGCTGGAGACGCTGGGCAAGCCGGTGGCCGCCGCCATCAATGGGGCAGCGCTGGGCGGTGGTCTGGAGATCGCGCTGGCCTGTCATCACCGCATCGCGGCCGACGTCAAGGGCAGCCAGATCGGGCTGCCCGAAGTGACGTTGGGGCTGCTGCCCGGTGGCGGCGGGGTGACCCGCACGGTGCGGATGCTGGGCATTCAGAACGCGTTTGTGTCCGTGCTGGCGCAAGGCACCCGGTTCAAGCCGGCCAAGGCCAAGGAGATCGGGCTGGTCGACGAGGTGGTGCCCACGGTGGAGGAGCTGGTCCCGACCGCCAAGGCGTGGATCAAGGCGAACCCGGATGCGCACGAGCAGCCGTGGGACAAGAAGGGTTACAAGATGCCCGGCGGTACCCCGTCGTCGCCCGGGTTGGCGGCCATACTGCCGTCGTTCCCGTCGAACCTGCGCAAGCAGCTCAAGGGCGCGCCGATGCCGGCGCCGCGGGCCATCCTGGCTGCCGCGGTCGAGGGCGCGCAGGTCGA
>NZ_VTZN01000130.1 GCF_008370645.1 Mycobacterium simiae
CGCCCCGTCGGAGCTGATGCGCACACATTCCGCAGTGGTGCCCGGTGTGATCGCGATGTCGATGGCCGCCACCCGGCCCGTCGTGGTGTCCAGGACTGCGACATCGGCACCCCGAGTGCCGTTGCGGCTCGCGTAGACGTATCTCCCGTCCGGGCTGACGGTCAGGTCGCTGACGCTCAGCGTAAGTGGATGGGTGGCGACGACGCTGTTGGTAGCCACATCAACAACGCCAATCGAGTCATACGCTGGCGACACCATGCTGATGTACGCGCGGTCGGCTTGCGCACTGCTGCTGGCGATCGCAAACGGCTCCGCGACGCCGGCGATGGTCCCCAGGACCCGGCAGGTACCGGTATCGATCACCGACACGCTGCAGTCGCCATAGTTGGTCACGATCAGCCGACGTCCGTCGGCGGTGACATCGATGCCCGCGATGGGGCCATTGTTCACGCGGATCTCCCCGGTGACCGGCAGATCCGCCGCCGCGCCGAGTTCGAGAACTTGGGCTGCTCTGCCGTCCCGACCGTCCCGGCCGGTGTGTTGGCCATTCACATCGCTCACGTTGGCACCGCCTTTGCTCTGCTGCGTGGGCTACGGACGTCGCGACAGCTTTGTGCGACACTGACCGCCCGGACCACTCCGGGGGTACCCGGATTTGCCCACCCGGAACAGTCCTGATTAAGCGTTTTTGAAAGAGTCTAGCCGCTGAATTCTGTCTGAATAGATTTCAATTTCATCCGTGTTACCTAAGTCACTGCACGCCCTCAGGGTGTCCTCAGGATGGATTCGTCGCATATTTCAACGAGCCCTTGTGAGCAAATAGTGACGAAGGCAATTACCCTCGTGATAGGCTCATTTAGCTAACTTGTTGCCTCGCAATTGCGTAGTCGTTAGATAAGGAATTCTTATATTCGGGCGTGCAAAGAGGCAAATATCACAGTGCCGTTAGGTGAACTGCGCGTGCGGCCGCGAAATAGCGATATCGTCGACCATGGTGTCGAGCTTCTCGTTGTAGAAAGCCACCAGGCCGGCGATCGGGGCAACCGCGGGGAGGGGGTAGTGGTAGGTCCACGCCAGGTCTGGCTGTAGGGCATCGCCCGTGCGCACTGACCAGTACTGCGAGGTCGTTCCCTTGTACGGGCACAGCGTCTGCGTCGAGCTGGGTTGCAGGTGCTCGAAGGCCACGTCGGTAGGATCGATGTAAAACCTGGTGGGCAAACCCGTTTCGAAGAGCAGCACGGCTGAGCTGGTGTCGGCGAGGACGACGCCGTCCAGCTCCACCCGGATGTGCCGGTGCGAACGCAGCACGTCGACTCGGGTATAAGGATTACGCGGGTGCCCGTAAATTTGCTCGTCCTCTTCGAACCATCGCAGCGGATCCCAGTCGAATCGCACGGTTCCGGCCAGTGGACTGTCGCTTTCGGCGTCGAATACCCTCGCCGACGACGGGTGTGTCCTGCCCGCGCCGACCAACGAGTGCAGCCGCGACTGGCCGAACTGCACTGTTCGCGGGTGGTTTTCGGGGCGCAGGCACTCGGCACGGACATCGGCGAGCGGAATGTAGTAATGCGGGTAGTAAGGTACTTCCCACACGTAGCGCGCCGCGGTGGTATCGAATACCAGCTCATGGCCCAGATAGCCGCGCACCCGACGCGGCGCGGGCTCGATCCGTCCGCGCGATGCGGCCGGTTGTGGATAGTCACGCTCGTCGATGTTGCTGGTCATGTGTTTGCCCTAACCACTAGTTCGCGGCGCAGCAACGCGAAAGGGATCGCCCCACCAGCGCAACCTATCGACTATTGTCTACCCGTGGCGCTGCGGCGGGAAAGCCCGATTCGGGGGCGGCGGTTGCGGCTCCATGAGGCACTGATGGAGCAGATAATGATGAGTGCGGTGGGCTACCAGTATGCGGCACGCATCGCGCCCCGTATCGACAAAGTCTTGATCCCGCGCACCAACGGCCGGCTGAGCTCGGCCGGCTGGAACAGAGTGGGTCTCCTCACCTCGACCGGCGCCAAGTCCGGCCAGCCACGCACCCAGCCGTTGGCGTTCGTCGAAGAGTCCGACGGGCTGCTGGCGATCGGGTCCAACTACGGGCGACCCAGCCACCCGGCGTGGAGCGCCAACCTGCTGGCACACCCGCAGTGCACCGTCGAGTTCAAGGGTCCGCCCCGGCGATACCGGGCGGAGCTACTCACCGGCGAAGCTCGCGCCGCGGCCTGGGCCACTGCTGCCGATTTCTACGCCGGCTACGAGCAATACCGGGCCAAGTGTGCCCCGCGCGAGATCAGGGTGTTTCGTCTTGGGCCGGTGGCCGACTGAGCAATCAACCGACTTTGATCGCGACCATCACCGCTTCGGTTTTCGGCGGCAACATGGTCGTATCGACGGCGAGAAATTCGCCGTTGTCCTGCGTGCCGTTGGGCAGGATCTTCGGCTTGAGTCGCATCGGAGGGTTGGCCGAAGCCAGGCCGGCCAACCCAAAATCGCTGTCGTTGGCGATGATCAGCGTCTTACCACCGTCCGGGGTGATCAGGCCCTCAATCTTGTCGTGACCGAAGAAATCACCGTTGACGGAAAATGTTCGCACCAGAGCTCCGAGGTCAAGCTTGAGCGTTTTGGCTGCGACGGTGATCCCCACGGCGCTGAGTTTGGCGACGGCCTCGGCATCGGTAGTGACGCCGACAGCGGTCTCGATCGGAACACCATTGATTACCAGGCCGCCGCCGTCGGCCTGGTAGGAGGCGCCAGGCACCGTGGAGCGGGGCCCCACATCAGTAGCCCCGGCTATGTCGACGGCGTAGATCTTCTTGTTCCCGCTGGGGGCAGGCTTGTTGTCACGCTCGGCGACCAGAAAGGTGGTGGCGCTCAGCGCGGTGATCTCCGACACCGCAACGTTCGTCTCCTGCGGATTGGCCAGCGGATAGAGGTACTCGTGGACGATGGCAGGGTCCACCAGGTTGATGGTCACGATGCGGGCGACTGGCACCGACTTGGCCGCGCCTTGCAGTCCCGGGGTCTGCAGGGCAGACTGCATGATCCCCGCCAACGTCGTACCGTCTGGGGTGATTGTCAGCCCCTCCATTCCGCGATTCGAGCTGCGCAGTGACAGCTCGCGGGGCAATGTCCCGTCGAACGGTGAAAGGCGTTCCAGCTCTTTGCCATTGGCGTCGAAATGAATCACGTTGGGGCCGTACTCGTCGGACACCCAGAAGTTACCGTCGCGGGTGGCGACCAGGCCCTCGGTGTCCACCCCATAATCCGACGGCAGCAGTGGCGCGCCGTTGAGGTCCACCAATGCCTCGCCAGTATTAGCCTGGCGGTCGACCAGCCCGACCAACGGAGAACCGTCCGAGCCGTGCAGCGTAATGGTCCGCTCCACGGTCGCCACTCCCTCAGCGAGCTTCAGCTTGGCGATGTAGGGGTGGAAGTCGGGGACCGGCAGCACCTTTTCGTTTGGGATGCGCCCGTCGACGTTGGGCCCGCGGTCGGTGAGGCCGTAGATTTCATCAGCGCTCCCGGGTACCGCAGCAATTCCCGACCCGTGCGCGCTGGCCTGTATGGCGACACCGCCGACGGTGGCCAGGGGCAGCTGATCCTCGGCGTAGAGCTTGACGGCGCGACAGACGGTGACGGTGAGTTCATCGGTGCCGGCAAACCCCGCGTCGGGGGTATAGATCATTGTTCCATTTGGGCCGTAGGTGATACGGCCGTGCGCTGGCTTGGCGAAAGCCACCGGGGTCACGCCGTTCGTTGCGGCCAACATCCGGTCTGGTGTGATCGTGAGAGTGGTACCGCGGCTCGTGCTCAAAGCGTCCGTGCCCGCGTGCGCGGCCTCGGAGTCCGATGTGCT
This sequence comes from Mycobacterium simiae, assembly GCF_008370645.1. Lineage (GTDB taxonomy): Bacteria > Actinomycetota > Actinomycetes > Mycobacteriales > Mycobacteriaceae > Mycobacterium > Mycobacterium simiae_A. The sequence goes on from NZ_VTZN01000130.1 coordinate 3,854, forward strand.
CGACGAGCAGGCCGTCAGCGCAATAGACACCGTTGCCGTCGCGATCAACCGCCGCATCGTGTAAGCCATCCGAATGATTTAGCAGGAAAAGTTGTCTCGTGGGTGTACAGGGGCTAATGCTTGCTGTCGCGCACCTGGTAGGTCGAGGGCAAGAAGGTTTGCCGAACGACGTCATCTACCCCAGCCAGAATCGGCGGGATCCCTACGAGGTGGTGGGCGGCATCGGCTTCTGCCGTCAGTTCTTCAGCACTCGTGACTGGGCCGACCTCATGCCAAGGGGCGTGGGCAAGCGCGTCAGGCGATTTCTCGTCGCAGCGCAGAGCTGTGACAGAGTACGCCAGCAAGGCTTCTAGCTGGCCTTTCTCCCGTGCCCCCAGTCGGACTCGAACCGATTTCAACCTCCTGGTACGAGGTCAGATACTGCCGCTAGCTGCGGAAATACATCATTGTTGTTCACGTCAGTTATGTGTAACTGTGGGCAGATTGTGGGCGCGGTGTGGGCGGTGACCCCCGTGGCGCAGGTGCATCCTCGCCGGAGGAGGCCGGCACGTCGTGGGATGCCCTTGCCCCGTGTACCGATGCGGGGTTTGACGCCGCGCGGGGGGGTCACCGGGCTACTGGGCGCGGACGCGGTAGCGGTTCAGTACGGACAGTTCGGCGAGGTTCCAGCCTTGGAAGTAGGACCGGACGTCCTCGGTGATCGGCCCCATCACATTGCTGCGGCTGACCTGTTCGCTGTTGGAGACCAACCTGGCGGTGGCGGTGATGACGGCCGCTGCGATGTCGGGGTTGGCCACCCCGGCGTGGAAGCCGCGGCCACGGGTGTAGGAGTAGGCCATCGTCGCCACGATTGGCACGGCGGCGGCAACCTTTTCCTGGACAGCGCCGGTAGAGTCAGCGTGACCGAGCAGCGCCATGACGCTCTCGATCGCGTCGTCGTAGTCAACCTCAGGCGTCGTCATTAGGCGGCCGTGAGGACGATGACGGCCTCGGGGTGCAGCAAGCCGAGGTCGTAGCGGGTGACGACGCGGATGCCGATCTGGTCGTAGTCGGCGTACCGCTCGGACAGGATCGTCACCGACGGGGCCAGGTCGCGGGCGATGGCGATTTGGCTGGTGTCGGCCAGGACCGCCTTGCCTTGCTTGAGCTTGTTGGTCACGGTGACCGGTACACCGAAAAGCCGGTAGGTGGGCCCGGAGGTGACGTCGGATTCCAGCAGGTATTTCGCCGACCCGGTTTGCTCTTTGAGCTTGCGTAGGGCGATGAAGTCGGTGCCGTTGACGAACCAGCGGGTGGGGGTGACTTCGGCGGCCGAGGCTAAGGCGATGGCGTCGAGCAGGCTATCAGCGTTGGTGACATCCAGGACGCCGGTTTGGACGCCGGGCTGGTTGATCAGGCCGGTGATGCCGTTGGCGGATTCCCCTTCGGTGGTGGTGACGACGGTAGCGCCTACCGCGTCGAGTTGGTCGACCGCGGTGGCGGCCAGGGCTCCGGCGAAGGTGACGGTGTAGGGGCCGCCGTTGGCGCCGACGACGGTGGCGTTACCGGACCCGATGGTAGACAGCCCCTGCAAGGCCGTTTGCACCGCTGAGGCGGTGGCGGCGTTGGCCAGGCTGCCGGTGGCCTGCCCGCGGAATGCGAGGGTGAACGGGTTGCCGCCGGGAGCGACGGTGACGGTCTGGACTTCGTTGGTGGCCTGCCCCTTGCCTGCCAGCAGGGCTGTGTCGAGCTTGTCGGAGACGACCTTGACCAACCGGTTCTTGAGGGTGGCGTCGATGCCGATGACGGCTTGGCGGGCCAGCTCCCGGCTGTAGCGCTCGATCACCTTAATGGACTTGCGTTCGGTGGGCATCAGGACCACCTCGTCAAACGTGGTGTCATGGTCGCTGGGGATCAGTTCGTTTTCGCCGACGAACCCGACAGTGGACGACTTGGTGAGCTTCGGGATGCGCAGCACCCCGGAGGTGTCAAAGATACGCGGCCCGGAAGACAGGACGACGGAGGCGGCTTCGAGAGGCTGCACCAGCAGCGAGGAAACTTGCTCGGCCAGCAACTGAGGGTTGGCCGCGGCGGATTCAACCATGAGAGTCCTTACGTGACAGAAGAATTGGATTCAGGGAACCCGTGTCACCAGGACAACGATGGGGCCGGCCACCAGGACCGACCCCATCAGAATACTCGGATTGTCACGCAGATCGGTAGTTCGCGGGCGTGTAGCGGGCCGTAGGTGCCGCGAGGATCGCCCGCTAGGTACCAGCGGTGTTGAATCTCCGCACGGGCCAGTAGCTCTGCCCGGCGGTGCGCCGCTAACGCGGGTCCGGCGACGGTACCAGCGCAGCGAACGGCTGCCGCCGCGATAGATGCCGTACAGCGCAGCGGCGGTGACGATCCACCAGAAGACAAACACCAGCGCCGCGACGACCAGTAGTGCGCTGACCAGTAGCGCGGCGAGCTTGACGACCACTTCTTCACCTACTGCGCTTGTTGCCGCAGGATCGCGGCTAGATCCACGTTAGCCGCCGTCCCCGACACTGCCCCCTGTCCGATGTCGCCCATCGGCCGGCGGTTGGCCAGGTGCGGTTTCCGAGCCAGCAAGTCGGTGATCGCGGAAGCCAGCTTGTCGGCATCGTCGAGGTGGTCGGCATTGAAGGGCAGATCGGTGGGGTCAGCGAGTTGCCCGGTGGCCCGGACCAGTTCGGTGTGCAGGCGTTGGGCGTACTGGTCGGCTTGTTGGGCGCGTTGGCGGTAGCGACCGTTCTCTTGGCGCAGTTCCTCGACGTAGGACCGTGGGAAGGTGTCGGGCTCCTGTGCCTCGGATTGGTCACTGCCGTGACCAGTTTCGTCGGTCTGCTCCTCGGAACTTTCAACTACAGTTGAAAGTTCGTCGGCGTTGTCAGCCAGGCTCTCCGCAGTTGGGGTGTCGGTCATGGTTTGTTCCTTTCTAGTTGCCGGGTGAATTGTGTTGATTGGATGCTTTCGGCGAGAACGATTTTCGGTTGGCAGTTGCATCCCTTGTGCGAGGGGAACGGGTGGTCCTTGGGCCAGATACGGCCATCGCGCCACCACCAACGGCAGAGTTGGCAGGGGTCGGCGTCGAGCTGCCTCGTCCAGCCCTCGACCATCGGCTGTGCGGTCATCGCGGCGACACTGGCTTTCTGGCCGGTCTCCAAGGGTTCAGACCGTGCCAGTCGCTCCAACCGCATTTCCGCGGTGTGCGGATCTGCTGTGCCCTCGTGTCTTTGGGATGCGGCGATGTGTGCTTCGGCCTGCTGGACCAGGCCCTCGAAGATGGTGTGCACGGCGAGTAGGAGACGTTCAAGCTCGTCGAGCGGCAGGACGCCGGTGGTGGGGGTGGGCGTGCCTGTGGCTTGCTCGATCTGCATGGCGATGTAGGCGTCGGCCAGGCTGAACGAGGCGGCGTTGGCGGCGTTCACGGTCGCGGCGATGAGCTGCTGAGCTTCGTCGGCGGTCAGATGGCCGGCGCGCAGCGCCGCGTACACCCCGGCCACGCGGACCGCAGCACTGTCGGCCAGGCCCGCGGTCCGGGCCTGGTAATCGTCGACGACCGTCATGCCGCCGGCCTTGGCTCAGGTGTTGCGTTTGCAACAGGTGGTGTTGCCAGCAAGTTGATGCCGGCCGCGTCGAGGGCTTCCGCGCGTCGCGCCACCCGGATTTGGGCGATGTCGTCGTCGCTGTACCCGAGTTTGGCCAGCGCGTAGGAGGCGGGCAGCAGCCCGGCTTGGTAGAGCTTGACCACGGCATCGGCGGCCTGGGCGACGGATCGTGTTGCCGCATCAGCCCATTGGACGCGGGCCTCGAGTTGCAGCGGGTCACGTCCGTCGCGGACGGCCAGCATCAGTTTCGCGACTTGTTCCCATCCGCGGCCGAAGGTGGCTTGGCGGGCTTCGGCGCGCGCGGTCAGGCTGGCCTCGGCCGCCCGCAGCGCATCGGCGGACGCCGGATTATCCGTGAAGACACCGACATAGTGCGCCGGCAGCGTGCTCACGGCCATGATCTGCCCGAGCAGGACATTCACTGCGTTCTCGTATCCGGTCAGCGTGGCAGCGTCGAGCTGTCCGAACTTCGCACCCTGCTCCTCGGAGATCATGGCGCGGTTACCTTCGGGGATCGGGTTGACTTCGGTGGTGACCTGTTCGCCGGTGTCGGGGTCCAAGACGGGGTTGCCGTCGTCGTCGAGCACGGGTTCCTCGGTCAGCTCGATTCCTGTGGCCCAGCGGCGGGGCCGGCCGGTGTACTCCGAGGTGGTCATCATGTCGATCAGCAGCTTGTTCAGCGCATCGACCAAGGTTTTGATGTCGTCGATCTCGCTGCAGCCGCGCTCCCCCAAGATCAGGTCGGCGTTGCGGATGTTGACGACCGGGACCACGCCCAGCGGGTTGACCAGCTTGTCCACCAGTGTGTAGCCGACGGTGGTGGCGCCGGTGGCGTTGGCCCGGTAGTGGCTGATCTGGTCAGGCTCATACAGCATGACCTCAGTGGTGGTCTTGGTCTCCCACCGTTTCGCGGCAGCAACAATCTGCCGGCTTCCCGGATCATGCTGAGCAACAACCTGTTTCGCCGACTCAATAGTGACCTTGGGACGGCCCAGCTTGTCAGCCCACACGATCACGTACGAGTCCCCCAATAGCAGGGCTTCACGGTGCGCGACCCCGGAGAGCTGGTCGAGGTCGTTGCGAATCCAGTCATCCCAGAGGTCGGCGGCGTCTCCGGTGAACCCGGTAATCCGCAGCCGCTCGGCCAACGCGGTCACCGCCAGCCGGGGAATGTTGGAGGCCATCCGCCCGAACCGTTGCCCCAGAGCGGTTTTGGCTTCCGGGGACAGAAACGCCAGCGGCTGCTCACCGCGGTAATACAGGCCCAGTTCGTGGTAGCGGCCGGCCGGCTCGTCCAGACGCTGCATCAGGCTAGTCAACAGTGGATTGTCGGTCATGAGGCGAAACTCCTTGTCTTTCCTCGCTTTTTGTGGGTTGCGCGCCAGGTGGCACGCGAGTGGGCCATGACCAGGCAGGCGGCCAGGTCGATCTTGGGAGCGGTGCGCGACCGCGACCCCTTGGACAGCCGCATACCGCGGGCGTCCTCAATGATGAAGGCGGCCCCGATGTGGGCGGCCAGCGTCGGGTTACCGCTGTGGCTCATGCGGCCGTTGACCGCCGCGGAGTACAGGTCGGTGGTCGCTGCAGTCAGGCGGGCCGGGGAGTGCGGGAACTCCACCACGGGCAGCTTCTCAGCCTCCAACGCCTGCAGGGTGCGGGTCCAGCGGAACGGGTCGGCGATGATCTCCACTACCTGCCAGCGCCGGCAACACGCGCGGATGGTGGCCTCGACGTCGGCGATGGGCACCCGGTAGTCGGTGTCCTTGCGGTGCGGGCGCTCCCCACACCCCGACCACGTCGAAATGCGGCTCCGGGGAGACGGTCCCTACCAGCAGGGCGGTGGTGTCATCGGAGAACGACCCGTCCAGAGCGATCACCACCTCAGCCCGATCCGGCACGCCTTGACCGGTCGATAGGTTGTCCCAGACCTCGACGGGCAGGAACTTGCCTTCGGTGTCGGCGGCCAACTGACACAACCGGGCACGGCGGAACGTCGACTCCCGAGTCTTCGGCGGCAACAACGCGTGCAGGGCGTCGCGGTACAGAAAGTCATCCAACGCGGGGTTGGCCAGCTCCCAGCAGTGCGCACAGTCCGCCGGGTGGTGCTCAAACCCGGCCGCGGAGAACTCCCGCCACATCAGCGATGAGTCCTCGGGATGCTCGGCGGCATAGGCGCGTAGGTCCAGCAACACCTGATCGTCGAAGTTGGGGCCGGGTGTGCCGATGGCCACCAGCGTCGAGCGTTCCCGCTTGCCCTGCGCCAGGGTCAGCACCTCGTAACTGTCCCGATTCGCCACTCCGGCCTCGTCCAGGATCGCCAGCGTGTAGTCCAGGCCCTCCAACCGTTTCGGCTCGGCCGGCAGGCAATGGAACTGGGCGTCACGGGCCGGGATCACCAACCGCTCCTTGAACACCTGGCAGCGGGTCTCCAACTGGTTGTCGAGTTCGACCATCCGCCGGGCGATTCCGAACACAATGCCGGCCTGGCGCTCGTCGACAGCAACCACGCACACCACCGCGCCCTCACCACCGCAGAACAGCTCATACAGTCCCCACGCGGCCACCAACGACGACTTACCCTGACCTCGCGGCAGCATCCACCCCGCCGTACGCGGCTGCGGGTCCGCATCCAGCACCGACCCCACCAAATCCCGCTGCCACACCCGCAACCGCAGCGGCTTCCTGACACCCATGCCCTTCGGCACCTTCACGTAGCGCTCACAGAACCGGGCGAACCGGGCAGACCCCACCGACCGCGACCGCCACGGCAACGGAGTCGGGTCAACTGACGCCTTCGGCCCGGCCTTCATGGCAGGCTCCAAGCATGAAGTTCACAATCACCTGCGCGGACGGCGTCAAAATCAACGGAGACATCTCTGTGGGGCAGGAGTTCAAGGTTGCCGACAGCGGTGTCTTGACATTTTTCGATGCGCCGGAAGGCGAGGTCCGGCACGCAACCGCCTTCTCTCCATCGGCGTGGGTTAGCGTCTCGTATCCCGCAAAGGCCTCGAAGTCGTCCGACCGCAAAGCCTTCGTGATGCCCTAGCACGCATACCCCCCGCGGGTGTGTAACGCCCCCTGCGCCTTACCCCCGCGGCGGAGGCCCTTCTGCCGGGGGGTGCCTCCCCTGGTCTCGCGGGCGGTGATGGCGTCGAGGATGGCCATGCGTTCGTCGTCGGTGCAGCCTGTGGCGCCGCGGCGGCTGTTGCACGGACGGCAGCGGACAGCGAAGTTGAGGGGCTCGTAGGCGAGGCTGGGGTCCTCGTCGATGCTGATGACGTGGTCGACGGTGAGGTCTTCGACGGCACCGCAGTCAAGGCACCACGGCTGGCGGCGGCGGGCCGATGCTGAGGCGGCTTTCCACCGCGCTGGGTTCATGTGCGGGTGGTCGCGGGGCAGGTCCTTGGCGGGTCGCTTGGGTCGATGGTCTTCGCATCGGGACTTTGCTGTGACCTCACCGCAGACGATGCATGGACGGAGGGTCATCGGCCTTCGCCTTGGAGTCGGAGGTCGGCGAGGATGCGGTCGCAGTCCTCTTCGGTGAGGTTGGCGATGTGGTCGCAGGCTAGGCGGATGGCGCCGATCTGGGTGGCGGTTAGCGGGATGATGAACTCGCCGAGGTTCTTGGTTCGTACGGTGAGGCCGATGCCGATCTTGCCCTCGTAATCGAAGAAGAAGAACGCCAGTCCGTCGAGGCCGTCCTGCGGGAAGAGGCCGACGACGTCGTCGGGGAGTTGGTATGGGTTGATGGGGGTCATGCTGTCCGGTCTCCTGTTTGCTGGGTGGCCCGGTTCTTGCCGCGGGTGCGTTGGCGTCGGCGTGGTGGTTGGTGGTCCACCGTGGACCGGTGGTCCACCCCGTGTTTGTGCAGGTCAGATGGGGTGGACGTGTGGTCCACGGGTGGACCTTGGTATACGACCCCCTTGGGGGTTCGACGTGCAGTTATGCGTCCTTCGTTGGAGAGGTCGTTGGCGGCGGCGTCGAAGTAGTCACGGACGTCTGACTTGAGGCTGCGCCTTAGCTGGTTGTGTGGGACTGGTCGACCGTCTGGTGCCCGCGACAGTGCGCGGAGGATGCCGTCCTTGCACCGCTGGAGCCTGCGATCCGAAACGATCTCTTCGCGGTCGGCGGCGGCCAGTGCTCGGGCGGTGTTGGCGCTGCGGGACTGTTCGATCAGTGCTCGCTGGCACCGTTCGCGAGTCCAGGTCGACACGTCCATGACGTATCCGGCGAGTGACCAGTCGGCCGCGGTGACGATGGTTCTGCCGTCGAGGGCCATGAGTGCGGCGGCGATCTTCAGGCGAGTCAGCAGGGCATGGCCGTCCAACGGGTCGACGTTCGGATCTTCACGAAGTACGGCCTGGCGGTGGGCGACAATAGCTTTGCTGGCCGCGTCGGGGATCGCGAGTTCTTGTTCCTGGCCTACGAGTCGTAGGTGGCCTGGTTGTGTGCGATTCCACGCTGGGGTGCGGATCTTCCAGACGCCGGGGTCGGGCGGTGGTTCGTCGGGCGCTTCGGGGTCGCTGGTCGGCAACCACGCGAATCGTTGGGGCAGGCCGCCGTCGCTGGCGGTGATCAGTGGCCCGGACCTGAGTGGCTGGACTCCGACGATCTGGCAGGCCCGGTAGGAGCCGGCTTCGACGATGCTGCGGGTGTCCTTGCCGGCGTTGGCGAATCCGAGCTGCTCGCCGCTGTACATCTTTCTGAGTTCCGCTGAGACGGTGGAGCCTTGGCGGCTGGCGATAGCGAACAGGGTGTCGACCTCGGGGCAGTCGAAAATGGCTGCGCTGACCGGGTTGGGGTCGTCGGGTTTGGTGCCGATCGGTCGAAAGGTTCTACTGACGCCTTCGCCGCTGCCGTTTGGGATGATCTGGACGTGGGGTCCGCTGAAGTGGAAGCACTCCATGGCGGTGGCTGTGGCTGCGCCTTTGCCGCCTCCGGATGGTCCGACGAGCGCGATGAACAGGTTGAGCGACATGCGGCTGCCGACCGTTTTGGGTAGCGCCACGCTGGGCGGCACGGTGGCGGCGGCTCGCGCGAGTACAACGCCCAAGACGGCCCAAGGGCCGACCCGCCGAGCACGTGCCACTGTGAGCACGTGTCGGAGGGCCGGCCGGGCCTCCCAAAATTCAGTCGACATCTTCTCCCTCTGTCGCGATCGCGTTGGCGAGCTGCCTGCCCTCGGGGCTGAGGTGCGCCCAGAGCCGCCTGCAAGCGTCGGTTCTGCCCATTCGGTGCCCCCACCTAAATCCCTCGGCCTTGATTCCGAGATGCGGTTGGCGCCAGCGCCTTCCGGGCGTGTACGGCTTCCACTCGGGCGGTTTGGCGTTGTCGTTCAAGGCAGTCATGTAAGCGCCTCGATCGCATCGGCTACGGCGACCTCGGCGATCAGCAGATCGGCGGCTGCCTCGCGCATCGGACTGGTGTCGCCAGACTTGCTCGCCACGTACTCGATGACGCCGGAAGCCTCTTCGATGCCGGCGTGGAGTGCGGTGAGATTCCGCACCGGGTCAGGGTCGAGGAATGCGCCGATCACCATGTGCAGAATGCCGACCAGCGAGTAAATGACCGCGATCTCGTTGTCGTGGTTCCGTTGTGGCGTTTGCGGCTCGTCGGTCAGCATGTCCCAAATGCGCCACGCCATCCGCCGTGGACCCTGCAGGAAGTCCAAGGGCGCGAGAAGCCCGATGGTGTTGCAGTCGTACTCAGAAAGCCCGTACAGCAGCCGGAGCTGGGCGAGCGAATCGGCGAAGGCGAGCAAGCCCTCGCTGTTGTAGGGCACCTCGGCCGATGCAAGGTTCTCGTCGGCTGCCAGAATCTCTGCTGCCTTCCGCACCCGTTCGTATCGGTCGCCGGTGAAGCGGCCCGTTTCGTCGGCCCCGCAGTCGGGCGTATGGGCGCCGATCCCTTGGCAGCAGGCGCGTGTAGTGCTGTCGACCGGGTAACCGGTGGTTTGGTGGTCGTCGGCGGGTAGTGGCATGATGGATGTCTCCTGTTCTGGTGTGGACGGGCTGCAGCGGCCTCCGCCAGGCGTTCCAGCGCCTGGGTGCACGGGGGCCGTTGGCATTGAGGTGGTCATCAGGCGGCGTCACCACCAATTCGGTTGTCCGCCAGGAACTTCAGCACGTCGCTACGCAAGTAGCGGATTCTCCGACCTACGCGGGTGTAGGGCACGCCACGGTTCAGGTAGCGATCCTGCGCGAGGCTCGCCTCTGTCGTGCCAAGTAGATTCGCCACCTCCTTGGCGGTAGCCAATGGTGGCAGTAGGTGCGTTGGCACCGCACTCGACAAGTCGTTCACAATCGCGGCGACCTGCGCCGTCAACTCGGTCATCGCAAGCGATCTCCATTTCTCTCAGTCATACCTCTATTTGTTGGAGGTATAGATTCAATAGATATCACACGGGGTCAGGGCATGCAATAGTTGCTTGCACAGCTCCATCTTTTGCATGTACAACTACGGGTATGGCGGGCAAGAAGTTGGAGCTGGGAAGCACAGGGCGGCTAGTTGCCGATAACGTGGCCCGTTTACGTAAGACGGCCGGCCTCAACTACACGGAGTTGTCAATTCGGCTGGCCAAACACGGGCGAGATATCCCGCCACTGGCTGTTCGGCGAATCGAGGGTGGAAACCGGCGTGTGGATGTCGATGACCTCGTGGGTTTAGCTCTAGCACTTGAGGTTTCACCAAGCACGCTACTCTTGCCCAAGACCGAAACGGGTGACCAATCGGTAGCGATAACCGGCGTGGATGACAGCGTAGAAGCGCGACGCATGTGGCGATGGCTGCTCGCCGAGTTCCCGTTGACGGTCGACACTGGCGAAGCTGTGGCCGGCTTCCTTTTGCGAGCCAATCCAGCTTGGCTGATCGGCCCCGACAACGAAATCGACGTGATTCAGTCGCGCTCCACGCCGAACACCACCCGGATTGTGCGCAAGTTCGGCCGGAATAAGTTCCTCGAACAGACAGATCTGAGGAACGAGAACGGCTAGTGGCGACGATCAGTAAGTACGAAACATCTTCTGGGGCAACGCGTTACAGGGTCAGATATCGGAAGCCAGACCACCGACAGACTGACAAACGCGGCTTCAAGACCAAGCGAGACGCCGAGATCTTCGCGAACACGGTCGAGGTCGCCAAGCTCCGGGGTGAGTATGTAGCGCCGGCGCTGGGCAAGATCACGGTGGGCGAGCTGGGCCCTGGGTGGCTGTCGCGCCAGGAGGGCGTGATGAAGCCGTCGGCGTATCACTCGGTCGAGTCGGCCTGGCGCGTGCACGTGAAGCCGCGGTGGTCGACAACCCAGATCGTCGACATCACCTACTCGGAAGTGCAGGCCTGGATCACAGAGCTGGCGACGCGGCGCAAGGCCACGGTGGTGATCACCGTCTACTCTGTGCTGGCCCGAATCCTTGACGACGCCGTACTGGACCGCCGGCTCGCGGCCAATCCGGCGCACGGCGTCAAGCTCCCCGTGCGCGCCAGGCGCAAGAACATCTACCTGACCGCCGAGCAGTTGCACGCTCTGGCAGTGGAAGCCGGGCGATACCGGTCGCTGGTGCTCTTGCTCGGCACGGCCGGCCTGCGGTGGGGTGAGGCGGCTGCACTGCGCGTGTCCGACGTCGATTTCCTTAAGCGCAAGATCGTGCTGCACGAGAACGCGGTCAGTGTCGGCAGCAAGGTCCACGTCGGCACCCTCAAGTCCGGAAAGAACCGAACCATTGCGTTGCCTGCGTTCGTCGTCGTCGAGCTGGCCCGGACATGTGAAGGCAAGGAACGTGACGAGCTGCTGTGGGCGGCGCGGACCGGGGGATACCTCGGGCCGCCGTCATCCCACGACTCTTGGTTGTCCGGTGCAGTCGATCGCTGCCGGAAGGCCGACAAGACGTTCCCCCGGATTACAGCGCACGCGTTGCGTCACACC
>NZ_VTZN01000131.1 GCF_008370645.1 Mycobacterium simiae
AACGCCGGGTTTGTGGGTGATGGCGGGGCCGGTGGCCACGGTGGGCCGGGCATGGCCGGCGGTGTAGGCGCCACCGGCGGCACGCTCATCGGCAACGGCGGCGCCGGCGGTAACGGCGGAGCTGGAATAGCTGGCGCCGGCAGCGGCGGGGCCGGCGGGAATGGCGGCAACTCCGCGGGTCTGTGGGGCAGCGGCGGGCCGGGTGGAGCCGGCGGCGACGGCGGCAACGGTGTCCCCGGCGCCAACCCCGGTCTCGCGCCCCCGGTGACCCCGGCAGCCAACGGCATCGACAATGCCCTTAACGATGGAAAAGCGGGCGGTAATGGCCAGAACGGCGTTCGGATCGGGCAGGCCGGCGGCGACGGCGGCAGCGCCGGCGCGGCAGGACTCAATGCACCGGGCCTTGCCGGCGGGGCCGGCGGCAACGGTGGTCCCGGCGCGCCGGGCGGGGCCGGCGGCGTTGGCGGCAGCGCTGCGTCGAGTGCTAATGTTGTTACGGCCGGGACGGGCGGTGCCGGAGGCGATGGCGGTGTCGGCGCCCCCGGGGGTCCCGGCGGAGAAGGCGGTCGTGGCAATATCAGCGCTCGGGGTGGCACCGGCGGAGCCGGCGGTGACGGTGGCACCGGCGCGGTCGGCGCGGCGGGCGGAACGGGCGGCAGCCATACTGTGGCCGGGGTCGGCGGGGACGGTGGCGTAGGTGGCGCCGGCGGTGCCGCTGCCAATAATGCCGGTCCCGGCGGCGCCGGCGGGGTTGGGGGCGCCGGCGGTCGCGGCGGAACGCTGTTCGGTAACGGCGGCGCCGGCGGTCTCGGGGGTGCGGGCGGCACCGGAGGCGTTGGTGCCATCGGCGGCGACGGCGGGCCCGGCGGGGTCGGGGGGCGAGTCTCTCCCGGCGGCCAGGCCGGCAATGGTGGCGCGGGCGGCGCCGGCGGTACCGGCGGCGATGGCGGTACCGGCGGCGATGGTGCCGCGGGCGGCGCGGGCGGCGCGGGTGGCCTGTTCGGCCAGGCCGGTATCGATGGCGCCGGCGGTATGGGCGGCACCGGCGGGGCCGGCGGCAGCGGCGGAGCCGGTGGGGCTGGTGGTGTCGGCGGCTCCATCAACAACCAGGTCACTGGCATCGGCGGTGATGGCGGAGGCGGCGGTAATGGCGGTACCGGCGGCGCCGGCGGTGCCGGCGCGCCGGGCAGCGCCGGCACCGGCGCTGGTGGTGCCACCGGAGCGCAAGGGGCCAACGGCCTCGACGGGTGATGGCAGCTCCTACAACCGGCCGTGGCCCGCGCCGATCCGGCAGCCAGTTGCGGTGCTGCGACGAACACACCGAGCTGATCCATTTGTGCTACTCACGTCGTAGGTCGCTGCGACCGCCCGGTCAGCGCTACCTCGGATTCGCGCGCAGGTAGCTGTAGTGGCCAGAGCCACGCTGCCGCAAGCCGACGACCTGCTCAGGGAGAAATGCGCCGCCCGCAAGGAGGCTATCGGGCGATGCGAACGACGTTCGCCGCACCTGAGTTCACCGACGACCCGCTATCACACGCTGATGAACGCGCCTACGGCACCGGTGGTTTCGGTTGACCTAAGCGCGGTTGCTGCAGCCTCAGTCGATGGCATCACGATAGATGTCCAAGAGCCGAAACCTGGTCGCGTCCAGATACTCTCCGAGCATGGCGATGACACGCTTTTGCAACTCGTACCCGAGTTCGTGATCGGCTTCGCACTTCTCGCGCAGGCACTTGCCGTCGAAAACGATCGCCCGCGTCATCTCCGTCGCGCGGGCATCGAACCGCCAATTGTACGGCGGCACCAACCAGGACCACCCGAAAATTTCCCCGTCTCCGAGTGTCTGCACAATCAGGCTGCCATGACCGGGAGCGGAGGTTTCGAGCGCAATCTTGCCGGCGCGAATGAGATAGAAGTGATCGGCCCGCTCACCTTCACGGCAGATCAGCTCACCGGCATCAAAGCGCACGTTTGCCGCACACCCGACCGCCAACTGCAGATAACGAGGGTCCATCCCGCCGAAAAACGGATGCCCGGCCAGAACGCCTTCGAGCGTCCTCACGCATGTTCCTTTCCTTGCTCCGAATTGAGTGCTTGAGACGGACGATAGAGGATTGTGCGGGTATTCGTCCGCAATCGTCACCATAGGTTCGCGGATCGGCTGAGTCCCCATAGTATTGCCGCTGCGCGCCTCTTTGGTGTGCGTCGACCCGGGAGGAGACTGTGGGATGTCGACCTGGCTGATCACCGGGTGTTCCAGTGGCCTTGGCCGCGCTCTGGCCGAGGCGGTTATCGGCGCGGGTCACAACGCCGTCGTTACCGCACGCGACGTCACCAGCGTCACTGCCCTGGCCGAAGCCACACCTGACCGGGTGCTCACCGTCACGTTGGATGTCACCAAAGCTGCTCAAGTCGCCTCGGCGGTGCGACAAGCCCACGAGCGATTCGGCGGCATCGACGTCCTGGTCAACAACGCCGGCTACGGTTATCGCGCCGCGGTGGAAGAGGCCGACGACGCCGACATCCGCGCCCTGTTCGAGACCCACTTCTACGGCACCGTGGCCATGATCAAGGCAGCGCTACCAGGTATGCGGGCCCGCCGCTCCGGCTCGATCGTGAACATCTCCTCGATCGCCGTCCAACTAACGCCAGTGGCGTCGGGCTACTACGCCGCAGCCAAAGCCGCCGTCGAGGGGATGAGCGGCGCCCTGCGCGGTGAGCTTGCGCCCCTTGGCATTTCGGTCATGATTGTGGAACCGGGGGCCTTTCGCACTGACTTCGCCGGGCGCTCGCTCACGCAGTCGGCCAGGGTCATCGACGATTACGCCGCCACCGCAGGGCAACGGCGCATCGAGAACGACACCATGGATGGCACCCAGGCGGGTGACCCCGCCAAGGCGGCAGCCGCGATCGTCGCGGCCGTCGAATCACCTGAGCCGCCGGCGTTTTTACTCCTTGGGCCCGACGCGCTGATGGCCTATCGCTACATCGCCGAGCAGCGTGCCAAAGAGGTTGCCACGTGGGAGCAGCTGACCGTCGGCACCGACCTCGACTCGTAAAGTCTTCGCGCGGCGACCCAACGCAGTCTTGTCATGTGCGCTGAGTCGCCAAACACCCCGCCGTCACCGCTTATCGCGTTGGGTGTCGATCGAATAGCTGCCCGCACCCAAAAAGACCAGCAGGAAAAAGCCCCAGCAGAACAAGATCGCCGGCGTTCCACTATTGCCGTCCGGCGGGCCACCGATCGGCCACAAAGCGTGCGGCTGATGCATCCAGAAGTATGCGACCGCCATCTCCCCCGACGCGACGAACGCCGCAGCACGGGTGCACAACCCGACGGCTATCAGCAGCCCAGTGACGAATTCGATTAGTCCGGCGTACCAGCCGGGCCAAGATCCGAAATCCACCGGCTGCGGCGTCCGGGTGGGCCAACCGAAGAGAATCATCGATCCGTACCCGGCGAACAGCAAGCCGTAGACAAACCGGAAAAGACCCAGCACTGCCGGCGAATAACCGGCGAGGTCTTTGCGATTCAGCGCCATGGCACAACGCTACGGCGCGACCGGGACCGATAGCCGGCACCGGGGTTCCCAAACATAGTGTACATTTGTACATGTACTTTCGTACACGAGGAGGAGTCTTGACCTATCTGTTCCTTTTCTGCGCCATCTTCGCTGAGGTGGTGGCAACCAGCCTGCTGAAAAGCACTGAAGGCTTCACCCGGCTGTGGCCGACAGTGGTCTGCCTGGCCGGCTACGCTATCGCTTTTGCGCTGCTGGCAGCCTCGATCTCGCGCGGCATGCAGACCGACGTCGCTTACGCCCTGTGGTCGGCGATCGGCACGGCGGCCATCGTGCTGATCGCCGTGCTGTTCCTAGGTTCACCGGTGACCGTGGCGAAGGTCTTGGGCGTGGGACTGATCATCGGCGGGGTGGCCACGCTGAACCTGTCGGGTGCGCATTGATCACGGAGTCCCGGCGCCGCCCGCGCGACCCCGCTGGTCGGCGGCAGTCCATCATCGAAGCGGCCGGGCGCGTGATCGCCCGCCATGGTCTCGGCGAGCTAACCCACCGCCGGGTCGCCGCCGAGGCCGATGTGCCGGTCGGTTCGACCACCTACTACTTCAGCGACCTGGGGGCGCTGCGGGAAGCAGCGCTCGCGCACGTCGCGACGAGCGCGGCCGACTGGCTCCGGCGATGGCAGCATGATCTCGACGAATCCACCGACCTGCCGGCCACCCTGGCCCGGCTGACGGCCGACTACCTGACCGACTTGGACAGGCATCGAACGCTCAACGAGTTGTACGTCGCGGCAAGTCACCAGCCGGAGTTGCAGACCCTGGCCCAGCTGTGGCCGGAGGGTTTGGTAGCTCTGCTCGAACCACGCATCGGCCGTCGCGCCGCCGAGGCAGTCACCGTCTTCCTCGACGGCGCCACGCTGCATACGCTGATCACCGGCAAGCCGCTGGGTATCGAAGCGCTTTCCGACGCAATCGCCAGGTTGGCGGGCGATAGCTGACCGGCACCCTCGGCTCGCTGGCGGTACGTGCGTTAGGCCGCTTCCCGGGCGCTACTGGGACGGCGGGTACACGGGTCTTGGCAGGCATGGTTGATTCCGGGCAATACCTGATGTACGACATCAACGCCGGTGCGGATGGTGAGGGCGGCGATAATTCCCCCGATTACGCAGAGGGCCGCGGTGATGAACATCGCGAAGGTGAAGCCGCCGCCGAGCGGCTGCCCGGGGCCGGCACGGATGCCGGCCACGACCGGTAGCACCGCGATGGCCAGTAGTCCGGCGCTGCGTGCGACGGCGTTGTTCACACCAGATGCGATGCCGGCATGGTTATCCGATACCGCGGACAGTACGGCCGCGGTCAACGGCGCTACCGTGATCGCCAGTCCGACACCGAACACGACGACGGCGGGCAGAATTGCTCCCAGGTATGTCGTGCCGGGCACAATGCGCGCCATCAAGGCCAACCCCGCAGCGGCGATGAGCGGACCGACAGTCATGGGCAGCCGGGGTCCGAGACGTTGCCCAAGTGCACCGGCCCACGGCGAGCCGATCAGCATGATGACCTCGATGGGCATCATGGCAAGGCCGGCCGCCAGCGCCGAGTAGTGCAGGCTTTGCTGGAGCTGAAGGGCCAGCAGAAACAACGAGCCGCTGATGGCGGTGTAGACGGCCAGGGTGGTGAGGTTGGCACCGCTGAACTGCCGGGAACGAAAGATCTGCAGCGGCAATAGCGGCGACTGCGCCCGGTGCTCGATCGCCGGAAAGGCAACCAGCGCCGCGAGGCCAATGCTGGCGATGATCACGGTGGTCGATGTCCAGCCGCGAGCGTGCGCCTCGATCAGCGCGTAGATCACGCCGCCCAAACCTACTGTGACAGCGGCAGTTCCGAGGAAATCGGGGTGGCCTCCGGCGGCCGGGTTGCGGGATTCGGCAAGGTGCCGGACCGCGATCCACGCCACCACCGCGGCGACCGGAACGTTCAAGAAGAACACCCAGCGCCATGACGCGGAGTCGACCAGCCAACCGCCAATGAACGGGCCCAGCGCGCTCGTCACCCCGGACATGCCGGCCCAAATGCCCACTGCGCGGCCCCGGTCGGCACCGATGATGCCGGTGTCGATCAAGGCAAGGCTGCCGGGAACCAGCGCGGCCGCCCCGACACCCTGCACTAGCCGGGCGCCGATCAACCAACCAGGGGTGGGCGCAAGACCGCAGGCTAGCGACGCCGCGGTGAAGACAAGCAACCCACCGATGAACACCCTGCGGCGCCCATAGCGGTCTCCCGCAGCGCCCCCGGCGAGCAACAACGCGCTCTGCGTCAACAGGTAACCGCTAAGGACCCATTGCAGGTCGGTCAGCCCGGCGCCGAGATTGCGCCCGATCGTTGGTAACGCGACGTTGACGACGGTGCTGTCCAGAAAGGCCATCCCCGAACCGAGGAACGCCGCGGCGATCAGCCACCGTGCGCCGGAAGAAGCCAACGGCAGCTGGTGGGCCTGCCCAGGCGTGCCGCTCGTTGACAGCGTCACAGCTGACCTCGCTCTCCTAGGTAAACGTCGCGCGTCGACGATCTCCGGCGCTTCGTGCGGGTCGCACGCATTCGCGGTTTGCGCATGTTAGGTTCGGGCTCGTCATCAGAACAGGAGTAACAGTATGCCAACAACTTTCGAGTCCTATCGCAATGCGTTCCCCAACGCTCGGCTAAGTCGTGACGACGCGGGCGTGTTAGAGATCGTATTGCACACCAACGGGGACAAGTTGGTGTTCAACGGCTACACAGACGAGCAATTCGTCGACCTGTTCCATCTAGTCGGGCAGGACCGGGACAACCGGGTCGTGATTCTGACCGGGGCCGGCGACGCGTTCATGGACACCGTGGACACCGAGGGCCTCGACTTCTTCACACCGGCAGGCTTCGACAAGATCTACCGCGCCGGAAAGAAAACGTTGATGAACATCCTCGACATCGAGGCCCCGATGATCGCCGCGCTCAACGGGCCGGTGCTACTGCACTCGGAATACATCTTGCTGTGTGACATCGTGCTGGCCACCCCACAGACGGTATTTCAGGACAAGCCGCATCTGGAATTCGGATTCGTGCCGGGCGACGGCGTAAACCTGTTGTGGCCAGAGGTGATCGGCAGCATTCGGGGCCGTTATTTCCTGCTGACGCGCCAGGTGCTGGACGCGCAGACCGCCCAGGAGTGGGGCGTGATCAACGAAATCCTGCCCGGTGAGCAGCTGTTGGCTCGAGCCCGCGAAATCGCCGCCGGCCTCGCCAAGCTGCCTCCGCTGACTAGCAGATACACCCGCACGGCGCTGACCCAGCGGCTCAGAAGGATCATCGACGAGAATGTCGGCTACAGCCTGGCGCTGGAAGCAATCAGCGCCGCTGACGTCGGCCGGCGCGCGGCCGACTGAACAATCGATGCCCTACGCAATTCCCACCGACGTCGAACAACGGCCCGTTCTGGTCGTCGGAGCGGGTACGCTCGGCGCTCGTATTGCGTTGATGTTCGCCCTGGGCGGCAGCCGAGTACGCATCTACAACCGCACCCGGGATCGCGCCGAATCAGCCAAGCGCTTCGTGGCCGACCAGTTGCCGCACGCTCGCGACATGCTGGCTGTTACCAGCCCACCGGGAACCGTTGAGGTTGTCACACCGCTCGAGGATGCCGTTGCGGGGGCCTGGCTCATCATCGAGTCGGTGGCAGAAGATCTCGCAATCAAGCGGCCGCTACTGGCCGCCGTCGACGGGCTCGCCGACCAGGACGCGATCGTGGCGACGAACTCATCGTCATATCCGAGCAGCCAGATGGCCAGCGCCGTTAAACATCCCGAGCGGCTGCTGAACATGCACTTCCTGATGCCCCCGCTGGCCAACAGCGTCGAATTGATGTCCTGCGGCACGACCGAAGGTGCCATCATCGACGCGCTGAAAAAACTTCTGCCCCGCTACCGGCTGGTGCCATTCGAGGTGCGACGGGAGAGCGTCGGCCTCATCTTCAACCGCATCTGGGCCGCCATCAAGCGCGAGGCGCTCATGGTTGTGCAGGAGGGTGTGGCGACCCCCGAGGATGTCGACCGGATCTTTGTGGACGTCCTCCGCTCGCCCGCTGGGCCGTTCCGCATGATGGATCAGATCGGCCTCGACGTGGTGCTCGACGTCGAGGAGCACTACGCGCAGGTCCGCGACGGCATACCCGAAGGACCGCGCATGCTGCTGCGCGAATACCTCGCTCGCGGGCACCTCGGAGTCAAGAGCCGCCGCGGGTTCTACTCCGACTACGACACCGGCACCTGACGACGGGTGTGGTTATCTGGCAGGGGCTTCGGCTTTATCACCGCTGACGCCAGCGCAAAAGACCTGTCGCCCACCATTTTAAGATCCAAGGGGACGGTTATGGCTGCCCAGATCCTAGAGGTGAATCAACGAGTCCAGGTTTCGGGACCAGCCAGGGGCCTACAGATCCGCAGGCGGCGCGGATAACCGCTGTCTAGCAATTCAGCGCGAAAACCCTTGGTGCCGATACGGTTTCGACCTAATTTTGACCAGAGCGCATATGTACGGTCAGCTCGGCCTGCGCACACGAAGCCGTGCTCTGCCGCCCTCGGAGAAGGCAATCCGAGGGTCGCCATGAGCGCGCTGTCCTGCTACGTCGACTTCCTGATCGTCGAATCAACCCGGTCGGGCCGTGCCATCGCGATGATCGATAAGCCAATCACAGGTATTCTGCGATTCCGCGGAGCGGATGAGACCAACACAACACGCTGTCATGTTGCGCGGCGACACCGCCCGATGACCTGACTCATGCGAAATGCACCGGCCGCCCACTCGCGTGGCGCTGGCCACAATCCAGTATCGCCGAGGGGTCGACTGACTTCTATTGGCACCGAGATGATTTCGATGCGATTTGGGAAGAACCAGTGACTAGCCATCGCGCAGTCAATTGCGCAGCTGGCGCGAAGTAGGTCAGACAGGCCTGGCTTCGACCGTGCGGATGCCTTCGTAGGCTCACGCGGCGCTTAGCAATTTCCCGAATGCCCAAGCTGGGATATGGTTATCCCGGTTGACTACCCAGCCGCCCGGAAACGTCCGGTGGCGATCTTTCAAGAGGTCCCCACCGTAACGTAGTCTGCATCGCCCTGCTGAGCCGACAGTTACAGGGTTTGTGCTATCGGACTGATGCTGACGGAGTCCCGTGCTCGGCGCCTCAGAGGTGATCACCGCACCTGGCGGTGACATCGGCGCGCCCTACGCATCATCGCCCGTGCATGTGTACCGTTCATGCTCGATACCCCGCTTTCCGCCGGAGCGACGGATCATCTGGGGTTGTGCCTTGATGGGGGCCGGCCCTCTCGCCGCGCCGTCGGGAGCCTCATTCGCGGGCGGGCGGCAGTCCTACCGCAGCAACACCAGCGGTGCCGGCACGCCCGTAATTTCGGTTGGAGCTTCGCGGGCCAATACCACGACATTCACCAGTTCACCTGTCACGCGCCGTCCACCGTTGAACGCGGCACCCGTAGTCAGTGACCAACCGCATCGCCGAAGCCCAAGGAGTGGTCTTGAGTAAGTTCACCGAAACTATGTATGACACAGCGGAATCCAGTTCGAAGGGTCTGGTCACCGGGGAGCCGGACTGCCCCGTCCGGCATACCTGGCGGGAGGTGCACGAACGAGCCCGTCGAATCGCGGGCGGGTTGGCCACCGCCGGCGTCAGCGGCGGTGACGCGGTCCCGGTGCTAGCCGGCGCCCCTGCCGAGATTGCGCCGGCAGCGCAGGGCATCTGGATGCGCGGCGCCAGCCTGACCATGCTGCATCAGCCCACCGCTCGCACCGATCTTGCGCGCTGGGCCAAGGAAACCATCGCCGTCATCAAAATGATCGGTGCCAATACAGTTGTCATCTCCGACCCGTTCATGGCCGCAGCCCCGTTGCTGTCCCAGCTGGGCATGCGAGTGCTGATCCTCGAACAGCTACTCGACAGCGATCCGATCGATCCGGCCGACACCGACGACGACGACATCGCGCTGCTGCAACTGACGTCCGGCTCCACCGGGTCGCCGAAGGCCGTCCAGATCACACACCGCAACTTCGTGTCCAACGCCGAGGCGATGTTCATCGGTGCCGAAGTCGACATCGATACCGACGTGATCGTGAGCTGGTTGCCGCTGTTCCACGACATGGGCATGACCGGCTTCTTGACCGTGCCGATGTTTTTCGGCACCGAATTGGTCAAAATCACCCCCATGGACTTCCTGCGCGACACCTTGCTGTGGGCCAAGCTCATCGACAAGTACCGGGGCACGATGACCGCGGCGCCAAACTTCGCCTACAAGCTGTTCGCCCGACGCCTTCGCAAGCTGGCCCGGCCCGGCCAGTTCGACCTGTCCACCCTGCGATGGGCGCTGTCGGGCGCCGAACAAGTCGAACCCGCCGACGTCGAGGACCTGTGCGAAGCTGGCCGGCCGTTCGGGTTACGTCCGGAGGCCATCCTGCCGGCTTACGGCATGGCCGAGGCGACGGTGGCCGTATCGTTCACCGAGTGCGGCGCCGGCCTGGTGGTCGATGAGGTCGACGCCGATATGCTCGCCGCACTACATCGAGCTGTCCCGGCGACCAGAGGAAAAACCCGGCGACTGGCCACGCTTGGCCGTCTGCTGAAGGGGCTCGCAGCCCGCGTTGTCGACGACGATGGCAACATCTTGCCTGCGCGAGCCGTTGGCGTCATTCAGCTGCGCGGCGAACCGGTGACGGCGGGCTACACCACGATGGCCGGTTTCGTCGGCGCTCAGGACGAGCAGGGTTGGTACGACACCGGCGACCTGGGCTATCTCACCGAGACCGGCCGGGTGGTTGTCTGCGGCCGAGTCAAGGATGTGATCATCATGGCCGGCCGCAACATCTATCCGACCGACATTGAACGCGCCGCCGCGCGGGTATCCGGGGTCCGGCCCGGCTGCGCCGTGGCGGTGCGCCTGGATGCCGGCCACCGGCGGGAATCGTTCGCTGTCGCCGTAGAGTCCAACACCTGGCAGGACCCCGTCGAAGTGCGCCGTATCGAGCATCAAGTGGCCCACGAGGTGGTGGCCGAGGTTGACGTCCGGCCTCGCAACGTGATTGTGCTCGAGCCGGGGACCATCCCCAAAACACCGTCGGGAAAACTGCGACGCGCCCACACGCTGGCTCTGATCGACTGATTCTTGCGGGCGCGGAAAAGAGTACATTCATCGCTCACTACGGGTGCCCGCGAGGAGGGATGTTGACCGACTTCGACGCCCAGCCTGGCCGCACCGCGCCGCCACAGCCCGAACTCTCGCCTACCCGCCGGGAAGCAGATGAGGCCGAACTGTATGCCGGGCTCAGCCGAGTGGCGGGGATCGTAGCCGGCGCCCAAGGCGTGATCGACCTGCTGCGGGACGTGGCGGAATTCGCCGCGCAGGCAATCCCCGGCGCCGAAGGTGCGGGCGTCGCCTTGATCGACCCGCGACACGGCATACCCAGCGCGCAGACATGGGCGGCGACCGAGCTTCTGATCCGTGAGATCGACACCGTTCAGTATCAAGAAATGAACGAGGGGCCATCCATCACGTGCATGCAGTCGCGGCGACCTACAGTGAGCGGATCGATGGGCAGCGACAGCCGTTGGCCACACTTCGGTGGCCGGGTAGCCCGCATGCGCATGCACTCCGCGCTCGCGCTGCCGTTGATCGTGGGCGACCAGGTGATCGGCTCAATTAATGCCTACGCCAAGAGCCGCGACGCCTTCGCCGAGCACGCCGTACGGTTGGGATCTCAGTTCGCCAGGCCCGCCGCAGTGGCGGTGTACAACGCGCAGCTGTTGGCCAACGCCCAGGAACGGACGCTGCGATTGCAACACGCGTTGGACAGCCGGGCAGTGATTGATCAGGCGATCGGCATCCTGCGCAGCCGGTCAGGCAGCACCGCTGAGCAGGCCTTCGAACGGCTCACTCACATCAGCCAAACCGAGAACATCAAGCTGCACATCGTCGCCGAGCGGCTGGTCGAGGAGGCTGTGCGGCGCGCCCGCGCACGGCACCGCTGAACCGTTATCGCGGTGGTGCGCCCAGGAGGTTGGCCAGTTCCGCCACCAGCGCCGGCCGGGACTGGCGATCGGTCATCAATCTGCGGGCTACGTCGGTCAGGTGTTCGCCATTGCCGCGCGCGTAGGTGCGTAACAGCTGAAAAGCCTCCTGCACTGACACATCCAGCATCTCGCGCAGCAGGCCCTTGGCCTGTTCGATGATCACGCGGCTGGTCAGCGCGGAACGTAGTTGCGGCATCAGGGTAGAAGGTGTCGGTGGGTGTTCCTGCAGGAGCGCGACGCATGCGATGTGTGACAGGGTCTGACTCACCACCTGATCTGCTTCGCTCAGCTCGCCAGGGCGGGCGCCGAACAAGCCGAGGGCGCCCAATACGATGCCGGCCGCGCGCATCGGGACGGCATGCACGGAGGCGAAGCCGGCCCCGACCGCGGCCGGCACAAACCGCGGCCAACGCGCTGCTGCTTGTTCAATGTCGGAGACCGAAACGGGTTGGCCGGTGGCATAGCAGTCCATGCAGGGGCCTTCGTCGGCTTGCAGCTGGAACAGTTCGAGTTCGCGGGCCTGTTCCGAGGTGGCAGCCAGCAGGCGGAGCTGGTGCAGCGGGTCGGCAAGCAGAAATGCGGCCGCGTCGATGTCGAGCAGCTCAGCACATCGCTCGGTGAGCCCGGTCAGCAGATCGACGACGTCGAAGTCGTCAAGCAGGCTATCGACGAGCGACACGACGGCGGCCAGCACACGGGTTTCGCGAGGGGTGTCAGTCACGTTGAACTCCTTCCTGGGCGGTGCCTGGTCGGCGATTGCGCATCAGTCGGCCTCGAGCTTCAGCCGGCGGTCGAGGATGTCGCGAGCGACGTCGGTGGCGCTGCGGCCGGTGGCGTAGGCGTGGGCGCGCAGCCGAACAAGGGCCTCGGCCGGCTCAACTTCCAACTGGGCAACGAGCATGCCGGTGGCTTGGCTAACCTCCGTGCGGCTCAGCACGTTCAGTTCAGCCCAGGCATTGCTGGTGGGGTCGGCGACGGCAGCCTGTAGGTCAGCGTTCAGGAGGTCCAGCAGCGGGATGCCTGCGAGTTCCGCGGCGGCGATTGCGCCGACCAAGTCCTCACTCGGCAGCTGGCCCGGCTGGACGCGGAAGAGGTCTAGGGCGCCGACAAACTCACCGGCCACGACGACTGGTATCGCATAGACTCCTCTGACCTGGTGGGCCAGTATGGCGGGCCGGTAGGCGGGCCAACGAGTCTCGTCAGGATCGGCGAGGTCGACGACCAGGATCGGAATCCGGCGGGCAACAGCCTCCAGGCACGGTCCCTCGCCCAGGGTGAACTGCAGTTCGTCGTACCTGCGCGCAGACTCGCCGCTGCACCCTAGTGTTCCGCTGCTGGCGCCGTCGAAGACGAGCGAAATCGCCGCGGCGTCGACATCGAGGAGAACGACACAAGCCTCGCAAATACGGTCAGCGGCCGCTACCCCGCGCCGGCCGTCGACAGCGGTGAGGAGCTGCTCATGGATCGCCACATCTAGCCGAGCAGGATTCGGGCAGCTGTGCACGTGCCCGGCGTTCTCGGCGGCAGGATCATTCCTCCACCTTCCACTAGTTGGAGGGATTTGACGAGCGCACGCCTGCTATTTCCGGAGCGGACGGGCTGCCCACGGCTTATCGCCGCCGCCTTGGGTCGACGGGGCGCCACGCTCCAAACTCAAAGACTGGCAACTGGAGTCGTTACCACACAGTCGATAACCATCGCGCGTGCTGCAACGTCGAGATCACCGCCAAGGCCGACTCCGCGGGTGTGGACACCAGCGCCCAAGGCCGCGAACTGCCATCGCCCGCGGTGATGCCGACCCGCTGCTGAGCGGCGCGCTCGAACAGCATCATGGCGACCGGCGCGCCCAGGCGACATTACTGCACGCGGCCGCAGTCCCGAGACCCCAGATGCACCCGCCCCAAGGGGTCTTCAAGGGCCGGCTCATCGACCCAGCGGCCAGGTGGTTGGCGACGTTCTGGTCATACGCGTGCTCGTCGCTGCGCGAGGACCCGACGGGCCAACCCCAGGTAGGCTCCCGCGACCACCTGCCAGGCCATCGCGGGCGCCAATCGGCGGGCCTCGGCCGCCATCGCACCGGCAAGCCGCGGTTCCGTCAGCACATGACGCAGGACAGATACCAGCGCATCCGGATCGTCGTGCGCAACAACGATTCCGGCGCCGCTGGCCAGCAACTCGACGGCGTGCGGGAACGCGGTGGCCACAACCGGCCGGCCGCTCGCGACAGCGTCGACCAGGGCGCCCGAGGTGACCTGATCGGTCGAGTCGTAGGGCAGGACGACGACGGCCGCGGACTGGACGAGAGCGGTCAGCATCGGAACGTTGCGGTAACCTGCATCGAGGCAAACCGAATCCGCGACCCCGCTACGCCGCACCCGTTCGATCAGGTCATCTCGGTACGCCTCGCCAGCGGCGAGCAGCACCTTCGGATGCGTTGGGCCCGCGACCAGGTACCGCGGCCGGCCGGGCAAACCACTAAGCGAGCGCATTGCGTCGATCACCCGCTCGATGCCCTTGCCCGGGCCGAGCAGGCCCCAAGTCAGCAGGGTCGGTCGGCCGCCCCGTACGCAGGCGTCCGTTGGGACTCTCGCCCCGCGCGGGATGGTGGCGACTTTGCGGCGGTCGATATCGAAGCCACACAATAACCGCTGGCAGGCCGCATCGGACATCACTATCAGCTGATCCGCCCGCGCCGCAATCGCCTCAATGACCGAACGCTGTTGTAACGAAGGGTTTTTAAGAACCGCGTGGGCTATCACGATAGACGGGACCCGCAGCCCGTCGATGATGTCTAGGACTTCGTCTCCATTGACACCTCCGTAGATGCCATCGTCATGCTGGATAATTGCGATGTCGCTCTGATTCAGCAATTCAGCACACGCCGCGACGGATTTCGGCGAGCCGTTGATCAGCTCACCGATCACACGGCTGCTCGAGGACGGCGGGTCGTCGAAAACTCGCACCACGCGGACGTCGGCGCCGTGGGCGGTCAACGCATGGGCCAGCGCAGCACTGAAAGTCGCCAGCCCGCACAGTGTCGGTGGGTACGTGCTGAGAATGCCGAAACTCGGAGAGCCAGAAAACCCTTGACCCACAACGGAAACTGTCGACGGTTCAAAAGTCCATGAAGCGCTCACGGTGATCCCAACTGCGGTTGTCACCTGCGCGTTCGAGGTGAGCGGTCATTCGGTGCGGTCAGCGCCAAACGACCGACTCATCTTGGACTAGCTGGGCTTCCGACCCATTCGACGATACACCTCCAAAGTCGGCTCGTGACGTCGGCGTGCCAGCGGCCTCACGAACCTCACGTCTTCGCGGGAAAATCCGGTTAACTCCCCGTAGTCGGGGTAAGGTCGAGAAATCGGGACCAACCAGGCCCCCACGACGACGGGGCCAGCAGATGTCCGACAAGTCTCCTCGACAAACCATGAGCAAAAAATCCGGAAAGTCGTTGAAGGAGAAACGCGTCGACAAGCGCGCCAAGTCAGCTCGCCGCGCAGCATCCACCGAGGCAATACTTCACAACAAGAAGCACTGAGGCGCAACGGCTTTCATTCGCACGTTTACCACCTGGCTCGCTTCGGTATATCGCGCCGCGACTCCTGGCGACCCGGCTGCGGCGACGTAGCGGTACAGATCGAGGATCTGTTCTTCGGCCTCCGGCGGGAAGACGGTTCAACTTGCGCAGCAGTCCGCGCGTGACCTCATCGGCCAATCGGACCGGCTGCTTCTC